>JBDXCV010000013.1 GCA_039980135.1 Alphaproteobacteria bacterium
GGTGTCGAGCGTTGACAACGGTGCGGGCTACATCGGTTCGTTTGCCACGGTCATCAGCGATCCGGCGACGGGTGACGGCACGGGTTCGATCGACTGGACCTTTACCGTCAACGATAGCCTCGTTGATCACCTCGCAGTCGGCGAGACGATCGTTCAATCCTACGACGTGACCGTCGATGACGGGAATGGCGGGACGGATACCGAGACGGTGACCATCACCATCACGGGCACCAATGACGCCCCGATCATCGGCGCCGGCGACACGTCCGGTGCTGTGACCGAGTTGCCGGATGGCGACGCGGGCGAGAACACCGCGGACCTGACCGACACGGGATCGCTGGCCTTTACGGATGTGGACCTGACGGACAGCCACACAGTTTCCAGTGTCGACAATGGCGCGGGTTATCTCGGCACGTTCGGAGCGGTCATCAACGGCGGCGACATCGACTGGACCTTCACGGTTAACGACAGCCTGCTGGACGGCCTAGCCGCCGGCGAGACCGTTGTTCAAAGCTATGACGTGACCGTCGATGACGGAAACGGCGGCACGGACACCGAGACGGTGACGATCACCATCACGGGTACGAATGAAGCCCCGGTCATTACCGGCGGTGATTCGACCGGCGGTGTGACGGAGATCGTGGATCTCGCATCGGGCGAGAATATCGATGACCTGACGGACAGTGGTTCGCTGACCTTCACCGATGAAGACATCGCGGACACGCACACGGTGTCCAGCGTCGACAACGGTATCGGCTACATCGGCAGCTTCGGTGCTGTCGTTGGTGCTGGCTCGGTCGACTGGACCTTCACGGTCAACGACAGCCTGGTGGATTACCTCGCGGTTGGCGAGACCATTGTGCAGAGCTACGACGTGACCGTCGATGACGGTAACGGCGGCACGGACACGGAAACTGTCACCATCACCATCACGGGCACCAACGACGCCCCGGTTATCACCGGCGGCGACACCACGGGTGGCGTCACCGAGATCGCGGATGGCGCGACCGGTGAGAACACCGACAACCTGACGGACTCTGGTTCGCTGGCCTTCACGGATGTAGACCTGATCGACACTCATACGGTGAGCGACGTCGATAATGGCGCAGGTTACATCGGCAGCTTCGATACGGTCATCAATGGCAGCGACGTCGACTGGACCTTCACGGTCAACGACAGCCTGCTGGACGGCCTGGCGGCCGGCGAGACGATCGTTCAGTCCTACGACGTGACCGTTGATGACGGTAACGGCGGGACGGACACCGAAACGGTGACCATTACCATCACGGGCACGAACGACGCGCCGGTGATCGGTGCCGGCGATACAACCGGTTCGGTTACCGAGCTTCCCGACGGCGATGCCGGTGAGAACACGGCCGACCTGACCGATACGGGCACGCTGCCGTTCACGGATGTGGACATCACCGACACCCACACGGTCTCCAGCGTTGAAAATGGTGCTGGCTACCTCGGTTCCTTCGCCGCGGTGATCAACGGTTCGGACATCGACTGGACCTTCACGGTCAACGACAGCGTGCTGGACGGCCTGGCGGCCGGCGAGCAGTTGGTTCAGTCCTACGACGTGACCGTCGACGACGGCAACGGCGGGACGGACACCGAGACGGTGACCATCACCATCACGGGCACGAATGAAGCCCCGGTCATTACCGGTGGCGATGCCACGGGTGATGTGACCGAGATTGCCGACGGCGCCCCGGGCGAGAATGTCGATGATCTGACGGACTCGGGCTCCCTGAGCTTCTCCGACGGCGACGTGAGCGACACCCACACGGCTTCCAGCGTTGCCAACGGCATCGGCTATGTTGGCGCATTCAACGCGGTGATCAACGGCGGCAACATTGACTGGGATTTCTCGGTCAATGACAGCTTGGTAGACCATCTCGGCGATGGCGAGACCATCGTCCAGAGCTACGACGTGACCGTCGACGACGGTAACGGCGGCACGGACACCGAGACGGTGACCATCACCATCACGGGCACGAACGACGCGCCGGTGATCACCGGCGGCGATACGACGGGTGACGTGACCGAATTGCCGGACGGCGATGCGGGCGAGAACACCGATGATCTGACCGACAGCGGCACCCTGAATTTCGCGGATGTCGACCTGACGGACAGCCACACGGTGAGCCAGTCGGCGAACGGCGTGGGTTACCTCGGAACTTTTGCTGCGGTTCTCGGTGCGGGCAACACCATCGACTGGGACTTCTCGGTCAATGACAGCCTTCTCGACAGCCTCGGCGCCGGCGACACGCTGGTCCAGTCCTACGACGTGACCGTCGACGACGGCAACGGCGGTACGGACACAGAGACGGTGACGATCACCATCCAGGGCACGAATGACGGCCCGGTCGCGAACGGAGATAGCTTCGGCGGCATCGAGGACATTCCGGTGATCGGCAATGTTCTCGGCAACGACACCGATGTTGATGCCTCTGACATTCTGAACGTCGTCGAGCCGGTGATCATCTCCGCAAATGGCGGAACGGTGACCATGGCTCCGAACGGGGACTTCACTTACGTGCCGTTCGAGCACTTCTCGGGTGCGGACAGCTTCACCTACACGGTTTCCGACGGGAACGGCGGGACGGACACGGCGACAGTTGACCTGCTGGTCGTCGCGGTCGCCGATCAACCGATCATCGTGGCACTGAATGCCGTCGGTGCGACGGACACGGCGGTTCCTGTGCCGTTGACCATCGATTTCCCGGATGAAGACGGGTCGGAAGTGCACACGATTACGCTTTCGGACGTTCCGGCGAACGCGACGTTCAACAACGGTACCGACAACAATGACGGTACCTGGACCCTGACCAAGGCGGATCTCGTTGGCCTGACGATCAACGTGGCGCCTCCGGGACCGATCTTCGGTTCGACGTTCGACCTGTTCGATCTGACCACGGCCGGTGGCGGCGATGGATCGCTGGGCTTCGTGCTGGACGGTTCGACCGGCCAGGACAATAACGGCTTCGATGTGGCCACGGCGGGCGATGTGAACGGTGACGGCTTTGCCGACATCCTGACCAGCTCCGTTGGCGGCGATTCGTTCGGTCGGACCAACTCGGGCGAAGTCACCCTCTACTTCGGTGGCACGACCCATGCGGCGGAGACCATTATCAGCGCCACAACGCCGGCCCAGTCCTACACCTTCGCCGGCGCGAATGCCGGGGATCGGATGGGCACTTCGGTACGTTCGGCCGGTGATCTGAACAATGACGGCTATGACGACATCATCATCGGTTCGCCCCTGGCGAGCCCGGATGGAAACGTATCCGGCCGGTCCTATGTGGTGTTCGGTTCGGCGGGCAACGCCAACTTCGCGGCGATGGATGCGGACGACGGTACGGTCGATGGTCTTATCGATCTCGCCCAGTTGCAGGCGGCGGACGGCGGTGACGGCTCACGTGGCTTCATCCTGAACGGCTCGCCGGTCGCACCCGCGACGTCGAACGAATTCACCGGTTATTCCACGACCGGCGGTTTCGACTTCAACGGCGATGGCATCGACGACATGGCGATCGGCGCGACGGGCAACGACTTCGAGGATGGAGTGAACCCGGTGGCGCTGGATTATGGTGCTACTTATCTGGTGTTCGGCAAAACGACCGGATTTGCGGCCGAAATCGATGTGCAGGACTTCATGGACCCGTCCAACGGTGCGGCTTCGGCCGGTACGGGGGACGGTTCCGAGGGTGTCGTGATCCGCGGCTTCGGTGTCGGTGACGCCACAGGCCGCCAGATCTCGGGCATGCAGGACATGAACGGTGACGGCAAGGACGAGTTGCTGATCGGCGGCCGTCTTGCGGATCCGAATGGCGGCAGCTCCGGCCAGGCCTATATCGTGTACGGTACGGACACACTGGGAGCCGAGTTCTCCCTGGGTGATCTGGACGGGACCAACGGTTTCATCTTCAACGGCATGGCCTCCAATGACCGGATGGGCCGCTCGATCAACGAGGCTGGTGATATCAACGGTGACGGTATCAACGACATCATCATCGGTTCCTACCGGGCCGACGGGATTAATGGAACCGACTCCGGCGAGGCCTATGTGATCTTCGGTGGCCAGACGAACCTGGCGGCGCTCGATGCGCTCGACGGTACGAGCGATGGCGTCATCGAGACCAGCGAGTTGGCCACGGTCAACGGCGGCGATGGGACCCTCGGGTTCATCATCTCGGGTGCCGAGGCACAGGATCGTGTGGGCCATGTTGTCCGCAATGCCGGTGACCTCAACGGAGACGGGTTCGACGATGTGCTGGTTGGCGCACCGAAGGCCAACCCGGATGGTCAGAATGACGAAGGCGGCGTCTACGTTGTGTTCGGCACGAATACCGGGTTCGCAGCAGAGATCGATATGGGTGACTTCGCCGCGGGCGACGGCACGGTCGGTTTCGAAATCCAGGGCATTAACGGCGGTGACAATGCCGGCTGGTCTGCCGGTGCCGCGGGCGACGTCAACGGTGATGGCTTCGACGACATCGTCATCGGCGCACATTATGCCGATCCGAACGGTGCGAGTTCGGGCGCCACATATGTCATCTTCGGCAAGCAGGACCTGTCGGGCGACGACTTCGTGATCACCGTCGAGGCGACGGCGACCGAGACGTCCAACAGCGACACGGCCTCGTCGGGTACCGGCCTGTTCGTCGATGTCGACGGCTCGGACGAAGATACCATCGAGGGTACGTCTTACGGCGATACGCTGAACGGTGGCGCAGGCAACGACACACTGACCGGCAACGGCGGGGACGATCTGTTCGTCTTCACCGACGGTACGGGCGACGATGTCATCACCGACTTTACGGAAGGTGCGGGCAGCGAAGACGTGATCGACGTCTCCGACTTCGGGTTTACGGACTTCGCCGACCTGCTGACCGCGACCAATGACAGCGGTGCGGACACGGTTATCACCCTCGATGGGGATGACAGCCTGACCCTGATCGGTGTACAGGAGGCCAACCTCCACGAGGACGACTTCCTGATTTGACGGACACCGCAGAGTCCGAGCGTAAACTCGAGATCAACGTATCGCGCCATTTCACGACCTGGATGGCGGAGAACGGAGTTTCGCTCGCGTTCACCACGTACCAGGCCGGCAAGCTCTTTTTCCTGGGGCGGCGCGAAGATGGTCGTATGACCATCTTCGAACGAACCTTCAATCGCTGCATGGGCCTTGCCGCTGCGGGTGAAACGCTCTGGATGAGTTCGCTCTACCAGGTCTGGCGTTTTGAGAATGCGCTGGAGCCGGGCCAACTCCACAATGATCACGACCGGCTTTACGTGCCCCAGGTCGGCTACACGACGGGCGATATCGACACCCACGACATGGGTATCCGCACCGATGGCAGCATCGTCTTCGCCAATACGAAATTCTCCTGTCTGGCGACAACCGACGCGACCCGCAGTTTCCGGCCGGTCTGGGTGCCTGATTTCATTACCCGCCTGGCACCGGAAGACCGTTGTCACCTGAACGGCCTGGCGATGCGGGATGGCGCGCCGGCCTATGTCAGCGCCGTCTCAACCAGCGACGTGGCCGACGGCTGGCGCGACAAGCGTACCGATGGCGGCGTTATCATTGATGTCACCAACAACGAGATCGTGGCGGACGGGCTGTCGATGCCTCATTCACCGCGTTGGCACAACGACAAGCTCTGGATGCTGAATGCCGGCACCGGTGAGCTCGGCTTCATCAACTCGGATAGCGGGTCATTCGAGCCCATCGCGTTTTGCCCTGGTTTCCTGCGCGGGCTGGCCTTTGCCGGCAAATTTGCGATCGTTGGTCTGTCGCTGCCTCGCGAAGCGGGGACTTTTCAGGGCCTGCCGCTCGACGACAAACTCGGGAAAGCGGGGGCAGAGGCCCGCTGTGGCCTGCTTGTGATCGACACGGAAACCGGAGATACGCTGCATTGGCTGCGAATCGAGGGTATCGTCGAAGAGTTATACGACGTTGTCTCGCTTCCAGGAGTAGTGCGCCCCATGGCGATCGGGTTCCAGTCCGACGAAATCAACCGCATTGTCACCATTGGCGATGATGGGTAACGCGCCATCCGGCGCCGGCAATCCGCCGGTCACTGACCTGTTTGCGGACGCGATCTCGACGATCAAGCGCGGTTTTACACCCGTTATTGTTTTCAGCTTCTTCATCAACATGCTGATGCTGACCGTGCCGCTTTACATGCTGCAGGTCTTCGATCGGGTGCTCGGTAGCGGCAATATCGACACGCTGGTCGTCCTCACGACCATCGCGATCGTCAGTCTGCTGACATTGGCGGCCCTGGAGGGGGTGCGCACCTATGTGATGATCGGCCTGTCCAGCTGGATGAGCGGCAAGTTGGGCGGCACGATCCTCGGCAGCAGCGTCACAAGCGCCCTGAACCACACCAATGACCCGTCGGTTCGTGGCCTGCGCGATCTCGAGACCGTGCGGACCTTCCTGACCGGGCCCGGGGTGTTCGCCATACTCGATGCCCCATGGGTGCCGATTTTCCTGGCCGTCATATTCTTCGTGCATCCGAGCCTGGGCTGGATCGCCTCGATCGGCGCGGTCATTTTGTTCGGCCTTGCGCTCGCGAACGAGATGTACACCCGCGATCCGCTGGCGCAGGCAAGCGGCCAGTCCCAACGTGCGACGCATCAGGCTGAAACCGCGGTTCGCAATGCCGACATGATCGCGGCGATGGGCGTGTTGCCAAACCTGATCAGCCGCTGGAACCGCGACAATGGCCGGATGATCGCGTTGCAGGCGCTCGCCAGCCGGCGCGGCGGCATGATCACGGCAATCGCCAAATTCATGCGTTTTGTCATTCAGCTCGGCGTGCTGGGCACAGGTGCGTTCCTCGCAGTCCAGCAGGAAATCACGCCAGGCGCGATGATCGCATCCTCGATCATTATGGGACGCGCGCTGGCGCCGGTCGAACAGGCAATCGGGGCCTGGAAGGGTATGGTCGCCGCCCGCGGTTCCTATGCGCGCCTGAAGGAGCTGATCGGAATCAGCAGCGAACGCGACAGCATCGAGCTGCCGCCACCACAGGGCCGACTGACGGTCGATAGCGTGGTGCTCGGCGTGCCGGGGCGCACGGAGCCGATCATCAACGGTGTGAGCTTCTCTCTGGACCCGGGTGAAGCACTTGGCCTGATCGGGCCGTCGGCGGCCGGGAAGACCACGCTGGCGCGGCTGCTGGTCGGCAGTTGGGCCCCCACGTCAGGCCATGTCCGTCTCGACGGGGTGGAAATGACCAGCTGGAACGACGTCGACCGCCTGACTTACATGGGTTACCTGCCGCAGGATGTGGAATTGCTGGGCGGTACGGTGAAGGAGAATATCGCCCGCATGGGTGAATCCGAGGACGCACATGTGATTGCCGCGGCCAAGCTGGCCGATGTCCACGAGATGATACTTTCACTGCCCGACGGCTACGAGACCCAGATCGGCGAGGCAGGCGGCATTCTCTCCGGCGGACAACGCCAGCGTATCGCCCTGGCGCGCGCGTTGTTCGGTGCGCCGATGCTTCTGGTCCTGGACGAGCCCAATGCAAGCCTCGACCGTGTCGGTGAGCAGGCATTGCTCGATACGATCGATGAGATGCGCCGGCGCGGCGTGACGATTGTGGTCATCGCGCACCGACCGAGCATGCTGGAGCATGTCGACAAGATTCTGGTGCTGCGGGACGGCAAGACCGAAATCTATGGTTCGCGAGACGAGGTCATGGCCAAGCTGACCGGGCGTCCGGAACCGGCGACGGTCACACCGGAACAGGTCACCGGTCAAACCCAGGCGATCAGCGGTGAACAACCGCCGGCGAGTGAGGCATGAGCGACGCATCGCAAAGGCGAGAGCCGGGCGGGGAGAGCATGCAGGTTGCGCCACAGCAGGGCGCGCAGGCGCTCGCGCAGCTGGACCTGACGGCAGGTGGCACGCCGCCGCCCCCGCCGGGCGGGGGCGGCGAACAGTTGGGAACCCGCACACCGATCCTGATAGGTTCGGTGATCATTCTGATTTTCTTCGGTTTTTTCGGTTTCTGGGCTTTCTTAGCACCTCTCGACAGTGCGGCCATCGCCATCGGCACGGTCGGGGTCGAGGGAAATCGCCGGACGATCCAGCATCTCGAGGGCGGGATCGTGAAGGAGATCGTGGTCCGCAATGGCGACAAGGTCAAAGCGGGGCAGGTGCTGATCCGGCTCGACGAGACCCAACCGCGGGCCCAACTGCAGTTGATCACGGGGCAGCGCAATGCCGCGCTCGCCCTGGCAGCGCGCCTGCGGGCCGAACGCGACGGCAGCGAGACCGTCACGTTTCCCGAAATTCTGACGTCTCAGGGGAACGACCCGAGCGTACAGGAAACGATGCAGGGCCAGATCGGCATTTTCGAGGCCCGGCGCAACTCGATCGAGGGCCAGCGGCGAATTCTCAGGCAGCGTATCGGCCAGTTCCGCGAGGAAATCGAGGGTTTGCGCGCCCAGATCAGATCGGCCGATGAACAGCTGGTGTTGATCAACGGCGAAGTCGCCGACCTGCAGACGCTCTTCGACAAGGGCCTGACGCCGAAATCCCGACTGCTGTCTTTGCAGCGGCGGGCAGCCGAGATCGAGGGCGAACGCGGGCAGAACCGCGCGGCCATCGCACGGGCACGCCAGAGCATCGGCGAGTCTGAAATTCGCATCGTTGAACTGCGCACCGAACAGGTGAACGAGGTTGTTGCCGAGCTTCGCGAAGTCGAGAGCCAGCTGCTCGATCTGGCGGAACGTTTCCGTGCTGCGGACGACGTGCTGGACCGGGTCGAAATCGTCAGCCCGATCGACGGCTTTGCCGTTGATTTGCAGGTATTTACGAGCGGTGGTGTCATCCGGCCCGGCGACCGTCTGCTCGACGTGGTGCCCGATAGCGAGAAACTCGTGATCGAGGCCAGAGTGACCCCGACGGACATCGATATCGTGCGCGCGGGGCTCGATGCCCAAGTGCGCCTGTCGGCATTCAACCAGCGCGTGACGCCGACGGTGGATGGCACGGTCACCTGGGTATCGGCGGACCGCCTGACGGATTCGAATTCGGGCGAGGAATATTACACCGCGCGGATCGACCTGAAGGACCAGAATGATCCGCGCCTGAATGGCCTGACGCTGCAGCCGGGCATGCCGGCCGAAGTATTGATCCGCACCGGCGAACGCACCTTGATCCAGTATCTGGTGAGCCCGGTCGAGCAGTCGATTTCCCGCTCGCTGCGGGAATAACGCGCGCCTAGATTGCGTCGACGATCTCGGTCTCGCGCCGCCGCCGTGACGTGAACACGACAACACCCGCGACCAGCACCGCGCCGACGACATTCAACGGCAGATTCAACGGGATGAAGCAAAGCGCGCCGCCGGCGATCAGCACCGGATAGAGCCAGAGCGGCAAAGGCCCTTCGGAATAGCGCTGGATCATCGCGGTCAGTGAATAGATCCCGAACAGGGCGAAGCCGCCGATCTGGATGCTTTCCCAGAAACCTGCGCCGATCAGTGGCGTGAAGGCGAACAACAGCACGATGATGTAGAGCCCCTTGGCGATTTTCCAGGCCTCGACACCCGTTGCCATGGGGGGCGACTTCGCGATTCCGGCGGCGGTGAAGGCAGCGAGGCAGACGGGCGGCGTCACGTTTGAATCCTGGCTCAGCCAGAACACGATCAGATGCGCGGTCAACAGAAACACCGTCAGCGTTTCGGCGTCGATCAGGGCAGGACGGATGACCAATGCGAGTTCGAAGGGCATGCCGCTGACGAGCTCCTTTGCGGCCTCGAGACTCATCCCTTGGGTAACATTCGCTACATGTGGTGAATCGATCAGCGCGAACATGGCCGCCTGGGCCGGGTCGGAGATGCCGTTGACCAGCATGTCCACGAGGATTCCGTCGGCCAGAAGGCCGGCGAGCGCCGGCGCCGACAGGATTGACAGCACGATGTAGGCAGCGGTCACCGGCAGCCCCATGCCCAGAACCAGGGACACGATTGCGATCAGGATGACCGCGATCAGGACCGATCCCTGGGACCATTGGGCGATCATCAGCGCGAAGCCGTTGCCGAGACCCGAAGTGGTTACGGCGTTGTTGATCAGCCCGACCGTGACCAGCAGCACGGCGGTCATGATCGAGGTCTTGATACCGAGGACGAGCGCCCGGGAGATTCTGCGCGGGCCCATGCGGTTGGGCGTGATCCAGCTGACGACGATGAGCGTGCCGATCGCGAAACAGGCCGCGAAGCTGGGCGTTCGCCCGCTCACCAGCATGTAGGTCATAATGCCGAGCGGGAGCACGAAATTGAGCGCGCCACCCCAGAGTTTCGGCCAATCGACGGCGGCGATCTGCTCGGTGCCGATCCGGTGCTTCATGGATTCGACGCGGACCATGAAGCCGACGGACATGAAATACAGGATGGCGGGAATGATCGAAACAATCACGATGGTGCTGTAGGCGATGCCCGTGAACGACACCATGACGAAGGCGCCCGCGCCCATGATCGGCGGCATCATCTGGCCGCCCGTCGAAGCGGAAGCCTCGACCCCGGCGGCGAACTTGGCGCGAAAACCGTTCGCCTTCATCAGCGGGATCGTGATGATCCCCGTAGACGCGGTGTTGGCGACGGCCGATCCGGAGATGGTGCCGGTGAGTGCCGACGAAATGATCGCAACGAAGGCCGCGCCGCCGCGAAAACGTCCGGCGATGATCTTGGACAGCTCGATGACGAAGTCCGATGCGCCCGAAACGACCAGAAAGGCGCCGAAAATCATGAAAAGGGTAATGTTGGCCGACGAGATGGTCGCGATGATCCCGAGCATTCCCTCATCATTGTACAGCGAGCGGAACAGTACGTCGCTCAAGGGCAGGCTGGCGGCGCGGAATACGCCGGGCAGGACCTCTCCGAGGAACAGGATGTAACTCAGCGAGACGATCACCAGCACGGGGATGATCCAGCCGGTCATCCGGCGGGTCAATTCGATGGCCGCGACGATCATGATGATCCCTGCCGCCCAATCGATCGGTGTGAACTGCCATGGCAGGCCGGTTTCTGCCAGAGTGCGCGTATAGAGGCCCGTTTCGGCCCCCGCGATCCACGCCGCGGAGGCGGCGACCAGAATACCGAGGACGAGGTCCAGACCGATCGACCATGGTTTCTCGGCATGGCGTTTGAATGTTGCCGAGGTGACGAAACCGAGAAACCCGAACCCACCATAATGGATGGCGTTCTGCCAAAGGCCGGGCTCGTTCCAGAACAGATTTGTGCCGACATGCCAGAGACCGAATGCACAAATGGCGAGCAGGGTGATCCAGTAGCGGCCGAGATGTGCCAGGGAATAGTCGAGATCGACGACACCATCGCGAAATCCCCGGACCGGTTCTTCCGGCTCGATCTCGATGGCAGCGGCATCAACCATGCCTGGCAAGGGTGTCTGGCTCATGGCAATTTTCCCGGCAGATAGTTCGCGGTGATACGAAAAAAGGGTGGCCGCGACCTGCGACCACCCTCCATTTCGGTCCTGAGCGGGCGTCCGCTACTTCGCCATCAGGTGGGCCGGGATATCGACCCCGACCTCTTTGTAGTAACGCGCCGCACCCGGGTGGAGCGGCACGGGAAGACCGGCCGTCGCTGCCTTGACGTCCATGGCCTTGGTGGCCGGGTGGATCGCCTGCAGGAACGGCAGGTTTTCATAGATGGCCTTGGTCAGCAGGTAGACATGCTCTTCGGGCACATCGGCGTTGACCGCCAGGAAGTTCGGCTGCGCGATCGTCTGCACGTCCTTGTCCTGGCCCGGATAGGTGCCGGCCTTGATGGTGTAGGGGACCCAGAGATTGCGTCCGCTATCCATCTTCTTGGCCTCGTCCGGCGTCACGCTGAGCAGCGTGAACTTGCCCTGGTTGGAGGCAAGCAGCTTGGTGATCGCGCCGGTCGGCGGACCCGCCGGGGCGCCGATGCCTGCGACCTGGCCGTTGGCCAGCGCGTCAGCCGACGGACCATAGCCGCCATGCATCAGCTTGAAGTCTTTCTCCATGTCGAGGCCGAGACCCGCAAGCAGCACACGGTTCGAGCCGATGGTGCCGGAGTTCTGGCGGCCAAAACCCATGGTCATGCCCTTGAGGGGGATGATGTCGGCTACCGTACCGGATTTCACATACTTGTTGTCGAGGACGAACTGCTCGACATTCTGCCAGAGCATCGAGACCGAACGCATGTTCTCCTGCGGTGCGGTCACGGGACCGGTGCCGGTTGCCGCGTAGGAGCCGAACAGGCCCTGGACGATGGCGAACTGGGCGGTGTTGGCGCCGAGCGCCTGCACGTTCGCACCCGAACCGGCGGAGTTGACCGCGGTGAGGCTGAATTTCTGCTTCGGCAGGAGCTTGACCTTCGACAGGGTCGCGATGGCCGTGCCGACCGGATGATAGGTGCCGCCCGTGGAGGCGGTGTTGAGGATGTAATCCTTGTTCTGAGCGAGTGCCGGTGTGGCAGCCAGAACACCGACGGCGGTCACGCCGACGGCCAGAGACTTGAGCATGCGAATAGGTTTCATTGAACCCTCCCGTTTAAACCAGTTGAACTATTTGATATTGTTGATACTTGGCCTATCCATAACGAATTCCGCCGCGGAAGTCCGTCATGCTTTATGTCTATATTTTAGCATGCCTGAATGCCCAAACCCGAGCCTTTCGCGCTGGATGAGCCGCAAACCGGTAGAGTCTGGGCCGATTGGGACCGTTTTCACTTGACGGGTCGGTGGGTAAAGGCAGAGAAAACCGGGGTCGGGGCGTAGCTCAGCCTGGTAGAGCACCTGCTTTGGGAGCAGGGGGTCGCGTGTTCGAATCTCGTCGCCCCGACCAACATTCGAGGGAAATATTTGCATCATGAAGGCACGAATCTTTCAGCCCACGAAGACCGCCATGCAGTCCGGCCGCGCGAAGACCCAGAACTGGGTGCTCGAGTTCGAGCCGACGCGCCGCCAGCAGCTCGATCCGCTAATGGGCTGGCCCGGTGCGGGCGACACCATGCAGCAGGTCCGCATGAACTTCGAAAGCCGCGCCGACGCGGAAGCTCATGCCACGCGCCACGGGCTCGATTATGTGGTGCAGGAACCCAAGGAAAGACAAATCAAGCCAAAGGCTTACGCGGACAACTTCGCGGTCGGACGCAGGATTCCCTGGAGCCACTAACCCCGCCCGTTGGAACGGTCATGTGCGATTCGTGAAATTGAGGTTTCGCGATTACGGTGAATCCGGCGATGGTTAGACCATTCTGAAGCACAGCGCGGCGCCCGTAGCTCAGCTGGATAGAGCATCGGCCTTCTAAGCCGAATGTCGCAGGTTCGAATCCTGCCGGGCGCGCCATTGCTTCGTTCCACGCGGCAGTCGGGCAGTTAGTCGGCTATGGAGGCAATCGTGATCTCCACGCTGGCCCGCGTCCCGGGGCATGGTTTATACCGGCCGGTGACGATAAACGCCGGGCACCGTTTTCACCCAAGACTCCAGTTTCATCAGATGCGCCAACCCAAAATTCTCACGACGATCCAGACCTACAACTGGTCGCTGTTTGTCGCGGATCTGTTGGCCGGTGCCACCGTCGCTATGGTGGCCTTGCCGCTCAGTCTGGCCATCGCCATTGCGTCGGGTGCCGACCCGGCAAAGGGGCTGGTGACGGCAATTGTTGCAGGTTTCCTGATCTCGCTGCTCGGCGGAAGCCGGGTGCAGATCGGGGGGCCGACAGGCGCATTCATCGTCGTCGTTTTCGGTGTAATTGCGGAGCATGGATATGACGGTCTGGTCCTGGCCACGTTCATGGCCGGGTTCATCCTGCTGGTCGCGGGATATTTCCGGGCGGGCAATCTGATTGCATATGTCCCGGAAGCCGTGGTGAATGGCTTCACCATCGGCATCGGCGTGATCATCGCGACGAGCCAGTTGAAGGACTTTCTCGGGCTCGGGGTCGAGAATGTCCCCGCCGCGTTTCTGGAGAAACTGCCGGCGCTATGGGATGCGCGGGAAACCTTCAGTTTGCCGGCATTCGGCATCGCGATCGTGACATTGGTCCTGATCGTCGTCCTGCGCCGGGTGGCGCCACGATTTCCCGGCCTGATCGTGGCCGTCGGGATTGGTTCCGCGCTGGTTTTACTGATGCCGTCCGCTGTGGACACCCTCGGCTCGCGCTTTGGCGACCTGCCCAGCCAGTTGCCGTGGCCGGAGCTGCCGGACATTTCGCCGTCGCGACTGGTGGAGCTTCTGCCTTCGGCGTTCGTCATTGCGTTTCTGGCCGGGGTTGAATCTCTCCTGTCGGCCATGGTCGCGGACAAGATGATCGAGGGTCAGCATCGGCCCAATGCGGAACTGACGGCCCAGGGTGCTGCGAACATAGCCTCGGCGCTCTTCATGGGGCTGCCGGCCACCGGGGCCATCGCGCGCACGGCGACAAACATCAAGGCGGGCGGCAAGACACCCGTGGCGGGCATTATCCATGCCGCCGTCATTCTGCTGGTGATGCTGCTGGCCGCACCTCTGGCCGGATACCTGGCCATGCCGGCGCTGGCGGCGCTGCTCATCCTCACGGCCTGGCATATGACGGAGCCACACAAATGGCGCACCTATGCGCGCGGGCGAACGAGCGATTTGCTGCTGCTGTTGCTCACACTTGTACTGACGGTGCTGGTCGATCTGACCGTTGCCATCGGTGTCGGGGTGTCCGTCGGGCTGGCGCTACGTTTAAGCCGCCGGCGATGGATCAAGAGCGATTGGACACCGCCGGAGCGGTGATGCGTGGACGGTCGGAGCAGCCGGATTTATGTAGGCTGTTCGCATGTTTGCTCCGTTCAACCGAATGGAAGAGAGGAATCCCCGGATGTATTCAGGCCCTATCATCGACAGCCACCATCATCTCTGGCACTGGCAGAAATACCCGTGGCTGGCCGCGCCGATGACCCCCAAGATGTACAAAGTCGACTACAGCGACCTGCGGCAGGACTATATGGTCGAGGACATGCTGGAAGATTTCGGCGAAAACAATGTCGTCAAATCGGTGCATGTGCAGGCCAATTACGATCCGGCCAAACCCGTCGAGGAGACGGCCTGGCTGCAGTCGGAGGCCAACCGAACGGGCTTTCCCCACGCCATCGTCGGCCACGCCATCATGACCGACCCGAATATCGAGGAAGTGCTGGCGGGGCATGCCGAATACGCCAACACCCGCGGCGTGCGTCATCAGCTCCATTTCTGGGAAGGCGATCCGCTGCGCTGCCGCACCGATCGGCCCGACCTGTGCCTGACCGATGCATTCCAGAGTTCGATAGCGCTGCTCAAGAACCACGGCATGACCTTCGAACTTCAGGGCTTCTCTCACCAATTCGTGCATTTCGCCGAACTGGTGCGAAATCACCCGGAGACAAACTTCTGTCTGGTGCATGGCGGGATGCTGACGTCCGACGACGACGCGACCGTCAATGCGTGGAAGGAAGGGCTGGAGTATCTCGTGCCCATGTCAAATGTCTGGATCAAATGTTCGGGCCTGAACTTCTTCACCGCCAAATGCGATGTCGACCATATGCGGATCATGCTGGATCACGTGCTTGATCGTTTCGGGGCGGATCGCTGCTTCTACGGCAGCAACTTCCCGCTGGAGAAGTTGTGGGCGAAGTACGACGATCTGGTGGGCGCCTGTAAGCAGATCCTGGCGCCGCGAAGCGAGGCCGAGCAACGCGCCTTCTTCCACGACACGGCGGCGGGTTTCTTCCGGATATAGGCCATCTTCTTTTCACCGTCATGCGCGGACTTGATCCGCGTATCTCTGGCATCGTCGGGAAAGATACCCGGGTCAAGCCCGGGTATGACGGTTGCGGTTCGGCTAACCCATCCACGCGCCGCCGTTCACGTCGAGCACCGCGCCTGTCGTAAAGGCCGCGCCCGGTGTGCAGAAATACCAGATGGCGTGCGCCAGTTCCTCCGGTGTGCCGAGGCGGCCGGCCGGGGTCGCCTTGCCACGCGCTTCAAGAACCTCCGCCGGGTGGCGCTCGACCCGCGGGGTCCGCACCAGTCCCGGCGCGATCGCGTTCACGGTGATGCCATGGGGCGTGAGTTCCGTCGCCAGGCGGCGGGTCAGGCCGATGATCCCGGCTTCGGTCGTGGCGTACTCAATGGCACCGCCACGCGCCGTGCGACCCGCGAGCGAGGAGATGTTGACGATCCGGCCATACTTGTTGGCCTTCATGGCCGGCGCCAGTTCCCGGGTGATCAGAAATTTTGCGATCACGTTCCAGTCGAAACTGTGATGCATCGCATCCAGGGTGATTTCCTCGAGCGGCGGGACGTTGATGAACCCGCCCGCCGTGTTCACGAGGATATCCGCGCGGCCCCACGTGTCGAGGATTGTCTTGGCGGCGGCCTTGACCTCGCCCTCGTCGGCGCATTCGGCCTTGACGAACATGGCCTCGCCGCCGGCATGGGTGATTCGCTTGACGACGGCATGGCCTTTCTCGCGGGTGCGGCCGATCACGGCGACTTTCGCCCCCTCGGCGCCGAACCGCACGGCGGCGGCTTCGCCCATGCCTGCGGTGCCGCCGGTGACGACGGCGACCTGGCCGGTGATGTCTGTCAGTTCGTTCATGTGACTGCCCCCGTCCGCGCTAGGCGGCGATCGCGATGGTACCAACGGAATTCATGATCAGCGGCGCGTCGGTCACGGCCTGGACCTCGGCGGCGGTGAGCCCCGGTGCGACCTCGTCGAGCACCAGGCCCGCGTCGGTCACGGAAATCACCGCCATATCCGTGAATATCCGCGTCACTACGCTGCCGGCTGTGAGGGGATAGGTTCGCTCGGCGACGATCTTCGCCGCGCCGTCGCGCGCCGTGTGGGTCATCATGGCGAACACCCGCTTGGAACCCGCCGCGATGTCCATGGCACCGCCGACGCTGCCCGAGGTCTGGTTGGGCAGGCGCCAGTTGCAGAGATCGCCGTTCGCGGCCACCTGAAACGCGCCGAGAACCGCGCAATCGAGCCGCCCGCCGCGGGCAATCGCAAAACTATCGGCATGGTGTGTGAAGGCGCCGCCGGGGACCATGGTCACCAACTCCTTGCCGGCGCTGATCAGGTCCTGGTCCGCTTCGCCCTCGGCAGGGGGCGGCCCCATGCCGATCAGGCCGTTCTCGGAATGGAACATCACGTCGCGATCGCCGGGAATGAAAGCGGGGATCATGGTCGGCATGCCGATGCCGAGATTGACCAGCCAGCCGTCTTCCATGTCCTGGGCCGCGCGGGCGGCGATTTGTAGTCGGGTCAGCAGGTTTGTCTGTTCGTCGCTCATGATGCGTTCCGCTCCTTGCCGATCTCGTACCAGCCGGTGACATAGTAGGTATCCACGAAAACCCCGGGTGTCACGATGACCTCCGGGTCGAGATCGTCGATTTCGACATCTTCCTGGACTTCGACGATGGTGTGGGCGGCGGCCATGGCCATGATCGGGTTAAAGTTCCGGCCGGTCTTGCGGTAGATCAGGTTGCCGCGTGGATCGACCCTGTAGGCCTTGATCAACGCGAAATCGCCAACCAGCGGCTTTTCCAGCACGTAATCCTTGCCGTCGACATTCATGGTTTGCTTGCCGTCGGCCAGGTCGGTGCCGACGCCGGTCGGGGTCAGGAATCCGCCGAGACCGGCACCCGCCGTGCGCATGCGTTCGGCCAAAGTGCCCTGGGGTACGATCTCGAGTTCGATCTTGCCGGCGTCGTATAGTTCCTTGAAAACAAAGGACTCCTTGGCCCAGGGGAAGCTGCAGATCAGCTTTGCCACACAGCCTTCCTCGAACAACCGCGCGATGCCGCTGTGGCCGGTGCCGGCGTTGTTGGTGACGATGGTGAGGTCGCGGCGATTGAGGTCGCAGACCCCGTCGATCAGGATTTCGGGCACGCCCGGTTGACCGAAGCCGCCGATGAGCAGGGTCGCGCCGTCGGGTACCCGGCTGACCGCATCTTCGAGGGTTTCGGCTTTCTTGTTTTTCATGGTTCCGACTAGGCAGGAGTGAAATACGGAGCAGGGCGACCGTCGGGGCCTTCCCGGAAGGTTACGGTGACCCGGTCACCCACGGCAACATTTGCATCTCCGGCGAGCCCGCCCATCATCCGGAAACCTTCGTCCAGATCGACGAGCAGGACGGTGTAGGGCGCGTTATCTGCGAAGGCCGGCGGGGCGCGATGCACGGTCGTGCAGGCATAAATGCTACCCGCACCCTTGGACACTGCCCAGGCCGGGTCGGGTGCGCCGCATGCCGGGCAGATGGCGCGAGGATAAAAGATCGACGCCTCGCACGCCCCGCATTTGCGATAGCGGAGCTCACCTTCGGCGGCGCCTGCCCAATAGGGATCGCCGTCTGGATCGATGGGTTGGGTCTCGTTGGCCATATCGCTACTCCACACCCAGAATACAGGTCGAGTTCGAAGACAGGACACCGCCCGTACCGCTGATCAATGCGATCACCGCGTCGGCGACCTGGCGTGCGTCGCATTCGCCACGCAGTTGGCGGACGGCCTCGATAATCAGGAAGATGCCGTATTGCCCCGGATGGCAGTAGGAAAGCCCGCCGCCGTTGGTGTTCAGCGGAAATTCGCCGCCGGGGCCAGTCCGGCCGTTCGCCAGGAACGCGCCACCTTCGCCCGGCTTGCAGAAGCCCAGGGATTCAAGCGTCAGCAGCACCGTAATGGTGAAGCTGTCGTAGATCTCGGTGACGTCAATCTGGTCATGGGTCACGCCGGCCATGGCGAAGGCGCGTTTGCCCGATTTCGCCGCCGGGGTGACCGTGAGGTCCGGCATTTCCGAAATCTGCGCGTGGGACAGGGATTCACCCTGGCCGAGCAGCCAGACCGGCGGTTTGTCGAGAGTTCTGGCGACGTCGGGGCTAACTACCACCACCGCACCGCCGCCGTCGGTAAACAGGCAGCAATCCAGGCGGTGCAGGGGGCTGGCGATCATCCCGGAATCCAGCACCTCGTCACGGGTCAGAGGATCGCGCCGGTAGGCCTTGGGATTAAGACCGGCCCAGGCACGGGTGGAGACGGCGAGATCGGCGAGCTGTTCGGATGTCGTGCCGTACTCGGCGAAGTGCCGCGAGGCTGCCAGCGCGTAGGCACCAACCGGTGTCGGCAGGCCGTAGGGGGCCTCATACTGGTATCCGAGGTCGTTGCGGATCTGGAAGATGTACTTGTCCTGTTTGGAGCGCTGGGTGCTGCCGTAGAGGATCACCGCGACCTTGCAGAGCCCCGCCTGGATCGCCGCGGCGGCATGGCCCAGGTGAAACTCGAAAGAGGCGCCGCCGACCGAGGTGCTGTCGGCATAGCTGGGTTGTACGCCCAAATACTCCGCGATCTGGAGCTGGGGCAGGCGGCCCCACGCGCCCGAGACCAGAATCCCGTCCACATCGGACTTTTCCAGCCCGGCGTCGGCCAGCGCCGCGGCGAAGGCCTCGGCCTGCAGCGTGAGAACGGTGGAATCCGGGACGACGCCGAGGCGGGATTCCGCAACCCCGGCGATGGCGCAGGCTTTCTTCAGGCTCAAATCAAATCCCCCATCGCCGCAGCATATGTTTATTGGTTTTTATGCGTATGCGCTTTGCGACGAATTATGTCCAAGTGCCCGCAGGAGTCCATGCTGATGGGCGCATGGCGAGCACCCGATGGGGTGTGTGGGTGAGTGGTATTAGGCGCCGGCCAGCTTCTGGATGAGCTGTTCTGCGAGCCAGTCGGTGTAAATCTCGGCCCCGGTCCGCAAGACATGCCCGGGATCGTGCCAGTGCTCTTCGGTCAGTTGTTCCGGCAGGTTTGAATCCGAATATTCGATGCATCGGATGGCGGGCGTTCGTTCGCAAATGGCGGCTTGATGGGCGCGCCGGAAGGCGTCGAGGATCGGCGGCGTGAAATACAACGCGTGCTTGATGCCGAGTTTCGGGAGAGCTGCGGCCTGTCGTTCGCGCCAGCGCAGGGTCGCGTCAAGGACATCGGCCTTGGCCACGAGCACCGGGAAATCCTTGCGGGATATGCTTGGGACTTTTTCCGCATCGAATCCGCGGCTCGGCGTATCGAATGGTTGATAAGCGTTTCGCACCCGAAGGGAATCACGGTGTTTGGCGTGGCCGGCGAACCCGATATTGAATATCCGGTAGAAAACGTGGCGGGCATAGGTTTGTAAATCGTGGATCTTGTGGCGCGCGGGGCGGTTCGACTCCATCAAATGTTCGAAGGCCAGCCAGGCATGATCACCATTCATGAAGCGAATCCCGCTGGCCTTGTTTTCCTTGTTTGCACCGAACTCAATCTTGGCTTCTGTCGAAACCTCAAACAGGACGGCAATCGGGATGCGGTCGGTCTCTCGAAGATATTCCTTGAGGAACGCATCATGTTCGAACGCGAAGAAGCCGCCGGCCGCGATAAACCGCACATCGTAGGGGAAGCCGGCCTTTTCCAGTGCCGCTTCGAGCCGATCATCATCGATGGCGTTGGCCGAGCGACTCGAACCGATAATCAGGACGTCGAGCCGTTTCTCCGATGGGTTCCGTCGGAGTTCCGCCGTAACTTCGTCAACATGTGTGGCGCGCACGAGGCCCAGTCCCCAGGCTGTCACGTCCGTGAGGCCTACAAAGACAATGAACCCGACGACGCTCCCCGCCAGGAGCTGAAAGGATTGCGCCTTTGTCGGTAGCCGCGTGCGCAATACCTGAATCGCCACAAGAGTGATGGCGCCGAACAGCAGAATGATCTCTATATTGTTCACGAACTGAATCTCTTTGCGGGTGTGCCTTTAGTCTACCCGATTACACCAATGGATGGATTACGGCGCTCGCGATGCTGTTTACCGATGCCAGATTCGCCGTTTTCTTCATATTCTGTTTTGCAGTCTATTGGCTGTTAGGCCGGACGGACCATCGCCACCATTTCCTGCTGGTGATGAGTTATCTGTTCTATGCCGCGTGGGATTATCGGTTCCTGACGCTGATTATCTATGCGACGGCCGTTGCCTATGTCGCAGCCAAGCTTCTCGCAAAGTCCGAGGGCGCTCAAAGACGACGCAAGATTCTGTTGATAGCCGTCGGTCTCGAGCTCGCAAGCCTGTTCTTCTTCAAGTATTTCGGGTTCGTATTTGAGAGCCTGTCGGCGGTTATAGGGGTTCTGTTTGAAGGCCCGGATTTGCCGATCCCGGACATTCTGCTGCCGGTGGGGATCAGCTTCTTCACATTCCAGGCGATCAGCTACATCGTCGATGTCGGGCGCGGCGACACGCGTATGTCGTCCAACCCGCTCGATGTCGCGCTCTACATTGCATTCTTCCCGCAACTGGTCGCGGGCCCGATCGTCCGGTCCACGGACTTCATGCCTCAGCTTGCCGAAACCAAAACCCTGAATTGGGACGGTTTCATTCATGGTGCGGCGGTCTTCCTGCTGGGCTTTTGCTACAAGGCCGCAATCGCCGACAATCTGGCGCTCGTGGTGGACCCGGTCTATGCGGACCCGGCGGAATGGTCACGGCTTTCGCTTTGGGTCGCGGCATTGGCTTTCCACAGCCAGATCTACTTCGATTTTGCAGGCTATTCCTGGATGGCGATCGGGGTGGCGCTGATGCTGGGGTTCGAGCTACCACGCAACTTCAACTATCCCTACATCGCCCGGAATATCCGCGACTTCTGGCAGCGCTGGCATATTTCGCTCTCCACATGGCTGCGCGATTATCTCTATATCCCCCTCGGTGGGAGCCGGCGTGGCGCATGGCGCTTCGTGTATGCCGCCATGGTCACCATGATCCTCGGCGGCATCTGGCACGGTGCCTCGTGGAATTTCGTCCTGTGGGGTGTCCTCCACGGGGTCGCAATCGTGGGCTTTCGTTTCCGGAAACACATCCCTCTGCTGAGCGGAATAGCGTGGGGCTCGCCTGTTACGCGTCTGGTTCTTGGGCTCGCGATCACGCAGTTATGGGTGTTCTTTCTCTGGATCCCGTTCCGCGCCGATACATTGGCGGATACGACCTTCTTCGTTTCCAAGATGTTCGGATTTGGCATATCGGACGGCGAGCGTGGCTATCCGGTCTGGATGCTCGTCGTGGTCCTGCTGCCGGTGCTGGTCGACACGATGGCCGGCGCGAAGGTCGAAAGGCTGCGCAAGTTGCAGCCGGGGGCACCCTTCGTCTACGGCATGATCGCGGGTGCGGCGTTTGCCTTGATGCTCGTGTTACTGCCGCTTGATAGTTCGCCGTTCATCTACTTTCGGTTCTAGGTATTTCCGTTCGGCACGGTGGTGCCTAATTGCCGAGAACCAGTTCCTTCACCACATGCGCGGTGAATCGCTTGGACCCCAGATGGTTGAGGTGCGACGCATCGTAGAAGTCCTCATCCGTCCAGGTGTCATCGAACGCGTAGGATTTGTAGGTAACGCCGACCCGGGCCGCGATGGCGGCCATCGTGTCGTCGAATTCGCGGATGGCACGCGCGTCGGGGGCGTCCGAGGATTTCGCCGATTCCATGTAGGTGGCCGCGTACGGGCCATGGACCACAATCAGGCGCCCGACACGGTCGCGCAGTTCGGCAAGTGACTGCTCGACCACATCTTTTCGCGGCCCATCAATGCGCCAGTTGGTGTACCAGCGGCCGTCCAGCCTCGGGACCGCCCGGTTGAACTTCCGTTCGACGGCCTTGTAGCGGTCCTCGGTTATGGGCTCGCCGCTCAAGTCGCGCAGCTTGTGTGGCCGTGGCCGACCGGCAGCCTGCAGGCGTATCTGGTCGGCGACATAGTCGAACAGCATCGAAGGGTTGTCGGGTAAAAACTCGATCAGAAGCCGAACCGGGTTTGTCTCGGCCATCATCGCGTATGTGTAATACCCCCCTTGTTTGAGGCCGTTGTTCAGCATGAATGGGGACATGCTGATAATCACAGTGGCGTCGGCAAAATGGTCGGGGTAGGCGAGGACGGTCTGTAGCACTTCGGGCGGATCGCCCGCACCGACACCTATATTACTGGCCTTGCCGACGGGCCAGCCGAGAATTTTCTCGGCCGTCGCCGGGTCGAACCCGCGCTCACTTCGGCTGTCGCCGGCGAAAATGAGTTCCGGATTATGTGCCAGACGGCCCGAGCGTTTGCCCGCATTCGGGTCGAAGAAGGCGTCTCCCAATATGCTCAGCAGCAGCACCATCACCGGAAGAAACGCGACCAGCGGAAGCAGGACGTAAAGGGCCACCCATCGTTGGAAGATCGTAAGGCGCATCTAGAACTCGAAGTAGAGAAATTCAGTGGGTTCGGCGATCGCGAAAATCCCCAGTACCAGCGTGGCGACAAATGCCAAGCCCCACACTAGACTGGGCCGCCACCGCAGCGCGAGAAGCGCGGGTCCCGTTGCGTATCGATTGAAGTTTAGCGCGGGTCGGTATTTCGACATCAATTCTTGCGTGTTCGGCAGACCCAGCGCGATGACGGCGGCCACCCCCAGATAACCGGCCTGTTCCCAGCCGAAGGTAAGTCCGTCCGTCGCGAGCGATGTGGCGGTGTCGACAGCGATCATCGCCGTGACAATCGTAAATGCGCCATCGGTGGTATCGGCGCGGAAAAACACCCAGGCGAAGATCACCGCCAGGAAGCTCAAAGCCCAGCAGGCAAGTCGGCCATATGCCGTCTCCACCGACCGACCGCCACGCAGTTTCCGCCACGCGTGATTGACGATGAGAAAAATGCCGTGCAGGCCGCCCCAAAGAATGAATCCCCAGCCCGCCCCGTGCCAGAGACCGCCGAGCAACATCGTGATGAGCAGGTTGATGTAGCGTCGCGCCGGCCCACGCCGATTCCCGCCGAGCGGAAAATAGAGATAGTCCCGCAGAAATCGCGACAGGGTTATGTGCCAGGTCCGCCAGAATTCGATGATGCTGGTGGCTTTGTAGGGAGACGCGAAATTCAGGGGCAGGCGGACGCCGAACAAGCGGGCAAGTCCGATGGCCATGTCCGAATAACCGGAAAAATCGAAATAGAGCTGAAAAGTGAATGACAACGCGCCGGCCCATGCGGCGAGGAAGGAGATCGGCGCACCCGCATCCGCTGCGGCGAAAACGGGGCCCCCGAAGGAGCCCAGAGGGTCCGCGATAAGCACCTTCTTGCTCAGCCCGATCACAAAGATCGTGGCCCCGATGGCAATGTTCGCCGCGCGCGGTCCGGCCAGCCGCTTGAGTTGGCCCAGCATTTCGCTGTGGTGCACGATGGGGCCGGCGATCAGCTGCGGGAAAAAGGCAACGAACAGCGCATATTCAATGAACCGGTGAGGCTGGACCTGGCCGCGGCGGCTGTCCACGAGATAGGCGATCTGCTGAAACGTGAAAAACGAGATCGCGATCGGCAGTACGATCCGGGTCCATTCAAACGCCGATCCCGTGACCTGCGAGACGTTCTCCAGAAAGAAATTTGCGTATTTGAAATAGGCGATGGTGGCGAGGTTGCCGGCGATTCCAAGGAGCAGCAGTCGGCCGCCGACGCGGGTCGATCCGGCGGCGCGGATGCGCTGCGCCAGGACATAGTTGATGACGATCGATCCGATCAAAAGGATCAGGAAATTCGCGTTCCAATGGGCATAGAAGACGAAGGATGACAGCAGCAGCCACACCAGCAACGCATCGCGCCGCGCAATTCGCGACAGCAACACTGCGCCAGCCAGCACAATCGGCAGGAACACAAAGATGAATAGGTAGGAGTTGAACAGCATCGTTTTGTGTCTACCGCGTGTGCCGGTGTATCGTCATCGTCAATCACCCGCACCTTGCGGAGTACACCCGATTCCAGCGGATGAAATGCCATCATGGCTTGCTGTTCAGGGATTTTCACCTAGTTTACAGAAATACAGATAAAGGGAATTGCACAATGGCGATGCTGGTCGACGGTCAATGGGTTGAAGAGAACGAAACCAAAAACAAGACCGACAAGAGCGGCGCCTTCAAACGCACCGATTCCTCGTTCCGCAACTGGGTAACCGCCGACGGTGCGCCGGGACCGAGCGGCGAGGGCGGCTACGTACCGGAACGCGGTCGCTACCATCTCTACATTGCGATGAACTGTCCCTGGGCGCATCGCACCCTTCTGACGCGTACGTTCAAGGGCCTGGAAGACGTCATCACCCTCGACAAGACCGTCCCGCGCCGAAATGACCAGGGCTGGTACTTCGACGACGACCATGTCGATAACGTGCTCGGCATGTCGGCGCTGCATCAGGTCTATACGGCATCCGACCCGCAGGCCACGACCCGTGTCACGGTCCCGGTGTTGTGGGATCGGGAGAGCGAAAGCATCGTCAGCAATGAATCCGCTGAAATCATCCGGATGTTCAATGGTGCATTCGATGCATTCTCGAACAATGAACGCGACCTGTATCCCGACGCGTTGGCCGACCAGATCGAAGAATGGAACGAGCTGATTTATCAGACGATCAACAATGGCGTATATCGCGCCGGTTTTTCGATCGCCCAGGATGCCTACGAGGGCGCGGTTCGCGATGTTTTCGCGACCATGGACAAGCTCGATGCCCATTTGGCCCATAACCGTTACCTGTGCGGAGATCAGTTTACGGAGGCCGATGTCCGTCTGTTCCCGACGATGATCCGGTTCGACGTTGCCTATTACGGTGCGTTCAAGTGCAATTTGCGGCGCCTGATCGACTATCCGAACCTCTGGGCCTACACGCGCGAGATCTACCAGATGCCGGGGATCGCCGACACGGTCGACCTCGACGTCTACAAACGCGGTTATTACTCGAAGAGCCCGCAGCGCAACCCGAGCGGCGTCGTTCCGCTGGGCCCGGCAATCGACCCGTGCGTGCCGCACGGGCGGGGGTAGAGTCGCGCCGGCGCCGTCAATCATGCGCGGCAATGGAGCGTTGCTGGGGTGAACGGATCCATCGAGAATTTACCGCTGTTGATCCTTTTGATCGGCGCGACCGTGGTCGCGGCGATGATTCTGCGTGGTGTTTGCCGCCGGATCGGTGTGCCGGCGCTGGTCGCCTATATGCTGCTCGGCGTGGCGGTCCGGTTCCTGGATGTGAATGGCGATCTGCTGTCTGGCGAGGTGATCGCCGTCTACGAATTTCTTGGGGGCATCGGAGTCGTCACGTTGTTGTTTCGCGTGGGTCTGGAAGCGGATGCGCGCGACATGCTGCAGCAGTTTCGCCGGGCCGCCTGGGTCTGGATCGGGAATGTCGCCGCCAGCGGGCTGGCGGGGTTTGCCACGGCCTACTATCTGCTCGGGATTCCGCTAATTCCCAGTCTTTTTGCCGGCGTCGCCCTTACGGCCACCAGCCTCGGTATTTGCCTGGGTGTCTGGCGTGAGGCCGGACGCCTGCACACACCGTCGGGCGCATTGCTGACAGATGTCGCCGAGCTGGATGACGTCTCCGGTGTTGTCCTGATGATCCTGTTGATCTCGATCGCGCCGATCCTTTTTTTGGGGAACGGCGACGTCGTTGGTGCACTAGGTCAGGCGGGGTTCGGTGTGCTGGTCAAGATCGCCGGTTTCGCGGCGGTCTGTATCATTTTCGCCTACTATCTGGAGCGGCCGCTTACCGCCTTTTTCGAGCGCCTCGAGCCAAGCCCGAGCCCGATGCTCCCGATTGCGGGTATGGTGCTTGTCATTGCTGCCGTGGCGGGGTGGCTCGGGTTTTCGTTGGCCGTCGGGGCGCTGTTTGCCGGGCTGATCTTCAGCCGCGAGAAGGCCGCGCCACAGGTCGATGAGGCCTTCTCGCCGCTCTATGATTTCTTCTCGCCCTTCTTCTTCGTAAGCATCGGCCTCTTGTTCGAGCCCGGCCTTTTGATCGCCGGGCTGGCAATCGGCGCGCCGCTCCTCGTGGCGGGGGTCTTCGGCAAGGTTGCGGGAACCGTCATACCGGCGCTGTCGATGACGAGCCTGATGGGCGGGCTCATTCTCGGGGTGAGCATGGTGCCGCGCGCAGAAATCGCGTTGGTTATCGCCTTCGAAGGACGCCGATTGGGAGACTGGGCGATGCCGCCCGAATTGTTTGCGGGGATAGTGTTGGTCAGCCTGACGACATCGCTGGTCACGCCGATCGTCGTTGCCCGTCTGCTGTCGGGCTGGACGCCCCGCTTGAAGGGGGAATCCGCGCCCGGGGAGCCGCCGACTCCCTAGACGGGTCTAACCGATCGCACCGCAGGCATGCGTGATGCCCGTGCTGATATTCTGGATCAGCGCATAGGACTCGCGCAGCGGCTTGAAGATCGTGATGTGCTCGTCGATATAGCCTTCGCGGCTAAGCTGCGCGTAGGAGGATGGTTCCCCGTAGTCCTCTGCCGGTCGCTGCGTTGTGGGAATCGGAAAGGCGCGTTCGAGAATGACAAGCGCGTCCGGAATTCCGAGTTGCAGCAATTCGGCAACGATATCGTCGATCGTGACATTCGGTTCCCGGCTGAACCGCGGTACGCGGGTAACAAGACGGAACATGTGACCGATCAACGCCACGCGGATGGCGTGCAACAGATCCAGTGTCGCGTCGGAGTCCGGGGTTGTCGTGTTCGCCGCCCTGTCGCCCAGACCGAGTTCATCGAAGGCCGTCCGGCGCGCAATGCTGTCTTGCAGGAAAAGGCGGAGCATCCGGTTCAGCCGTTCGTGGCGCCGGTTGCGCTGGAGTGTCCCCGCCAGACTTTCCATCGGTTCGCGAAGGCTCGGGTCGCCGCTGGCCTGCGCGCGCAACAGCCATGCCACGGGGTCGAAGAGGCCGACATAGGCACGGAAGGCGTCGAGCGAACCATAGCTGTCGGCCCGGTGGGCGAGGTCCACGAGGCTCCGCAGACGAGATGACTGCTCGTAAACTGCGTGAAACCGTTCCGGATCGATATTGATCGCGCCCCCGAGGCCGCCGACGGAATTTGCGAGATAGCCGAGCTGCTGCAGGATTCCATTGTTGGGGATGGCCCGGATCTGCGAGGGATGTGCGGAATCGGCGGGCCGCTGGCCTTCATGGGCGCGTTTCGTCGGGCGGGATCCGGAGGTGGGGAGCAGATTGGTCGCGAAGGTGCCGAGGAGAGCGGCGTAGTCCGGATCCTCGACCAAACGGTCGTGGAAATTCTTCACCGCGAGGAAAAACTCGAGCGAAAAGTCTGTATCCGCATAGAAACGGTCTTCGGTCGCTTTTGCTGGCCCTCCGGTATCGAACCGCTGTTCAACCAGGCGGCTGAGTGTCGCGAAGGCGATATCCGGATTTACGAAGAAGACATATCCATCGCCGCCCTGAAAACTGAGTTCCTGCTTGGAGTTGAGGCCGGCGTTGGCGAAAACGGACCGGCTGAATGGGGTGTCGACATAGTCGAGGCGGTCGGCGAACGAGGCCGGGTGGGCGCCGCGACCGACGGACTCGCCATGGGTGTCGAAGATGACGACCTCGATATCCGTTAATCCGGCATGGGCGAGCGCGTCCGCGAGCTTGATGCGGAACCTTTCGATGGCCAGCGAGGCCGCGATCTGCCCCATGAAGCGGCCTGCGTCGGAGAATCCGGTCTGTACGCACAGGCGTTTTCGAGACTGGATATAGGTCCGATAATGTTTGTTCTCGACGAGCTCGGCGATCATGTCGTGACCGTGTTCGAGCGCGTGAGGTGTTTCAAACAGGGGGGAGATGTCGAGCCTGTCTTCGATGCCAAACAGGCGCGCGAAGTACAGCGCCGTAAGGACTTCGAACGGTGATTCACATTCGGCGATGAGCAACCGGATGGGGGTCTCGGAATCGATATGCTTGAGGATCTGCGAGGCGATCATGAACAGTCGCCGCGCCGACGCGGATTCCGAAACGACATCGCCGAAGTTGCTGGTGACGGGCGTTGTATCGGCGATCAGTTCGTTAAGTGCGCGCATGTGTGAGCGCCGCGTGGCCGAGACATTCGGTGAATGTTCGAGACCCACATCCCGCCGGATCGCGTTGACCAGCTGGGATGCGTTCAGGCGGAGATGTACGTGTGCGGCGCCGAGACCGCTGGTGGCAACGAGCGCGCGCAGAATGGCGACCGAACCGGACAATGCGTCGGGTGCGATGACCACGGCGCGGTCGAGGGGTGTGAGTAGAGATACCGCGCTCGTCTGGCGTGTTTCGCTCCGCGACGCGATATGGCGGTTGAAGCGCTGGACCGCGTCGCCGTCCATTGCATCCGCGTTGAGGATATCCAGATCGGCGATGATCAGATCGTGCAGTCCGCCAAGGCGTGCTGCCACCAGTTCGATCTGGGCGCGGAATTCGTCACCCGGATCGGCGGAATTCGAGATTTCGTGATTGATGGCGTTGGTCCGGTCGATCAGGAAATCCACCTGGTCGAGCTCGCTTCGAAGACGCGCGGACATGGTATCGGACCACCCGATGTCGGCGCGACCATCGAGGTCATAGCCTACCCAACTGGCGAGGGTCGCGATCTCGGGCACGAGTTCGCGCCATTCGTCGGGATAGGCTGTGCGGGCCACGTCGAGAATAATGGCGTGAATCCGGCCGCGGGCGTGACGGGCGTTCGCGATCGCTCGCGCGGCGAAATCTTCTTCGAGGCGCAAGTCGATGGGTTCGGGCGGGCCGAACAATCCGCCGTCGGACAGTTGCTGGACCGTGTGCTCTTGCGTGTCCCGGTTGCCGGCGAGATCGGCCAGCGCGGACATGGCCTCGCGCGACATGGAAAATGTCGGATGTGCGGTAAAGACGATGCCGAACGTGGCGCGCTCGACACGTTTTCTGAATTCGTCGAACGGGACGGTGCGACCCTCACGATCCCGGACCATCGCCTCGAACAGGGTGTGCAGGCGCGAAGTGTTTTCTTCCGGCTGTATCTCGCCGAGATAGTCACCCAGGCGATCGGCGCGAATTTGAAACGCATCGCGGGTCAGGCTATCGATCGCGGCTCCGATTTCCGAGAGCGTGATGTCGCCGCGGTCCAGCATCCGGGTGATTTCGTCGGAGATTGTCTGAACATGGTTTGCGAGAGGCTCGTCCTTTGCCGCGTGACGGTACGCTCCATAGAGGATGGAGAGTTGGGCGGAGAGATCCTGTGTCGAATGGCCGTCGTTCATCCGGCGGCCGCCGCCAGACGGTCGAGGCCGGCTTCCAGATCCGCAATCAGATCGTCGGGGTGTTCGAGGCCCACATGCAGCCGGAGCAAGGTCCCGGTCGATTCCCATTCGGTTGCAGTCCGGATCGGTTTCGAGGGGAGGATCAGTGACTCATAGCCACCCCAACTGGCGCCCATCGCGAAGAGTTCCATGCCGTCGAGCATGGCCGCCAGTGCCGCATCGTCGTGATGCTTGTCGAGGGTCAGGCCGAACAGGCCACATGCGCCCTCGAAATCCCGCTTCCAGAGTTCGTGGCCAGGGTCGTCGGGCAGGGCCGGGAACAGCACGCGGGTAACTTCCGGACGCGTTTGGAGCCAGTTGGCAACCTTGAGTGCACTCTCTTCATGCTGGCGCAGGCGCACCGCCATGGTGCGCAGGCCGCGCAGCCCGAGATAGCAATCGTCCGGCGCGGCGTGCTGACCCCAGTAGCGGAAGTTCATCAAGATTTTTTCGTAATGTTCCGCCGTCGTGACGATGATGCCGAGCATCGCGTCGGAATGGCCGACGATGTATTTGGTCGCGGCATGCACGGAGACATCGACGCCTTTCTCGAACGAGCGGAAGTTCAGCGGGGTGCCCCAGGTGTTGTCGTTGATGACGACCGCACCGCGTGCATGGGCGGCGGCGGAAATCGCCGGAATATCCTGGACCTCGAATGTCTGGGAGCCGGGGGCTTCGGTCAGCACGACCTTGGTGTTGTCCTGCAACAGGTCGGCGATGCCGGCACCGATGAGTGGATCGTAGTAGGTGGTCTCGACGCCAAATTTCGCCAGGATGTTGTTGCAAAAATTGCGGGTCGGGAAATACGCGCTGTCCGAGACAAGTACATGATCGCCCGCTTCGACAAATGCGGAGATCGCCGTGGTGATGGACGCGAGCCCGGAAGACACGGCAATCGCATGATCGCCACCCTCGACAAGTGCCACGGCCTGCTCGAGCGACTTCTGGGTCGGTGTGCCCATGCGCCCATAGGTGATGTGCTTGGTGAAATCGCGCGCACGCCACTCGGCCAGGGTCGGGCTGGTTACCGTGGAGGCGTGATAGACCGGCGGATTGACGATCCCGTAATTGTTCTCCGGGTCGCGCCCGCCGCTGGCAAGCAGCGTCTCCAGGTGAACATTGTCCTTCTTGGTCATGCGGAGCCCTTTTCCTTTACGGTGTCTTCATTGCTGCCCCATTCGGTCCAGGACCCGTCGTAGAGGGCCCAATTATCCCGGCCGATCAGATGCATGCCGAGGCCCAGGATGCAGGCGGTGACGCCGGACCCGCAGGTCGTCGCCACGGTGCGAGAGCCATCGACGCCAGCCCGGTCGAACGCGGCGCGCAGTGTGTCGGCATCGCGGAAGGTGCCGGCTTCAGCGTCGATAATTTCGGCGTAGGGCAGGTTGGTCGAACCCGGGATGTGGCCGGGTTCGACACCGGGCCGCGCCTCGGGCTGGCTTCCGTCGAACCGATTGGCGGCGCGGGCATCCAGCACGAGGTCTGTTTTGCTGTTGAGATTGGCTTGAATTTGTTCGATCGAGCGAAGGTTCGTTGCATCCAGTTCCGCATTGAAGCTGGCGGTGGCAAATGTCGGAATATCCGTCGTGACGGGGCGCCCATCGGCCTGCCAATTGCGGAATCCACCGGCCATCACGGCGACGTTCTCATGTCCGAAGACCCGGAACATCCACCACACACGCGGCGCACTAAACAGCCCGTCGGCATCGTAGATGATCACCCGCGTATCATTGGAAATGCCCATGGCTCCGACAGCCGCCGCAAAGTCCGCCGCGCTCGGAAACATATGAGGGGAAGGAGTCGGGTTGGGGTCGCATATCGTATCGATGTCGAAATGGAGGGTGCCCGGGATGTGCGCCTCGCGATACTCGGCCTTGCCGTCGCGGCCTGTCGCGGCGAGGTGATAGGAGCCGTCGAGAATTCGCACATTCGGGTCATCCATATGATCGGCGACCCAGGCCGTGTCGACCAATGAATCTGCATTTACATATGTCATAAGAAACTCTCCTTATGTCGCTCTGTTACGAGTCATTCAGTGCGATCGCAACGCGCCGGTTCTGGCGACCCTTGCTTTCGATTTTGGTGACCGTGACGGCACCGATCTCGGACGTGTTCGCGACATGGGTGCCACCGCAGGGTTGCAGGTCCTGGCCCGCAATACGGATCAATCGGACCCGACCCGCGCCGGTCGGTGGCTTGACGCTCATGGTCTTTACCAGATCGGGCTGGGCGGCGAGTTCATCGTCGCTGATCCAGTCCTGCTCAACGCCATGGTTGCCGGCGATCAGTTCATTCAGTTTTGCGGTAATTTCGGCCTTGTCGAGATTGCTCTCCGGAATTGCGAAATCGAGCCGGCCCTTGCCGTCATTCACCTGTCCGCCTGTGACCGGGTATTCGATGACGGCCGACAGCAGGTGCAGGCAAGTGTGCACCCGCATCATGCGATGACGCCGTTCCCAATCAATTTTCGCCGAGACGTGGGTACCCGGTTCCGGCGAGACCTGTCCTTCTGCGGGAACATGCACGATCGCATCCGGGCCGCCGTCCTCGTCGCGGCCTTTCACCGTGGTCGCAATTTTGACGCTCGCACCATTGGCAAGTTTCAAAACCCCGGAATCTCCAGGCTGGCCGCCGCCGGTCGGATAGAACACCGTTCTGTCGAGAATAATGCCGCCCAAATCATTCACGGCGACAATGGTGGCCTCGCATTCTTTGGTGTAGGCGTCGTCACGGAAGACCGTGCCCGTCGCGGTGGTGCTCACTTGTCCAGCCATTCCGGGAACGGCAGACCCTTTTCCTTGAGAAACGCCACGTTGAAGATTTTCGAAGCATAGCGATGGGCACCGTCGCACAGGATGGTGACAATGGTATGGCCGGGTCCGAGTTCCTTGGCCAGGCGGATCGCACCGGCGACATTGATGCCGCTCGAGGTGCCGACGCTAAGCCCTTCCTCGCGGATCAGGTTGTACATGACCGGCAGCGCTTCCTCGTCGGGGACCTGGAACGGGAAATCGACCGGCGCGCCTTCGAGATTGGCGGTAATCCGGCCCTGACCGATACCCTCGGTAATCGATGAACCCTCGGATTTCAGCTCACCATTTGCATAGAAGTTGTAGATCGCGGCCCCCATCGGGTCGGCAAGGCCGATCTTGACGTCTGCATTGCGGCTTTTCAGGTACATCCCGACGCCGGCAAGGGTGCCGCCGGTCCCCACCGCGCAGATGAAGCCGTCGAGCTTGCCTTCGGTCTGGTCCCAGATTTCGGGGCCCGTGGTGTCGAAATGGCCCTGTCGGTTCGCGACATTGTCGAACTGGTTGGCCCAGATCGCGCCGTTTTCTTCCTTGGCGGCGAGCTCGTCGGCCAGGCGTCCCGACTGCTTGATGTAGTTGTTGGGATCCTTGTACGGGACGGCAGGCACCTCGATGAGCTCGGCGCCGGCCTGGCGAAGCGCATCCTTCTTTTCCTGGGTCTGGGTCTCGGGAATGACGATCACTGTCCGGTAGCCGCGGGCGTTGGCGACATGTGCCAGCCCGATGCCGGTGTTGCCGGCCGTTCCTTCGACGATAACACCGCCCGGTTTCAGCAGACCCTTTGCCTCGGCATCCTTCACAATCGCGAGCGCGGCGCGGTCCTTGACGGAGCCAGCGGGGTTCAGAAATTCGGCCTTTCCCAGGATGGTGCAGCCGGTCTCTTCCGAGGCCCGACGCAACTTGATCAGCGGCGTATTGCCGACCGCTTCTATGAAACCGTCGCGAACGTTCATTTCACTGCCTTTTGTGTGTGATTCCAGGGAAAGTACGCTTGGCGGGAATGTAGCTGCCGGCCCTTGACCCTGCAAGCGCCCGGGCGAGAGATTGGCCGGATGTCCGACCAACATGCGGGCTTGATTGTTGGCGCGTGCGGGCGAATAACAGGGTGGGTTCAGGCGCCGGGATCGTCCCGGCGTGGTGCGGCCGCAGATTGTCGTTGGGGGATGAGATGGAGCTGGGACTTTCGGGTAAACGTGCGCTGGTGTCGGGCTCGACCCTGGGGATCGGCCGGGCCATTGCGGAATCGCTGGCAAAGGAAGGCGCGTCGGTGATTGTCAACGGCCGCGATGCGGGCCGTGTCGAGGCGGCAGTGGCCGAGATTTCCCGCCTCGGGTCGGCGGCGGGTTTCGCGGCCGATCTTTCGACGGCAAAGGGCGCGCAGGACCTCGCGACGTTTGCGACCGAGGGCGGCGCGATCGACATTTTGGTGAACAATGCGGGCATGTTCACCGTCAACGAGTTCTTCGATATCGAGGACGCCGACTGGCAGGCAATGTTCGACCTCAATGTGATGAGCGCTGTTCGTCTGTCGCGGGCGCTGATGCCCGCGATGCTGGAGCGCGGTTGGGGGCGGGTGTTGTTCATCGGGTCGGACCAGAGCTCGAAACCCAACCCGTCGATGGCCCATTATGCGATGACCAAGACCGCGCTCGTGTCTATTGCCCGCAGCCTGGCGGAGCGCACACGGGAGACCGGGGTCACGGTCAATACACTGCAGGTTGCCCCGACATGGACAGACGGTGTGGAGGCCTTCATGCAGCAGATGGCCGAGATCGAGGACACGACACCTGAAGAAATGAGCAAGGGTTATTTCGCCGAGGGGGAGGGGCAAACATCGCTACTCCAGCGCTGGGCGCGCCCGGAAGAGATTGCCGCCGTTGCGACGTTCCTGTGTTCACCTCAGGCGTCTGCCATCAACGGCAGTGCGCCCCGCGCCGACGGCGGGATGGTGCGTTCGCTTTTCTAGGGGCCAGATTACGAATTCTGGTCGTCTGCGGTGTCTGCACCCTCGATCAGGGATTTTGCATCCGGTGACACCGAGCGGAGATGCAGGTCGCGCTGCGGGAAGGGAATCTCGATCCCGTGCTCGTGAAACAGGTCCCAGACCCGGAGCAAGACCACGCTCTTGATATTTGATACGCCGGCTTCCGGGTCGCGAATCCAGAAACGTATTTCCAGATCGACGGAACTGTCCCCGAAGCCTTTCAGGAGGCATTTGGGCTCGGGATCGCCGACGATACGTTCCTGGTCTTTCGTCGCTTCGACACAAAGCTCGATCGCCTTGTGAACATCCGAGCCATACGCCACGCCGATGGGCACCCGCAGGCGGACGCGCTTGCCGCTGAATGACCAGTTTTCGACACGCGTGACGATCAGCTCTTCGTTCGGGATCAGGTGTTCGATCCCGTCGCGCGTGACGACCGAGACGTAACGCGCACCCAGGGACTGGATCCAGCCGTAGGTGCCCGCGACGCCGATCGTATCGCCCGGTTTGATGGAGCGGTCCATCAGCAAAATGATTCCACTGATGAAGTTGCTCACGATCTTCTGCAGGCCGAAGCCGATTCCAACGCCGAGCGCGCCGCCGAATACCGCCAATGCCGTGAGGTCGATCCCGACGCTGTTGACGGCAATGAAAATCGCGAAGATGACCAAGAGGATCTTTGCGAGTTTCGTGAACAGCACCTGCATCGACGGCGTGACGTTTGGCAGTTTCTTGATCCGGCGCTCGAGCAGGTTGGCGGCCAGATTTGCCAGCCACAACAGCATGACGAGGTAGAACAGGCCTTCGATCACACCGAGTGCGCTGATCCGGATCTTGCCGATGCTCAGAGAGATGCCGTCGAGCAGGTCGAGGGCGGGCTGGAGAAGGCCCAGGATGTTGAGCGCGGCGATCACCCACACCACAATTGCAATGAACCGCGCCCAGACTTCTTCGCGAACGAACTGGGTGATTAGCCGGATCACGATCCATGCGTTTACAAGACTGACTACGACCGACATCAGCTTGTCGCGGAATTCGAGCTGGTCCGCCACAGCGACCGCAAGCCAGAGAAGAACCACCCAGATAATGGGCGTTACCAGCGGCAGGAGTGTCCGCCAGATCAACGAAATCTTGGCGTCGAAACGGCTTTTCTCGATCTGCGGTTCGAGCCAGGTGCGGAAGGGAATCGCGATGATCCGCGCGGCAAGAAGCGTGACCGCAATCGCGCCGAGTTCCCAGATTGCGGCGAAGGTCAAAATCTCGGCCTCGATCCACATCCGTGCATCGGCGAGCAGTGACTTCAGAGTTTCGGGGTTTAGCAGCCGGTTCATTTTCTATCGGTCACTGAAGCAGGGGTTCATATCCATTTGAGCTTGCGCAACAGGACATATTCAAACACACCGAGCACGAGGATGGCAGCGGCGACGATCCAGAAGGCAGCCGGGCTTTCGACCCCGGGCAACCCACCGACATTGATACCGAGCAGTCCGGTCAGAAGGCTGGGGGGCAAGAGAATGGCGGCGACGACCGTCAGCACATACATCGTACGGTTCATCCGTTCCGACATCTGGTAGTTAAACTCATCCTGTACCGCAGCCGCGCGCTCGCGTGCGGCTTCCAGGTCTTCGACATACCGCGTCGTCCGGTCGGCAATCTCGCGCAGGAATGCGCGGTTGAGATCGGTGAGCCAGGTGAGCTTTTCAGCCTGGAGGCGTGACATGGCGTCGCGTTGGGGCGCCAGATAGCGACGCAGGCCAATCGCGCTCCGGCGGGTGCGGACGAGGCGTGCGCGCAGCCCCTGCGACGCATCTTCCTGAACGGTTTCCTCGATCTCGTCGAGAGTGTCGTCGATCTCCGAGATGACCGGGCCCATTCGATCGATCAGACGATCGGTTAATCGCACCAGAAACTCGCCCTGGTCGGCAGGGCCGTCGCCACGCGCGATCATCTCGCGAATGTCGTTCACCGCCATCAGTCGAACATGGCGCAAGGTGACAATTCGATCAGGTTCGATCCAGCAACGCACCGCCACCATATCCTCGGGGTCGGCGTCGGGATTGAGGTTTACCCCGCGGAGGATAACGAGGAGCCTGTCCTGTTCCACCAGGACACGCGGGCGGGCGTCTTCGGACAGAAGCGGTCGTTTGATGGCACTGGGAATGCCGCTGTGATTCTCGATCCACGTTGATGTGCCAGGATCCTTGCGGTCGAGATGGACCCAGAGCAACCCGTCTTCGGGTTTCCATGCGCGCACGCCGGTCCAGTCGAGCGGCGACCCGCCGCCCTCGCCATCCAGCAGGAAGGCGCAAATCAGGCCATCGACCTCACCCACGATATCGTCACTCTGTTCCACATCTGATTGCATGTGGTGAGTCTAGTCCAATGGCAGGTAGGTGCAAGGAATCGTCTGGCGATACCGAGGGACATGGTATGGCGCTTTTCAGTCGGCGGTTGCCGCCGCGCCGGCACCAGACTATGTGGTGCCGGTCCAGCGATCGATGACCACGCTGGCCGCCATGTCTCCCGCGACATTCACGACCGTCCGGCACATATCCAGCAGACGATCAACGCCGAGAATTATCGCGATGCCCGCAGCGGGGATTCCGACGCTTGTGAGGATCGAGGCGAGAATGACGATGCCCACGCCGGGGGTGCCGGGTGAACCGATGGCGGCACCGGTCGCCATGACCACAATCAGAACCATGCCCGCGATACCGATTTCAACACCGAAAACCTGAGCAAGAAAAAGTGCCGCGACGGCCTGATAAAGCGCGGTGCCCGCCATATTGATGGTCGTGCCAAGGGGAACGACGAAACGCGCGATACTTACGTCCACGCCCAGTTTTTCCTCCGTGGCCGTCAACGTCGCCGGCATGACGGCGGCAGAACTGGATGTCGAGAACGCCAACAGCAGAACGTCGCGCGTGGCGCGCAGAAACGCGATTGGCGATAGGCCTCCGAGAACCCGGACGGCCAGCAAGTAGGCCCGGAACAGGACAAAAAGCCCCGCCACCACCGCGATGACATACATCCCGGTGCCGATGAGAGCCGAGAGGCCGATGCGGGCGCTCAGTTGTGCGAGAAGACCAAAGACCGCAAGAGGTGCGAACCGAAGCACGAAGCCGACGATAACCATGCAGGCGGCCTGGACAGACGCGAGAAGCTCGAGCAGGGGTCGACGTTGGTCGGCGCCGGTCATGACGACGGCGACCCCGAGGATCATGGCGGCAATCACGATCTGCAGCATGTTGCCGCTGGTGAAGGTCGTCAGCGGGTCGGTGGGGAACAGGCCGGTAATAAGGTTCGGTATCTCCGACATGCCGGGCGCACCTGCGGGGCTCGCCACCGGTGCTGCGGTTGCTCCGTCCGGGCCGAGTGCGGCGTCGAGAACCGAGCGCTCGATAAAGCTGCCGGGCCTGAGCAGAAGTGCGCTGCCGATTCCGATCACGACGGCAACGATCGTCGAGATGACGAAGAACAGGCTGGTCTTCAGGCCGAGTGCGCCGAGACCCTGTGTGCCTTGACCGGCCGCGATCCCGCGGATGACCGAGGCGACAACGAGCGGGACGACCACGAACTGTATGGCGAGGAGGAATAGTTTTCCGGGCAGCGCCACCCAGGCGCCAATCACGTCGGCAATATCGGGGGCGATGAGCCCCGATGTCGGGCCGATCAGAATGCCGAACCCGACGCCGGCTGCCATGGCGATCAGGACCTGGAGCCAGAGGCGTTGGCGCACCAGAGGCAACAGCCGGTTGGCGAGATATGGGAGCGAGCGCGGCAATGCGACGGATTGGTGCCATTCATCTCTGTTCATGGTTATGTGTCCGCCTGGTTCAACTGGTATCACAAGGGCACAATCGTACCCGTGCGGCACAAGAAGTCGTTTGATGTGACGCAATCCCGTGGAGCACCGAAAAATGAATACGGAAAAATTCGAATTTCCCGGCCATTCAGGCGAGATGCTGGCCGCCCGAGTAGACGCGCCGGACCAGCCCCCCCGCGCCTATGCGCTGTTTGCCCATTGTTTCACATGCACCAAGGATATCTATGCGGCCTCACGGATCGCCCGCGCGCTGACCGAAACAGGTATTGCGGTCGTCCGGTTCGACTTTACCGGCCTCGGCCATTCCGAAGGCGAGTTCGCAAATACTAATTTTTCCTCCAATGTTGAGGACCTTGTGGCGGCGGCAGATCATATGCGCGACGTGCTGTCCGCACCGGACCTAATCATCGGGCACAGCCTGGGCGGGGCGGCAGTTCTCGCGGCGGCCGGAAAGATCGATGAGGTGAAGGCCGTGGTGACCATCGGTGCGCCTTCGGAACCCGCGCATCTGACACACATGTTTCAGGATTCGGCGGACGAGATCGAAACGGTCGGCGAGGCAAAAATGCTGTTGGCAGGCCGTGAGTTCACCATCAAGAAGCAGTTCCTCGACGATATCCGGGGGCAGTCCCTGACGGAATGTCTGGCAAATCTGGGCCGCGCCCTGCTGGTCATGCACAGCCCGGTCGATAACACCGTCGGGATCGAGAATGCCGCGGCGATCTTTGGGGCGGCGAAGCACCCGAAGAGTTTTGTCTCCCTGGATGACGCCGATCACCTGGTGTCGAGGAAAGCCGATGCGGAATATGCCGCGACCGTGCTGGCGAGCTGGGCCAGCCGCTACCTTCCCGCATACAAGGAATCCGATGACGCAGGGCCGTCTGCGAATGAAGGCGAACTCGTGGTCGCGGAGACCGGAGAAAACCCGTTCGCCCAGGCGATCAGCGCCGGTGTGCACAGTCTGCGCGCGGACGAGCCGCTGAAAATCGGCGGCGGGAACACCGGGCCCACGCCCTATGACTTGCTGCTGGCGGGGCTTGGTGCGTGCACGTCGATGACGATCCGGATGTATGCCGACCGTAAGAAATGGCCGCTTGAGCGCGCTGTCGTGCGTCTCAAGCACGACAAGATCCATGCCGACGATTGCGCCGCGTGTGAAACCACGGAGGGGCGCGTCGACAGGATTGAAAGAATTGTCGAACTCACAGGCGATCTCGGCGATGAACAACGCGCGCGATTGTTGGAGATCGCCGACAAATGCCCGGTTCACCGGACGCTTGAGAGTGAGGTAAAAGTGGAGACCCGGCTTGCGTAGTCAGGGGTCGATATTCACGTCCACCAGCGCCCGCCGGCGCCCATCACCACGACGATCAGGCCGAGCGGCAGGTTCACGGCGATGATCTTGCGAATGCGGTCCAGGTCCTTGCCGGCCTGCGGCCAGTTCTCATCGTCCACCGCCTCGCGAAAATCGGCCCAGGCGCCCCAATAAAGCCAGGCGAAGAGCAGGAACATGATCCAGGCAACACCCTGCATGATGTGTACGTGGGAGCCGGCGAAGGCGAAGCCGCCCTGGACCGTGAACAATACCCAGTACCCCGAGGCGAACAGCGCGATGATCGACAGCCAGACCCAGGGAAAGAACCTTCCAAATACTGTGTACATCAGCTGGAGTCGTTCGGCCGGCTGGGCGAGCGCGACCAGAGCCGGGCGCAGGCAGACATAGATCACAAACATGCCGCCGACCCAGATGACGGCGGCGAGGATGTGAATGGACAGAGCGAGCGTTGTCATGGTGACCTCACAAATAATGCTTCATCGTCACGGGTTTCCCTTTCACTGGATACCGCGCGTCGCTACCCTGTTGTCAGAATGGTCAACGCGCGAACAAGAAAACCCGTGACACCACTTGGTCCGCTCGATGCGTATGACCAGGGCGATTACTTTTGCGAGATGTTCGGTCGAAATGGGTTGTCGCACACCCGACGAATTCGTGAACACCTCGCCTCGATGGACAGCGCGACTCTTCGCCGCCGCTCCAAGGATGCCGAGCGCGAACTGTTCAATCTCGGCATCACCTTCACCGTCTATACCGACCGGGACGCGATCGATCGAATCCTGCCTTTCGACGTTATCCCGCGGGTGCTGTCGAATAAGGACTGGGAGACGATCGAAAGCGGTGTGAAGCAGCGTGTCGCCGCGCTGAACCTGTTCCTGCACGATATCTACCATGACGGAAAGATATTCAAGGACGGCATCATTCCCGAGGAACTTGTTCGTGGGAACAAGAACTATCGCCCCGAGATGGAAGGTGTCTCGCCGCCGCAGGGCACCTATGTGCATATTTGTGGAACGGACCTGGTGCGCGACGAGAAGGGCAAGTTCCGGGTGCTCGAGGACAATGCGCGTACCCCGTCTGGTGTGTCCTATGTGATCGAGAATCGCCACTTGATGATGCGCGCGTTTCCGGATCTCGCCGATGGCGTCCCGATCATGGATGTGGACGATTACGGGCGCCGCCTGATGCGCGCCCTCTCGGCTGTGGCGCCGAAGGGCGTGTCGGATCCGAATGTGGTAATTCTGTCGCCCGGCGTATTCAACTCGGCCTATTTCGAGCATGTATTTCTGGCACGCGAGATGGGCGGCCCCCTTGTGGAGGGGCGGGATCTGCTTGTCGAAAACGACAAGGTCTATATGCGGACAACGCGGGGCAACGAGCCGGTACATGTTATTTATCGCCGGATTGACGATGAGTTTCTCGACCCGCAGGCGTTCAATCCCGACAGCATGCTGGGCGTGCCGGGCCTGTTCGAGGCCTATCGGAAGGGCAATGTCACCCTGGCGAACGCGGTGGGTACCGGCGTGGCGGACGACAAGGCCGTCTATGCCTATATGCCGCGCATTATCCGCTACTATCTCGACGAAGACGCGATCATTCAGAACGTCCCGACGAACATCTGCCGCGAGGCGGACGGGCTGGCGCAGACCCTCGATAATCTCGATCAACTCGTCACCAAGCCGGTCGGTGAATCGGGTGGTTACGGGGTCGTGATCGGGCCGCGCGCGAGCAAGCGCGAACTCTCCCAGTTGCGCGCGAAGCTTGTTGCCGACCCGAATAATTTCATCAGTCAGCCGCTGGTCAGCCTGTCGGTGTCACCGACCCTGATCGGCCGAAATGTCGAGCCGCGTCATGTGGACCTGCGCCCGTTTGCGCTGACGGGTGATAGTACATGGGTACTGCCGGGCGGCCTAACGCGGGTGGCCATGAAACGCGGTTCGCTGATCGTAAACTCGTCGCAGGGCGGCGGATCGAAGGATACCTGGGTCCTTGGCTAGTCTCGTCGCACGCTTCGGCTGGAATGTTTTCTGGATGGGCCGCTATGTCGAGCGGGCAGAGGCGCTCGCGCGGATTCTCGACATCAACGAAACCTATGCGCGCGATAAGCCGGAAGGCCCCGATTGGCTCCGGGTGCTGGATCTCTACGCGGACACGAAACGTTTCACCGAGAGCAACGAGGTGGCGGACGCGGCGTCGGTATCCAATTTTTATATGCTCGATCGCAACAATCCGACGTCGATTGCGTCCTCCGTCGCCTCGGCGCGCGAGAATGCGCGTTCGGTGCGCCATCTGATCAGCACCGAGATGTGGACCCATCTCAATATGTTCCACAATCAGATCGGGGGCCTGACTCAACGCGACATCCGGCTGAACAATCTTTCGCGGGTTTGCGCCGATATCAGGCTCGATTGCCAGAGCTTCGAAGGGATTGCCGAGGGAACGTTCTTCCGTGGCGAGGCCTGGTGTTTCTATCAGATGGGCAAGTATCTCGAACGCGCCGATCAGACCACCCGCATCCTCGATATGGGTTATGACCGAATCACCGACATTGAAGCCGACGGGCGCGATTCGATTCACTGGAGCGTGCTGTTGCGTTCGGTCGCGGGTTATCACGCCTTTCGCAGTCTTTATCCCGCCGGCTCCAGTGCGCGCGATATTGCCGGGTTCCTTCTCTATGATCAGGAATTCCCGCGGGCCGTAGCTCTCTGTGTCGAGCGGGTGACCGCCCGGCTCCACGAGCTTGAAGATCGTCATGACCATCTTCGTCATGCGCGGGTCGAAGAGGCGCGGCGTTCTCTTGCCTTCACGCTCGAAACCGGCCTTGGCCAGCGCGTCACACCCAAACGATTGCACAAGTTCATCGACGATCTGCAGATCGCGCTCGGTGACGTTTCGGCCGAAATTGGCAACGCCTATCTGTTGTCGACTTAGTTTCGGTTCTGCGCAGCTGAACGAAAACTGAGGCGTTCATGAATTTTGGCGAAGTCCTCCAGGAGATCGCGGCTGAGGCGCCTCTGCTGGTTGGGCAGGGCAGGGTTGCAAGCTACATCCCCGCGCTGGCGGAGATATCGCCGCAGAAATTCGGCATGGCAGTCCACACAGTTGACGGGGTCAGGTTTTCCGTCGGTGATGCGACCGAGGCATTCTCGATCCAGAGCATATCCAAGGTGTTCTCGCTGATGCTGGCGATGCGGATCGTCGGCGATGATCTGTGGACGCGGGTCGGCCGTGAACCGTCCGGCAACGCCTTCAATTCCCTTGTGCAGCTTGAATATGAACAAGGAATTCCGCGAAATCCGTTCATCAATGCCGGCGCCCTGGTGGTTATCGACGCGCTTGTGACGAAACTGCATGAGGCAAAGAACTGCTTTCTGGAATTCGCGCGGGGCCTTGCGGACGATCCGGATATTGCCTTCGATGAGGCCGTCGCGCATTCCGAGGACACCCACGGCCATGTGAACAAGGCGCTGGTCAATTTTCTGAAGGCGTATGGCAACATCCACAACGATATCCATTTCGTTCTGGATGCCTATTTTCATCATTGTGCTCTGGCGATGAGCTGCACCCAGTTGGCGCATGCGTTTCTGCCGCTCGCCAACAACGGTATGTCCCAGAGTGCTGAAGATTCAGTGCTGACGGCGCGCCAGGCGCGCCAGGTGAACTCACTGATGCTGACCTGCGGGTTGTACGACGCGGTTGGAAAATTCGCGTATCGTGTTGGCCTGCCTGCAAAAAGCGGTGTCGGGGGCGGCATTGTCGCCGTGGTTCCGGGTGAGATGACCATTGCCGTGTGGGCGCCGGAACTGGATGAGACCGGAAACTCGGTGATGGGGACCCGTGCGCTGGAGCTATTTGCGCAGATCACCCAGAGGTCGATTTTTTAAGTCTTTGGTGAGTCGTGGGTCTATACAACCATCAGCCCAATAATTGGGCACTTGGCGCGGGGGACTTACACAAGTGCAACGACTTACGGTCAATCACGTAACGACCTACCGTTATCTACGCCCGGTGAAGTTTCACGACCATCGAATGATGTTCAGGCCGCGCGACAGTCATGATTTGCGACTGTTCGATGCCTCCCTGACCATTGCACCGGCGGCCGATATTCGCTGGTATCACGATGTCTTCGGCAATTCGGTTGCCGTGGCGGCGTTTACGGAGATGGCGGATACCCTGCATTTCGAGAGCCAGATCGTGCTCGACCGCTATCCGCTCGAAACGCCGGAATTCCCGATCGAGGACTATGCCCGCCAGATTCCATTCAGTTACCCCGCGAGCGAAGTGCCGGATCTTGGGCGCACGATCGAACGCCATTATCCCGATCCCGAACGCCGGGTGACCGAATGGACTCGACGTTTCCTGGGGAATGGGACCGGCGGCATTGATACGGAAGATTTTCTGATTTCGGTGACGCGGGCGATCCAGAGCGAATTCGGCTACGAGGCGCGCTATGAACCGGGTGTGCAGACCCCTGTCGAGACGCTGGAGCGCGGGTCCGGGACCTGCCGTGACTATGCGTTGTTCATGATGGAAGCGGTGCGCAGCGTTGGTCTGGCGGCGCGTTTCGTCAGCGGTTATCTCTACGATCCGAGTATCGATGGCGGAACCGGCGAGGTGACCGGCGCCGGCGCGACCCATGCCTGGGTGCAGGTTTACCTGCCGGGCGCGGGGTGGGTGGAGTTCGATCCGACCAACGGGTCGTATGGCGGCCACAATCTCGTGCCGATTGCCTTCGCCCGGGAACCGCAGCAGGCGATCCCCGTGTCGGGATCATTCGATGGGGCTTCCGAGGATTTTCTGAGCATGTATGTGGACGTGCAGGTGCACGCGCTTCAGGTTTTCGATCAGACGGCCTGATCCGCGACAATTTTCGCTTGCCGCCGAAGACGGACTGACCCAAATTTTCCGACCATGAATTTCAGGATATCGACATGACGTATTGCGTTGGGCTTCGCCTGCAGGATGGTCTGGTCATGCTGTCGGACACGCGCACCAATGCGGGCGTGGACAACATCTCGACCTTCAAGAAGATGCACCTGTTCGCGTCCCCGGGAGAGCGGGTAATCGTGATTATGACGGCCGGTAACCTGGCCATTGCCCAGTCTGTCATTAACCTGCTCGAAGAGGGAATCGAGGACGAGAAGACGGGCAACGTCGAGACCCTGTTGAATGTGCCGACGATGTTTCAGGCAGCCCAACTCGTCGGGACGGCGGTGCGTCAGGCCTATGAGGTGGATCACGAGGCGCTCGAGGCGCAGGACGTGAAGTTCGATGTGTCCCTGTTGCTGGGCGGCCAGATCGCGGATCGGAGTTTGCGGCTTTTTCAGATCTATAGCGCGGGGAACTTCGTCGAGGCGACCGAAGACACGGCGTTCCTGCAGATCGGGGAGCACAAATACGGCAAGCCGATCCTCGACCGCGCCGCGACCTATGATACCGGCCTGTCCGATGCGGCGAAACTGGGTCTGATCTCGATGGATTCCACCCTGCGCAGTAACCTGACCGTCGGCATGCCGGTTGACCTGTTGATCTATCGCAAGGATTCGCTCGAGGTAATGGTCGAGCGCCGGATCCATGAGGACGACGCGTATTTTCAGACGATCCGCAGCGGTTGGTCGACGGCATTGCGCGACGCCTATCAGACATTGCCGCCGCCGCCCTGGACCAACGGCCAGGGTTGACCCGTCTTCGTCGCGGTTTCCGTTTAGTGAAAATTCCGCGACTTGATCGCGATATGGGTATTGCGCGGGTGGCGCCATAGCGAGGGTTTGGCGAGTTTGCGACCGCTCTCCTGTGCCTGACGTGGATCCGGCCGGGTGCCGTACTTGATCTCGTCGGCGCGGGCCCACGCATTGTCGAATTCCCGCGGCTCGCTTGTGCTGCCGTCGCCGAGCGCGTCGAGCCGGTCCGACAGGTCGGTGATGTCTTCGGCAATCAGATGGGTGACGATGCCCTCGCGCTGCAGTTTGCCCCGGATCTTCACCAGCCGTGACGACAGCACCACCTTGCGAAAACGCTCGAAAACGTCCGGCCAGACGATGACGTTGGCCACGCCGGTCTCGTCCTCCAGGGTCAGGAAGATCACGCCCTTGGCGGTGCCGGGCCGCTGGCGGACAAGAATGAGTCCGACCGTGGTCAGGCGCTGATTGTTGGGGCGTTCGCGCAGTTCGCGGGCCGGTACGGCGTGCATGGATGCCAGTTCGTCACGCAAAAGCCCCACCGGGTGGTGCTTCAGGGACATGCGGATCGATGCATAGTCATTGGCGACGACCTCGCCGGCGGTCTCGTCGGGCAGCGTGATCGATGGCTCGGGAATCGCGTCACGTGCCTCGGCTGCGGCGAACAGGGGCAGGGCGGCGGCGGTCTCGCGGCCGTTGTGTCCGAGCGCCCGGATCGCCCACAGGGCCGCGCGCCGCGCCAGCCCGAGCGAGTCAAACCCGCCGGCCTCGGCGAGTGCGACCAGCGCGGCCGTGTTGATGTTGGTGCGGCGCCAGACATCCTCGACCGAGACGTAGCCTTCATCCGGGCGCGCGTCCGCCACTGCCTCGGCGGCCTCGCGGTTAAGGGATTTGATCTGCCGGTAACCGAGGCGGAGCGCGTGGCTGTCTGACTCAGGGCTAACTGGCCCCTCTCCCGTGGGGAGAGGGGTTTGGGGTGAGGGTGGCGACTGTTCCGGTGGCCGCTCGGCGGCATCGTAAACTCTCACCCGGCTCGCATTGCTCGCCACCCTCTCCCTCAGGGATAGGGTTTCTTCTGTCGGCTCCAGCCGGTTGTCCCACAGGGAATGGTTCACGTCGGGGCCGCGCACCTCGACGCCATGCTCGCGCGCGTCGCGCACGATCTGGGCGGGGGCGTAGAAGCCCATGGGCTGGCTGTTGAGCAGGGCGGCGGCGAAGACATCCGGGTAGTGGCATTTGAGCCAGGACGAGATGTAGACCAGCAGCGCGAAGGACGCCGCGTGGCTCTCGGGGAAGCCATACTCGCCGAAGCCCTCGATCTGGCGGAAGCAACGCTCGGCGAAGTCGCGGTCATAGCCCCGTTCGGCCATGCCATCGACCATCTTGGCGTGGAAGGTATGGATGGTGCCGGTCTTGCGGAAGGTCGCCATGGCGCGCCGCAGCTGGTCGGCCTCGCCGGGGGTGAACCCGGCGGCGGTGATGGCGATCTGCATTGCCTGTTCCTGAAACAAGGGAACACCAAGCGTCTTGCCGAGAACGTCTTCAAGTTCCTTGGAGGGGAATTCGACCGTCTCCAGCCCGTCGCGGCGGCGGATATAGGGATGCACCATGTCGCCCTGGATCGGGCCGGGGCGGATGATCGCCACCTCGATCACCAGATCGTAGAAGTTGCGCGGCTTCATGCGCGGCAGGAAGGCCATCTGGGCCCGGCTCTCGACCTGGAACACGCCGAGGGAATCCGCTTGACCCAGCATGTCGTAGACCGCCGGGTCCTCGGGCGGGACGTCCGCCAGCTCGAGCGGACGGTCATAGTGGTCGGCGAGCAGGGTGAAGGCCTTGCGGATGCAGGTCAGCATCCCGAGCGCCAGCACGTCGATCTTGAGGATGCCCAGTGCGTCGAGATCGTCCTTGTCCCATTCGATGACCGTGCGGTCGTCCATCGCCGCGTTCTCGATGGGCACCAGCGCGTCCAGCCGCTCGCGGGTGATGACGAACCCGCCGACATGCTGGGACAGGTGCCGTGGAAAGCCGATCAGCTCGCGGGTCAGGCGCAGCGCCATGCTCAGCCGGTTGTCGGCCGGGTCCAGCCCCAGCGAACGCACCACCTCGTCAGGCACGCCCTCGTTTGACCAGCCCCAGACATGGCCCGACAGGGCGGCGACCGTGTCCTCGGTCAGCCCCAGCGCCTTGCCGACCTCACGCAGGGCCGAGCGCGAACGGTAGCTGATCACCGTGGCGGCCAGCCCGGCGCGGTGACGGCCATATTTGGCGTAGATATACTGGATTACCTCTTCGCGGCGCTCATGCTCGAAATCGACATCGATATCGGGCGGCTCGTTGCGCTCGGCGGAGATGAACCGCTCGAACAGCAGGTCCAGCCGGTCCGGGTCGACCGCGGTGATGCCGAGGCAGAAGCACACGGCAGAATTCGCTGCCGATCCGCGGCCCTGGCACAAAATCTCCTGTGAGCGGGCAAACCGGACGATATCGTGCACCGTCAGGAAGTAGGCGGCGTAGCGCAGCTCGGCGATCAGGGTGAGCTCATGCTCAAGCTGGGCGCGGACTTTCGTGGAAATGCCGTTGGGATAGCGATCTGCGGCACCGCGCCAGGTCAGCCGCGCCAGTTCGGCATCCGGCGTGCGTCCGGCGGCGACCGGCTCGGCAGGGTATTCGTAGCGCAACTCATCGAGGGAAAAGCGGCATTTCGCGGCGATCTCGCCCGTCCGTGCGATGGCATCGGGATAATCGCGGAACAGGCGGGCTATCTCGGTAGCGGGTTTCAGGTGGCGCTCGGCGTTGACCGCCAGGCGGCGGCCCGCATTGTCGATGGTGCAATGTTCGCGGATGCAGGTGACGACGTCGGCGAGCGCGCGCCGTTCGACGGCGTGATAACGCACATCGTTGGTGGCCACGAGGGGTGTGGCGCAGGCGTGCGCGATGGCGGCCAGCCGGGCGAGCCGCCTTGTGTCGTCACCCCGATAAAGATGGCTGGCGGCGAGATAAGTTTCTGATTCAAGTTCGCCCGATAGACGATTCAAAAAGCTGGAAAAAACCTCTGTAGCGGATTCCGTCAGATCGTCGGGCGGGAGCGCGATCAGAATCTGCCCCGCGCCGCATATGAACACCCCGTCAGGGTTGGTCAGGTCGGCGATCGTCAGGTGGCACTGGGCCTTTTCGGCCCGGCGTTTGCCCAGGGTCAGAAGCTGCGAAAGGCGGCTGTAAGCCGCCTTGTCCGTCGGCAGGCAGAGCAGGGACGGGCTCGCGTCCATGAAATCCAGCCGGGTGCCGACGATTGCCCGAATTCGGGCCTGTTTGGCTCCCAGGTGCCCGCGCACCACGCCGGCCAGCGTGTTGCGGTCGGTGATGGCAACCGCAGGATGCCCCAGTTCGGCGGCCCGCGCGGCGAGTTCTTCCGGGTGGGCCGCCCCCTCCAGGAACGAAAAATTGCTCGTCACCTGAAGTTCGACATAGGTGGGAACGTCGGTCACTGGTTTGATTTCCGGGCGGGTTTAAAACCCGCCCCTACAGGCCCGTGATTCTGTGTAGGGGCGGGTCTGCGACCCGCCCGCATGGAAGTGACAGGTTTTCTCATCCGAACAGCCCGTGCAGGAACCAGCGGGGCGGTGTGTCGGCAGAAATCCGGTCATACAGCCCCTCGCGATAGAGCCAGAAACGGCGGCCGTCCGTGTCCTCGACCCGGTAATAGTCGCGGGTGTCCCGGTCGAGGACGTTTGTGTTGCCGCCTGTTTCGGGTTGGCGCCACCATTCGGGCTCGATCCGCTCCGGTCCTTCGGCGCGGGTGATCCGGTGGGTGTGCCCGCGCCAGCGAAACAGGACCGGCGGGTCGTCGGGCACGGGGGCCATGGCCTCGACCTCTTCGGGGCGGGCCAAAAGGCGCGGCGGCCGGGGCTGGGGTGTTTGCCAATTGCCATCCGCGGCGGCGGACGGCGAAGTCAATGCGGACGCACCTTCCTGCACCCGCTCGGGCAGATGGGTCTCGCGGGCCCGGAAGCGCATCACATTGTCGGGCCCGAGACGCCCGGCGAGCCTGTCCACCAGGCGTTCCAGGGCGGCGGGGTCGCTGTCGCGGCCGCCGACCAACCGGGTTTGGGCGGCGCGCAGCGGCTCGGTGACCACCGCAGCGAGGGTGAGGGTCTCGACCATGGCCTCGGCGGCTGCGCTGAGCGGGTCGGGGGCGGACGTCGGCGGTTCGGGCAGGCGTTCAAGCTGTTCGCCCAGGAGACGCATCAGGTGATCGGGGTCGTGGCTCGCCCGGCTGGTGCCGGCCATGATCGTGTCGACCCGCCCGCCGACCCGGTAGAGGCACAGCTCCAGCCGGCGCGCGCCGCGCTCGGCCCGGGCGAGGCGATTACACAGCGCCTCGAGCAGGTTGCGGGCGGCAGCCGCGATATGTTCCTCGCGGCCCAGCGCCTCGGCAAACGCGGTGCGCAGCCGCCAGACCGGGGCGGGTGCGCGGGGGGAAATGGGTTCATCGACCCGCCCCAGGGCCTGATCCAGACGGCGGGCGGGCAATTCCCCGAACCGGCGCGCGAGCCCGGCACGTGGGAGTGCTGCCAGATCACCCACATTGCGCAGCCCGAGGCGCTCCAGCCCGTCGAGGATGTCCGATGGCAGGCGGAGTGCGGCGTTGGGGAAGGGCGCGAGCCGGGCGGCATGTCCGCCTTCGGGAAAGATCACGCAGCGCGCCTTGCCGGGTTTACCGAAACGCGCCGCGGCCCAGGCGGCCCCCACCGTATCGGCGAGGCCGGCGCGCGCGGTGTAGCCGATGGTGGCCAGGCGTTTCGTCATATCCTCGAGCATCGCGGCCTCGCCGCCGAATAGATGCGCGCAGCCGGACACATCCAGCCAGATACCCGCCGCGCCGCCGGTCTCCAGCCCGGAAGGCGCGGTCCAGGGCGTGTAGCGGGTGCACCAGGCGGCGATCCGCTCGAGGGTCGCGCTGTCGCCGTCTGGGTCTGCGTCATGGACGGCGACATCGGGCAGCAGCGCACGGGCGTCGGCGAGGGTCTGGCCCGGAGACAGCCCGGCCTTCTGGGCTGCCAGGGTCACCGCGCTGAGACGAATGGCACCCCCCTCGGGCATCGTCATCACCAATACAGGCTCCGAAACCGGATCAGGCCGTGCGGCGTTGCGCGACTGGCCTTGCATCTGCTGTTTCAGGCTGCGCTGGCAGCGATCGGTCGCGAAGCGGGGGAACCAGAGCGAAACCACCCGACGTTTGGGGTTTATCCTGTCCGTCATCTCTCCATTCCAGTTGCCAGCTTCGGGGTCGTCCGCCCCGGGCGCGCAGCAGGTCCGCCTGCCAGCGCACAGCCCCGGGCAGGTTTGAATATTCAGGCGGGCCACCCGGTAACGCGGCGATCCGCCAGCGACTGACGCTGGCGGTCGGGGGCAGGGCTGCAAGGTCACGACGCAGCAGCAGGCCCATCCCGCCACCGGTTTCGGCGGCGAGCTGCAGGCGGCGGCTGGCGGTGAGGTCCATCGCCTCGATTTCCGCGCAGACCAGTCCGACCGTCGGCGCGCGCAGCGCTTCCTCCATGGCCCAGAGCGCCGTCGCGGCGAAATCACCGCCGGGCGGTACCCGCACCGCAATGAGGTCAGACGGGTCGAGGCCGAACCCGGCGAGCCCCGGCGCGTAGAGGCTCTCTCGCGGGCCGGTGCGAGGCGCGATCCAGACGATTGGCCGCGCGCGGGTATGCTGGGCCTTGCCGGCGAGCGCGGCGGCGAAGGCCGTGACCGCACCGTTCAGCGCGCCGCCGATCTTGGTGGTGCTGTTGGAGGTGGGCGGGTCGCCGTCGAGGAGTTCATGGACCGCCCCCGCCGCAAGCCCGCCCCAGGGCAGATGATCGTCGATCTCGGAGACTCCCAGGGGCAGGCAGTCGTCCGGGCATTCATCATCATGCGGACTCCCGCTGCCGCCGCGCTCGATGGCGGCGATGCGGCTGCGCAGCCGCTGGAGGAGTTGGGGATCCGCCGGCACCGTTGCTGTGCTCCGTTCTCGCAAAACGTTCTTATTTTGTTCTAATTTTCGAGGGCGGGAGAGTCAAAGCGGAGTGCAGGCGTGCACTGAGTCTTTTCAAATGTGCCTAATCCCCACGATTGCCTACGTTTCCGGCTGAGTGGCTATATCCCAAGCATATTGTTCAAACACTGGGTCAGGAATCGCTAAGACAGTCTCATGGGTCAGTATTTGTCGAACTATCGATATCGAGGCTTGAATGGATATCGCAACATGTCCCCAACCAGCGCAATGGACGGCTTCCCCGTCAACAAATTCGAATTCCACGTCGTTGACCGTAATTGTTGAGGAAGTGCCGTGATGAATACCGTTTGCATGCCTTGAGTTTCGAAGAATTGCTGGCAGATAGATGAGTGATTGGCAATCAGCCGGGTTCTCTAAATCGAGGTGCTCAATCAGCGTTTTTGTCGTGTTCCAGAATCCTCGAACCTCATCAAGGTTTAGCTCTGTACGTATTCTTCGGAGCATGTTTTCGACCTGAAACTGAAACTCAGTCAGTACAGCGTGGCGCTCATATTTTTCAATTATGTCGGCTGCATCTTGTGCAGAGCCGCCGGTAAAACCGGTAAGGTTCAAAAAATCGACTGCCGACATACGGTTTTCTTCGCCAGTACAAAGAATATTCAAAATCAGCCCCGACTTAATGAGAGCCACTTTAATATTCGAAAGCCCGACGCCTCTTGCATCTTCATTAGAGACCCCAATCTCGTCCTTTAGATTTTGAACTTCTTGGCCTAATGCGGCCAAAAACTCGGCACAATGTCGATAGGAGTTAGGCATCTGCGTCATGGTGTCCTGCTCGGTTATCTCCATTTTCTTAACTTGGCAAATGAGCGAGTCAACCTAACGGTGCAAGGAGCCCCCACACAAACGTGACTGTGGAGGGTGCGGTGCGCCGCGCATTATGGGGTGATGAGCAGACTTCAAAGATATGCCGGCGCGATGCTGACGGTCGCCTTGCTGCTGGCCGGCGAGGCGGTACACGCGCAAGCGTTCGAATGGGTGCGCATCGGCGACGCCGACGGATTTGGTTTCACCAACACAGCCGCACTTGGCCGCCCCATTCAGGGGGTCGGGCCCGGACCCGCCGACACCAACGCCAACGGAATCCTGGAGCCGGACGAGTTCCTGCCCGACCTGAACCGGGACGGCGGGGTCTGGTACCGGGGCGAGGATAATTTCGACAACCGTTCGGACGCCGAACGCGCCGACGCGGGCCATGCCTGCCGGGGTTGCCTCGCCATCGGCAACAAGACCCGGGGTTCCAACTGGACGGATTTATCCCTGTCACCCACGGCCCCGGCAGACGACTGGCCGGATCTGAACGGCCCGGACATCCCCAACAGCGCCGCGTTCGTGTTCGACTTCACGGTGCATGCCGAGGCCATCGTCCAGGGCACGCAGATGTTCTTCAATCTGGTGTTCGGCGACTACGACATCGACCCGGCGGTGGTGTTCGTGCGGTTCAGGAACGCGCCGCCTCGCGTGTTGCGTATTCCCAACCAGCGAATCCGCAACGTCGATGGGCTGATTCAGGCGCGCACGACGCGGCTGCCCTTCGACGACGTCTTTACCCGCGATGCCGACGACAACTGGCACGGTTTCCTGACGGTGGTCTTTGACGCGCCGATCGATCCGTTCACGGCCTTCGATTATGTGGAGCTGAGCCTGGATGCCGGTTTTTCGGCGCAGCTGAATGCGCCCCAAACAGGTCCGATCCGCCAGACCGATAACGGATAAACCCCAAAAGCGTCATGCCCGGACTTGATCCGGGCATCCATGTTCGGGACAGTGCATGAGATGCGCGGGTCGAGCCCGCGCATGACGATGACAATTCGGGGGAAACCATGTTCGTCGCCACCAAGGACAAGGTGCTGCAGACCACCACCACGGGGGCGCTGCCGCGCCCTTCCTGGTACACCGAAAACCTGCGCGGGGCGCCGCTGTCGACGGGGTTTGCCCATCGCGCGTATCGCGAACAGCATCTCGATTGCCTGGCCTGCCACACCGCGGCCCAGAACCGGGCGGGGATCGACATTCTCGTCGATGGCGACACGCGGCTGGACGACGACGTGGCCGGGCGCAGCTGGGTCAGCTACGCCTATGAGCGCATCGAGGGTTTCGGGCCGCCGGGGGTGGCCGTGCAGCCCTATGCCGCGATGGCCGACAAGGGGCCGGGGGATCTGATCTGGGAGGTCATCGAAACACGGCTCACACCCCATGTGACCGGGCCCGTCGGCAAGACCGACCTGCAGCTCGACCGGGCCTACAAGGCCATGGCGGGGATGACCGACAAGCCGGTGAAGATCGGCTCGATCTCGGCCCAGGTGATCAGCCATATGTGCATCAACGATCATTATGCCGACACCCGTGATCTGCTGATGGCGCTGTCGGATGCGTTCAATGCCGAGTATCACGCGCTGGCCGACGCGGGTGCGCCGCTGCTGCAGGTTGAGGAGCCCTCGATCCATCAGTCGATGCAGGTGCCGGGGCAAGAGGTTTCGGCCGAGCAGTATGTGGAAGCCTTCAACCGCGAGGTCGCGGGTCTGCGCGACAAGACCGAAGTCTGGTGCCACACCTGCTGGGGCTCACCCGCCGCTCAGAAGATGTTCGCCGAACACGCCTCCTACGAACACGCGCTGCCGTATCTCGACCAGCTCGACGTGGATGTGATCACCGTGGAAGGGGCCACCAACAACGGCATGGACCTGGAGCATTTCGGCAAGCTGATCTCGAAGGACAAGAAGATCGCGCTGGGTGTGATCAGCCACCGCACCCTGCAGGTCGAACGGCCCGAAGACGTCGCCGACCTGATCCGCCGCGCGCTCAAGCATATCGAGCCGGAGCGGCTGATCCTGTCGAGCGATTGCGGCTTCGGACGGGGGGCGGCGAGCCGGATGCACGCCTTCTACAAGATGGTCTCGCTTGTGCGCGGCGCCAACATGGTGCGCAAGGAGCTGGGCCTCGATGAGGTCTATGTGCCCGCGACCGACCCGCAGATTTCCATGGTGCCACTGGCGAATTGAACGAGATCGTCGCCTTCCGTTCGCCTACTGCTTGGGGACACAGTTCTCCGGGTTGGGACCCCGATCGTTCTCGGAACCCCTCTTTACTCGATTGCTGAGACAGCCGAGACCACCCGGTTCGCGAGAGAACCGTATTTCGCGCCATTTAAATCAGCGCAGTTGATCCCGCTGCTATTTGTTGCGAATGCTGCCATCAGCCATCCGGGAGAGGCGAAATACTGAACTCTCTCCGCTAATGTTACTTGGTTTGGTCGAAGAGAATAGAACGAGTGCAGTTTTCGAATGTTTATCCCAGCAAAGAAATCAGAACTCTCCTCAAAATTTATTGCAAGATGAGGAAATTCGGGCTGAGAGATCGGCCGTGTTGCTATGCAAAGGTCGTTGTCCTCAAACGATTCGATAATTTTGATTTCGGTAGCCCACGCATTCCCACTTTTGGTCCATTGGTCGTACAGATCGCATGAACCGGCTGGGGTACTCAGCCGTTCGACGACCGTAAATTGGTACAATCCGGCCTTATCATCCAAATAGAATGACATGATTATTCCAACATCAACCTCAAGCGCTCGATATCCTTCGGCAAACTGCGACAAACAGAAGGGGCGACATCGTTCGCCATACAGATATCGCCGTTCGAGTTCGACGGACTGAAATACTGTGTCGCCGGCATCAATCGAGCAAAATCGCCATAGCGCCGCATAAACAGGGCCTTCAGACAACAGCCAAAGAGCCGGCAAAAACCCAAGAGCAGAAAGTATAAAAGCGAACTTTTTCACTATCGACCTGTGGCAGCCAAAAAATCGAATTCACCTAACATTTCGATCATATCTTCTTTCGTGTCGAACGTTGCGACTAGTTCGATGGGCACGACATCGTCACGCGACACATGCACTTGCCTACATGAAGGGTGCTGTGTCGGACCGCGTGTGATCTAGGGAGCGGGCGGGTTTGAAGTCCGCGGGAGATAATACGTAAGATGGGGCGTCGTTATCGCGAACGGTTGAGCGGCGGCACAGGGCAACGTAGGCTTCTGGCTATGGCTAATGTCTATGCAAAGAGCCCGGGTACCCGGCCCGAGGGTAATGTGGGCACCAAGCGCGAGCGGGTGCGCGAACGGCGCAACTATCGCCACATCGAGGTGCGGCCCTATGCCCCCAATCTGGGCGCGGAAGTACGCGGGATCGATCTGGCCGACGGCCTGACCGAAGACCAGTTCGCGGAGGTGTTCCAGGCCCATCTCGACCATCAGGTGCTGTTCTTCAAGGAACAGTCGCCGATCGCGCCCGAGACCCAGATTGCCATCGGCGAAATGTTCGGGGAGCTCCACTACCACCCCGGGAACCCGGGCAAGGATGGCTTCCCCGCGATCATGGAAATCCATGCCCATGCGGGTTCGAAGACGGCCAACGGGGAGTACTGGCATTCCGACGTGTCGTGCGACGCCGAACCGCCGCTGGGCACAATGCTGCAGCTCCACATCCTGCCCGAGAGCGGTGGCGACACCATGTTCGCCGACAGCTATGCGGCGTGGGAGATGTTGTCGGATCCGCTGAAGGCCATGCTCGACGGGATGTGCGCGACCCATGCGGGGGAACATATCTATCGCGGGCGTTACGCGGATTTCGGCGTAGACGACACGGGCAAGGTCTATCCCTCGGCGGTCCATCCGATCGCGCGCACTCATCCGGGGACGGGGCGCAAGGCACTCTATGTCAATCGAGGCTTCACCACGGGGATCGTCGGGCTGGAACCGGACGAGAGCGAGGCAGTGCTCGATTTCCTGCTCGATCATGTCGAGAAGATCGACTTCCAGATCCGCTATCGCTGGGATGTGAACGACCTGGCCTTCTGGGACAATCGCTGCGTGATGCACCGGGCGCTGTGGGACTATTGGCCCGCCGAGCGCAAGGGCCACCGGGTGACGATCAAGGGCGACCGCCCGGTCTAAGTCTCCTCGTCATGCCCGGACTTGATCCGGGCATCCATCTTTCGGATCCGATGATTGTGTGCCGGAGATGCCCGGATCAAGTCCGGGCATGACGGAATACTCTAGGTCAGGTTCCGCCCGTACAGCGCGAACAGCCGTTCCCAATGGCGTTCGGCGGCGGGCTTGTCGTAGATGGGCCGTTGGGGGAACGCGAAGCCGTGATGTGCGCCGGGGTGAATCTCGATCTCGCCGCGCGTGCCCGCTGCGTCGAACAGTTCCTGCAGCTCCGCGACCATCGGCAGGGGTGCGAGATCGTCGATCTCCGCGCAGGAGATGTAGGCCTCGCCCTTGATCTTCGCGAGGTTGAGATGCGGGCTTTCCTCGGCATCGCTGACGATCCAGGTGCCGTAGAAAGAGGCGGCGGCCGCAATCCGGTCCGGGTAACGCGCGGCGGCGGCCAGCGCATACGGCCCGGCCATGCAGTAGCCGTGCACGCCGACGCTGCCCGGGCGCGCCATCCCGGGATGGGCGTCGAGGAAGGCGAACATCGCCGCGACGTCGTCCATCACCGGCGGGATGGTCATCTTGGTGCGGATCGCACGCATGCGGGTCCAGTCGGCGCTTTCCTTGACCAGCACATCGGGGCCGAACTTGGTGTCGCGGCCGGCGCGGTAATAGAGATTGGGCAGCAGCACGCAATAGCCGCTGGTCGCCAGGCGGCGTGCCATGTCGTGTAGTTCTTCGCGGATGCCCGGCGCATCCATCAGGAACAAAACCGGTGGGCAGGGATCACCGCGTTCGGGCCGGCAGATGAAGGTCTCCATCGCGCCGTCATCGGTGGCGATGTCGCGTGTTTCCTCGATCATGTGTGTTTCCCCGTTATGCCTTGCGGCTAGAGCAGATTGCGAACGCCGCTGGACGCCGGAATCTCGCTGCCCGTGACATAGGCCTCGTGGTTCGTCTCGATCCGCGCCTTGTCGTAGAGATAGTTGACCATCGCGCCGGCGGATTGCTGCATGCCGCGCGACGAGACATCGGCCAGCCAGTTGATCCGCTCGACCATGGCACCGTTGCTGAGATGGAAATGGGCGACGGAATCCAGGGCCGTGCCGGTGGATTCACGACGCTGGTAGAGCAGGTAGCCCGCCACCAGATGCATCAAAATCGGCTTGAGAGCCTCGGCGATGTCCTCGTTCCGGTGCCAGCCGGTCTGGTCCAGCAGGTATGGCAGCACGCCGGCGCCCTCGGGCAGGTCACGCGCGACCGCGTTGAGGGCGTCTTCCTGCTCATGATTGAGGAGTTCCGCGCCGTCATCCAGGCGTTTGTCGAGCCAGCGCCGGAATCCGGGAATGGGTGACAGGGTCGCGAACGTCTTGATATTCGGCAACTCGTGAGAGAGGTGATCGACCACCTGCTTGATCAGGAAATCCCCGAAGCTTACGCCCGACAGGCCGGGCTGGGCGTTCGAGATCGAGTAGAAGATCGCCGTATCGGCGTCTTGCGGGTCGGCGATCGGCTGGTTTTCGTCGAGCAGGGTCTGGACGCTGTCGGCGATGCCCTTGACCAGGGCAACTTCAACGAAAATCAGCGGTTCGTCATGCATGGACGGATGGAAGAACGCATAGAAACGACGGTCGGATTCGAGCCGGTTCTTGAGATCGGTCCAGGACTGGATCTCGTGGACGGCCTCATACGCGATCAGCTTCTCGAGCAGGTCTGCCGGCGCGCCCCAGGTGATCCGTCGCAATTCCAGGAAGCCGGCGTCGAACCAGCCCGACAGGAGATACTTCAGTTCGGCGTCCAGGGGGGCGAGCTGCGGATGCTCACGCAGCAGGGCGCGCAGATCCGAACGCATATCCACCAAAAATTTAACACCGTATTCCAAACCATTGAATTGACGCAGTAATTTCATGCGCGGCGAAGACAGTTCGTCACGCAATTTCGCTAGCGCCAGCGCGTAGGATTTCGGATCGTCTGCGGCATTGCGCACCGCATCCATGGCGTCGTTCAGACGCGAGGGCTCGATTCCGTACTCGTCCGTCAGGAGGGTCAGAAAGCGGAGGCGGCCGGCGTCGTTGAGTTCGAGATAGCAGTGGCCGAGGTCCGCGGCATTGCCGCGCGCTGATGCCTCCCCACCACGCCCTGACAGGCTGGCGTCGATCTGCTGTCGCAGTCGGGCGAGATCCTCATCGGGTAGATTGGGCTTCACGCTCAGGCCCGACCGCGCGGTCAGGCTGCTGGCGCTTTCGACGACGTCACGCAGGGCGCGGCGCAGAATGCCGCGGGTGCGGCCGAGAATTCCGGAGGAAACTATGGTATCGGACATGATATTCAGAACTTGGCGCTCGGATGAAGGTTAAGCAAGCCGCGTGATACGAAAAATTTGTGACGCTGGCGTGATTTAGCGGAATGGCAGACCATATTCGAAACGGTCTATGGATGACCTTCGATAAAGGTCAAATTGGGAGAGATTATGATGGCAGACAAGGAAGTAGCGCTGATCGTCGGCGCCGGCGAAGGATTGAGCGCGTCGCTCGCGCGGCTGTGCGCATCCCAGGGCATGGAGGTCGCGCTCGCGGCCCGAAATCCGGGAAAGCTCGACGATCTCTGCGCAGAGACCGGTGCGACGGCCTATGCATGCGACGTGATCGACGGTGCATCCGTGGACTCCCTGTTCGATGCTGTCGTGGCTGAAAAAGGTACTCCAAACCTCGTGGTCTACAACCCGAGTGCACGCGCGCGGGGACCGATCACGGAACTTGATCGGGAAGAGGTGAAAAACGCCGTCCTGATCACCTGTTATGGCGGGTTCGTGGTGGGTCAGAAGGCCGCCGAACTCATGCTCGAGCGCGGTAGCGGCTCGATCCTGTTTACGGGTGCCTCGGCCAGCGTGAAGGGCTATCCCAACTCCTCGTCCTTCGCCATCGGCAAGTTCGGCCTGCGCGGTCTGGCACAATCCATGGCCCGCGAGCTGCACCCCCAGAACATCCACATCGGCCATTTCGTGATCGACGGCGGGATCGTCAAGAAATCGGGCGATGACCGGGCTTCCGCGCGGGGCGACGACGGTATGCTCGATCCCGACGCTATCGCGGAAAGCTATCTCCAGTTCCATCGCCAGCATCGCAGCACATGGGCCTGGGAGCTCGAGGTGCGGCCCTGGGTCGAGAAATTCTAGGGGACATGCCGATCATACTGCTGCGTGGTGCGCGGGCCGTCGTCATGGCCGGTTTCGTCGTCTGCGCAGCTGCGTTCGTGGGGCTGAGCATCTATGCGGCGCTTCAGTTCGGCCTCTGGTGGCCCGGTCTGGTTGGCCTGGAGGGGAGCACCCGCCTGATCCTGGCTGCCGTCACCATGCTGCCGTTTCTGCTGCTGTTTACCAGGCTCAACTGGTCGCGACCGCTCGGATGGCTGTCCCAGCGCTTCAATCGGGTGGTTGAGCCTATCGACCGGGCGATAGCGAAAAGAAGTACGTCCTAGCGTTGCTTTAGTGTCGCGACAGCGAACGCGGTCTCGAAGGTCTCACACCAGACGACAACGCTGCCCCATTCGAAATCGTGTGCCTCGGGCGGAATGGGGTAAGTCTGCGATCCGGTGAGGCTCTTGAGTCTGCCGAGTGAGAAAAACGCCGCTGTTACGTCTTCCGGGAATAGAGGATCCGGCTCCTTGACCAGGTAGACGTGCAAATTGGGCCCGGGAACGACTTCCATCTCGTGCATGTGAAGGGCTGTCTGGATGTCCGGGTGAACGGGTTTTTGAATGACACACCATCCAGAGCCGCGATGGATGGGGTCGCCGTCTCGGAACACACCGATTAACGTATTGGCGAATGCGTAGGCTGCCCCGGGACGTATTGCAGCTGCGAGCGAAACCGCAGGCAGCAACAAAAAAGCCCGCCGGCGCATTATCCGTCCGCGTTCGGTGTGAGGACGACTTTGCCGTTGCGCCCGCCTTTCATGGCGTGGGAGACCGCGTCCTTGATCCGGTCGAGCGGATAGGTGGCCTCGATTTCCGCGTGCATGCGGCCTTCGGCGATATAGCCCGCCAATTCGTCATAGACGGCCTTGCGTTCGGGCAGGGTCGAGTATCTGCTCAGCCAAAGGGAGAGCCAGACCCCCTGTAGCTTGATTTCGCGGAAAATGATGTCGTCCGGCCAAAGCTGGCAGGGTTTCTTCGACAGCAGGCCGTAGTTGGCGATCGTGCCGCCGTCGGCGAGACAGTCGGCCAGATGCTGGGTCGAATCCCCCGCCACCGCGTCGATCGCCAATTTTATGGGCGCACTGCCGGTCGCGGCCTTGACCCGTTCGCCAAGGTCCGGTCCGTCGACGGCACAAACATCCCCCCCGGCGCGGGTAACGAAATGTTCAAGCCCCTCGCGGCGGACGACATTGACGGTCTTCAGCCCGTAAATCCCTGCGAGTTGCATAACATACTGGCCGACGGCGGAGTTGGCCGCGTTCTGGATTACCCAGTCGCCGGCTTCAAGGTCGACGACAGTCTTGAGCAGCAGCCAGGACGTTGGCGGATTGGCCATCAGCATGGCCAGCTGGATCGGATCGCCATGCGCCGGGAACGTCACCAGTATTTTCTCGGCCTTGATCACGACCTGTTGGCGCCAGGAGCCGGAGTAGGGCGGAATCATTACCCGGTCGCCGGGCTTCACGTTGGTGACGTCCGCTCCGACCTCGCGAATGACGCCGGCACCTTCGGCCCCGGGAATGGCCGGCAACTCCGGCTGAATGCCGTACCCGCCCGACAATGTGAGCAAATGGGAGGGGTTGATGGCCGCCGCCTCGACATCGACCAGCGCCTCGTCAGCGCCGACGTCGGCCGTCTGCAGGTCGATGATTTCGACCACGTCGGGAGGATTACCGGTCTCGGTGAACTGGACCGCCTTCTTCATATCACCCACACGAATTCTCCAAACGGGGCCTCGCCCTTCGACAGGCTCAAAACGTGGCCGAACAAGTGACCACCCGCATGCCGAGCGTGTCGAAACATGCGGAAGGAAATGTTTTACATGGTCAGGCGGCTGTCTTGATCTCGCCCGCCTCGTTGTCGACGATCACGGGTGTCTCGAAGATCGTGATATCCGGATCGGCGCCGCTCAGATCGCGGATCGCCTGGCGCCACGGGCCGCCCTCGGCATAGACTTTCTCGGCCGCCTCACGGCTTTCCCATGTGTACACACCGCCGCGAATGCCGCGCGCGCCATCGTACAGGAAGTTCTTGCGGATCAGCCCAGGCATGCCCTCGAACTTGCCCGCCGCAGCCCTTATATGTGCGACGACCTCATCGCGGGAGGCACCTTTCGTCACCTTGAACTGCACGAGTGCCGTAATCATCAGCGGCGTCTCCCGTCTTCCCGTCTTCGCTAGGCGGCCGTCTTGATCTCGCCGACCTCGTTGTCGACGATCACCGGGGTCTCGAAGATGGTGATGTCCGGATCGACGCCGTAGAGGTTACGAATCGCTTCGCGCCAGGGCCCGCCCTCGGCATAGACCTTTTCGGCGGCATCACGGCTTTCCCAAGTGTAGACACCGCCGCCGACGCCGCGGTCACCATCGAAAACAAAATTCTTGCGGATCAGGCCCGCCATGCCCTCGAACTTGGGTGCCACATTCTTCATGTTGGTAAAAACTTCGTCGCGTGTGGTGCCGTCTTTCACTTTGAACTGGACAAGTGCCGTGATCATGGGTGTTGTCTCCTCTGGTTCTCGATAACCGTTTCAAGTCATTTTGCGGCAATCGCCGCGGGCGTACAAGCCGCGCCCATGCCCGGAGCTCACATGTTGACTGGACCGAAACCCGGGAAGCCAATTTGGCTGACCGGAAACCTGCAAGGCATGGGTTGGATGCTGTGCACGGCCATCCTGATCGTGACCATGCACACGATGATCAGGCATCTGGCCGATGAAGGCATGCATCCGTTCGAGATCGGGTTTTTCCGGACGTTTTTCGGTGCCCCGGTTGTCGTGGTCCTGTTGTGGAAATACGGCTGGGGAATCCTGCGGACCGACCAGATCAAGGTGCACGGCATCCGCTCGGTCGGCCATGTGGTTGCGATGATGATGTTTTTCACCGGTCTGACCATGACGCCGTTGGCCACCGCTAACGCGCTGGCGTTTACAGCGCCGTTGTTTGCGGCGGTTCTTGCCGTGGTGATTCTGGGCGAGGTGTTTCGCTGGCAGCGCTGGGCGGCGCTGATGCTCGGGTTCGCGGGTACGCTCGCGATCATCCGGCCGGGGTTTGTCGACGTCGATACCGGCCCGATCATCATTCTGGCATCGTCGGGTATTTGGGGCACGATCCTGATTGTCATCAAGTCGCTCGGGAGGCGGGACGCGACCCCCACCATTGTCACCTACATGGTGTTGTTCATGTCGCCGCTGGCGCTGATTCCCGCATTGTTCGTGTGGGAATGGCCGACCTGGGGGCAGTTGGGCATATTGCTGGTCATGGGCACGATGGGCACCGTGGCACATCTGACCCTGACCCAGGCGTTGCGCGTAGGCGAGGCGGCGGTCGTAATGCCGATGGATTTCTTCAAACTTATCTGGGCCACATTGCTGGGTTTCCTGTTCTTCAGTGAATTGCCGGACATATACACCTGGATCGGCGGCCTGATGATTTTCATCAGTGCGACCTATCTGGCACTGCGTGAGCGCGCCGAAACGAAACCCCGGGGAACTTGATGAATCAGCGCGCCCATATTTCCGCGGTCGCCACGGCCGTGCCTGCGCATGTGCTTGACCAGAACGAGGTTGTTGAACGGTCGCGCGAGATATTCGCGCCGGATGTTCCCGGTTTTGAACGTTTCACGGACGCCTATCGGAACGCCGCAATCGAAACGCGCCATTCCTGTGTTCCGATCGAATGGTATGGGCAGGAACATCCGTTCTCGGAACGCAACGATCTTTACATCGAGCACGCGATCGAGCTCCTGAGCCGGGTCAGCCGGGATCTGTTCGCGCAGGCCGGAATAACCGCTGCCGATGTGGATGCGATCGTCGTCGCCTCGACGACCGGTGTCGCGACACCGAGCCTCGATGCGTTGTTGCTGGAGCGGTTGCCTTTTCGCCGTGACGTACAGCGCCTGCCGATATTCGGCCTCGGCTGTGCCGGCGGTGTCAGCGGGCTGGCCCGGGCTGCTCAGATGGCGATGAGTCGACCCGACAGCTGCGTTCTGTACCTTGTCGTGGAGTTGTGCGGCCTGACCTTCCGGGTCAACGACACGTCGAAGAGCAATATCATCGCCACCGCACTTTTCGGTGACGGCGCCGCGGGCGCGATTTTGGGTTGCAACCGGCCCGGTCCAGCCGTGACGGGCTGGGGTGAGCACAGCTGGAAAAACTCACTCGATGTCATGGGGTGGGAAGTGGGCGACGATGGCCTCGGGGTCCTGTTTTCACGCGACATTCCCCATCTGGTCCGCACGCGCCTGCGCGAACCCGCATATGCTTTCCTCGAAAGCCATGGTTTAGGTCCGCAGGACATCGAGCGACATGCGTGTCATCCCGGCGGCGCGAAAGTGCTCGATGCGCTCGAGGAGGTATACGGCCTGGCGCCGGGCAGCCTCGTTCTGGCCCGTGATGTTTTGCGCCGGTTCGGGAATATGTCTGCGGCGACGGCCATGTTCGTCCTGGCGGAAACCATGCGCGAGGGTGAGCCCGGCAACTGGCTGATGACGGCGATGGGCCCTGGCTTCACGGCGTCCTTCGCACTGCTGGAGGCGTCATGACTGTCTGGTATCTGCTGGTCGGGTTGATCGTCATTCAGCGCCTGATCGAGCTGGCCATTGCCGGGATCAACACACGCCGTTTGCTGGCCGAAGGTGGCGAGGAAGTCGGGGCAGGGCATTACCCGCTGATTGTCTTGTTGCATGCGGCCTGGTTTATCAGCCTGCTTGTTTTCGTCCCCGGTGACAGCTTCATCGACCCGATCCTACTGGGCGTGTTCGTACTGCTGCAACTCGGGCGGGTTTGGGTGCTGACGTCCCTCGGGCGATACTGGACCACCCGGATCATCACGGTGCCCAATGCGCCGTTGGTCCGGCGTGGGCCCTTTCGTTTCGTTCGTCACCCGAATTATCTGATCGTCGAGGCTGAAATCATCATCGTGCCGATGATCGCGGGAGCTTGGGAGATCGCACTCGTCTTCGGGATGGCCAACGCCGCGGTCCTGGCGTTGCGCATCCGTGTCGAAGAGCGCGCACTTGCCGCACGCCGCGCATAGAATTTCTACAGAAACGGATCCGGGCGAACACGGATTAGCTGGCGCCCCTTGTTGCGACCCTCGTAGAGCCCGGCCAGTGCCGCGCCCGCATTTTCCAGACCGTCGACGATATCTTCGCGGTACTTGATCTTCCCGTCACGCACCCATTCAAGCAAATCGACATAGGCATCCGCATACCGGTCGGCGAAGTCGAAACAGATGAACCCCTGCATGCGGATACGATTGACCAGGAGGTTGCGCTCCGGGCGCAGGCCCGTGGGTTGGGGAATCCATGCGTCCGTCGCTGCGGTACCGCAGATCACGACGCGCCCGTGCAGCTTGATTTGCCCGAGCGCGATATCAAGGGTCTCGCCGCCCACATTGTCGTAGTAGACATCTATGCCATCCGGACAGGCTTGCCGGATGGCTCCCTCCAGATCGTCGGTCGCCTTGTAGTCGATGGCCGTGTCGAAACCGAAGACCTCGGTGCACAGCGCGGTTTTCTCGGGGCCGCCGGCGATTCCTATCGTGCGACACCCCTTGATTTTGGCTATTTGTCCCACCGCACTGCCGACCGCACCCGCCGCCGTGGAAACCAGCACTGTTTCTCCCGATTGTGGCTGCCCGACGGCCAGCAGTCCGAAATACGCCGTGTAGCCGCTGAGCCCCAGAATACCCAATGTCGTCGATAGGGGGGAGTCGTTCGGGTCGACCTTTCGAAACATTGGATGTTTCGGGTCGGCGACCGCGTATTCCGCCCAGCCGGTATTGGCGGTCACGACGTCGCCTTCCTTGATGTCGGAATTGTTGGATTCGACCACGACGCCGACACTGAACGAATGCATCGTCGTGCCTGTCTCGACGCTGGCATAGTTCCGTGCCTTGCTGATCCAGCCTTTCATGCCAGGGTCGGCCGTGACGTAGATATTGTTGATCAGAACTTCGCCGTCACCAGGGACGGGCGCGTCTCCCTCAATCAGTTCGAACAGCTCGGGGGTAGGCAGGCCGTTTGCGCGTTCCTTGAGAATGACATGATTGTTGCGATGCTGGGACATTGTCATGCCTTCCTGTTGACGATCGGCGGGGAGCAATCTATGCGGTCGTTGCGTTGCCTATACTGACGATGCGATAGGCTACGGGGCAAACGGATAGTTTGCCGTTCGAACGAGGAAACGCAATCGACATGCGTGCAACGCAGCCAGGCCCACTTTCGAAACGTGCCCAGGGTTTCGATCGCGTATTGGGATTGATCCTGGTGGTCTCGCTCGGTGCGCTGGTCGCCGGCCTTTTGTTGCCGGCTATCACGGTCCGGTCTCTTTTCATCTCCCAGGATTTCTCGCTGGTCGAGAGTGTCCTGGCGTTTCTCGACGACGGCGACTGGTTCCTGTTCGTCATCACCTTCCTGTTCTCTGTCGTGTTTCCGGTGGTGAAAATCGTGACCGGTATCGCGTTGTGGTTCTTCCTCGACGCCACAAGAGGCTATGCCCGCCCGGTTCTCGGCTGGCTCGCGACATTCTCAAAATGGTCGATGCTCGACGTGTTCATCATTGCGCTGATCGTGCTCGTTGCCGACGGTCGTCTGCTGTCGAGCGCGGACATCCAGGTGGGCGCGATTGTCTTCTCGGTTGCGGTGCTGGTATCGACGTGGGCCACGCGGCGCCTGAGCGCGCTCGCCGGCAATACCTGATCAGCGTGCGGGCGTGACCTGAACCGGCGCGTTGCTACCGGCGCCGGGAGTGGCCCCGGACTGGCGCGGGGCAACGGTGATCGTCGCGATACTGCCGCCGAGGGTCCGGCCTTCGATCTGGACGGTTGCGGCGCGTTCGCCCCGCGTGAACGACAACACGCTGATTTCCGCCTGAACACTCATGATCGGCGACCAGCCGAAATTGGGCATTTGCGTTTGATAGAGCGCGAATGTCGGTGTCGCGCCCTGGCCCACATTCAGGACGATCCGCCCGGTCCACCGGTCGAGATCGCCGAGGATGAGAGAGCGCTCCACATTCAGCGACGAGTCCGGGGGGATGGGGATGTCCGTCAGCAGGGAGAAGTTCTTCTCGACGCCCGATGTTCCGTCACCACCCGAGGAGGTGGGCTGCAACCGGGTGCCCTGTGTGCACGCCGCCAAGGCAAACAGTGCCGCGAACACGAGTACATTCGATCTGAGACTTCGGCGCCTGGAAACCATGGGAAATCCGTATCAACGCGTCGTGAGTCGCGCCAATCGCTGCTTGGTGTGAACAGGATCGATTGCCGTTCAACCGCTGAATGCATCAAAGGCGGCAAGCGCGTCTGCGCCGTACACCGTTGCGGGGCCGCCGCCCATCTCGATAGCCACGGCAATCGTATCGCAGATCTCTTCGCGGCTGGCGCCGTGGGCGAGGGCTTGCTTGCTGTGGTAGACGACGCAACCTTCGCATCGCTGCACGATGGCAATGGCCAGCGCCATCATTTCCGTCGTCTTGATGGCCAGGGCGGCGGGGGACTGGGCGGCCTGGGTCACGCTGCGATGCCCCCGCATGATACCGGGTGCGGCGCGAAACAGTTCGGTGGCGCGCGCGTCCTGCGCGTCGGAGATGGCTTGATAATCCTTTGTCGTCGCGGTCATTGCAGGCTCCTGTCGTCTGGCTTACATGCGGGTCGGGTTTGTGCTTTCTGCACCGTGCGCTACTTTGCCGACCCACGTCCAATTTTGCTCCAGAATCGACTGACGACACATGTCCATGACGACCGACCGTCCTACCGACGCGCCGTTTCGCGGTGTCCTGATGATGTGCTTCGCGGTGTTCTGTTTCGCGACGATGAACGGGTTCGTCAAGGAATTGCGGGGCCAGGAACTGCCGCTGATAGAGATCATCTGGGGTCGCTATTTCTTCCACACATTGTTTGTACTGGCGATCTTTCCCCGCAGAATTCCCACGCTCCTGGCCGGCTCAGACAAGGGTCTGCAGGTGGTCCGCTCGATCCTCGTGTTGGCCGCCACCGCCTGCATGTTCACGGCGGTCGGATTGATGCCTTTGGCCGATGCCGTGGCGATCACATTCATTGCCCCGTTGCTGATCACCGCATTGTCCGTGCCGCTGCTCAAGGAGCGGGTGGGCCTGCGGCGCTGGATTGCCGTGTTCGTCGGGTTTCTCGGCATGATCGTGATCATACGGCCGGGCGGCGGGCTGTTTCAGCTTGCCGCGTTGCTGCCGATCACCGTCACGCTGTTCTATGCGATCTACCAGATCATCACGCGGATGATCAGCCACCGGACCGATCCGATCAATTCCGTGTTCTATACCGCGATCGTCGGCGGTGTGGTGATGAGCCTGATCGTGCCCTTTTTCTGGCAAACGCCAACGCTTGAGCAATGGGGCCTGCTTGTCGTTGCGGGCTTCCTTGGCGGACTTGGGCATTGGGCAATCATTCTCGCCTACCAGCGTGCCGAAGCCCCTCTGGTGGCACCGTTCGCCTACAGCGAATTGATTTGGGCGTCCCTGATGGGTATCGCGCTGTTCGGTGACTTTCCCGACGTCTGGACCCTGGTTGGTGCCGGGATCATCGCCATGAGCGGTATCTATATTCTGCGGCGAGAGAGAACGACCAAGGCGCGGTAGTCAGGCGGCGGGGCTAGGCCTTCAGGAAGTGCTCGACGAAGACCAGCAACATATCCGGCGTGGCACCATCGGTTGCCAGCGGCAGGATGACGTCTTCCGCGCGGATATAGTTGTGATGCGGGCCGACATAGGGCGTCTCGCTGCGCGACAGGACACCCGATGATGCGACTTCAACGCAGGAATTGAAGATTCGGCTCGGCGGCGCCATGTGCTCAATCTCGGACATCCAGCTTCCCGTCCAGTCTTCGGAGAGATGATGGACCACGTTGGTACCAATCAGCCGAAAGCGGAAATCCCAGGGATCATTGCGCACGTCCAGAAGAACGACCTGGGGCAGAAGAGAGGGAATGTCGAGGGGATCGATGTCTGATCGTGCAGGCAGACGACCGGCCACGCATTTTGATTTCCAGTAGTTCTCGCCCAGTTCGACGACGCGATTGCGCATCGACGGTGGCACATCCGCGCTCAATGCACTTTTTCTTGGTGCCGTATTCGAACTTGCAGCCATGCTTCCCCGTACGGGTTCTAATCCCGTTCTCGGGTGCAGTTTAACCACAGCTATTCAGCTCTGGAAATTTAACTTTCCCGAAATCGCACCTTTCTTAGCACACAATAAATTGAATGCAATAATACCTGTTGGCCAACGCGATATGTCCTCGCCGTGGCGGACGAAACTGCTGCCGCCAGTGCCACCACCGCGATACTCCCGTCAGCCAGACAGCAGGGATGCTTCGGGAGGCCTGGAAAGCAAAAAGGACCAACCCGGTTGGGGCTGGTCCTTGGAATTGGCTCCGGCGGTAGGACTCGAACCTACGACCTAGCGGTTAACAGCCGCTTGCTCTACCAACTGAGCTACACCGGATCAGAGGCGCGCGGTTATAGCAAACCCTTCGCGATACGCAAAAGGTGAATCGACATTAGTTGTCGCCAACAATCCAGGTGCCTGTCTCCCCGGCGATGGCGCGCCCGAGATTTTCCGGATTGGTGATGATGCCCGTGCTGCCGCCGGCTTCGATAAACTCCACGATGGCATCGATCTTCGGTCCCATGCTTCCCGCGGGAAACTGCCCGTCTGCCTTGTAGGCGCGGGCTTCTGATACGGTCATCCCGTCGAGCCAGTTTTCATCCGGCTTGCCGAAGTTGACCGCGACCTTTTCCACTTCCGTCGTGATCACCAGAAACTCCGCGTTGAGCTCGTGGGCCAGCAGGCTTGAGGCGAGGTCCTTGTCGATGACGGCCTCCAGTCCCTGCAAGTCACCTTTCTCATCGCGGTAAACCGGGATGCCACCGCCGCCGCACGCAATCACGATGTGATTCGCGTCTATCAGGGTCTCGATGGCACCGATATCCACGATCGACTGCGGGCGCGGGGAGGCCACCACCCGACGCCAGCCGCGTTCGCCTTCCTCGCGCACGTGCCAGCCATGCTCGAGGGCGTGGGTCCTGGCGAAATCCTCGCTCATGTGCGAGCCGATGGGCTTGGACGGATTCTTGAAGGCCAAGTCTGCCCGGTCGATCAGCACCTGCGTCACGACGGCGACGGCGTGGCGTTCAATGCCCCGGCGGCGCATCTCGTTCTGCATGGCGCGCTGAAACATCCAGCCGATCGCACCCTGGGTGTCGGCGCCGGCATAATCCATCGGGACCGGCGGCACTTCGGCAATTGCAATTTCGGACCGGCGCAGGATGAAACCGACCTGCGGGCCGTTCCCGTGGGTGAGGACCACATCCCAGCCCTGCTCGATCATGTCCGCGACATGGCCCACGGTGATAGCCGCGGCGGCGTATTGATCGGGGATCGACTTGTGATCGGCGTCGATGATCAGCGAATTTCCGCCGGCGGCGACGACGGCTGTCTTCTGGCGTGGCGGCATGATGCGCCTCCTTCCGAAGCCTCGGAGTTCAGTCTGCAATAGTCTCCGCGAGGGCGGTTACGGCGGCCGAGAAACATGCGAGCGGGGCATGGGTGATGCCGGCACCAACCTGTCCGATACCGGCCTCGCGGTGCGCGATGCCGGTATTGATCACCGGGGCAATCCCGGTATCGACGACCTTTCGGATATCGATACCGGCGGGGGTCGCCATGAAATCCAGTGCCGGCAAGGTGAAGGCGGTATTCCGACCGTAGGTGATGTGGGCCATGCGGCGCGAGTTGGCCAGCGCATCGGACGCGGTGCCACCGACGAATTGGACGATGGCCGGCGATGCCGCCATGGCGAATGCCCCGATCCCGCATGTTTCCGTGATGGAACTGTCCCCCAGGTCGGGGTTGGCATCGGCGGTGCTGTAGCCGGGGAAGAACAGCCCGTCGATGATCGACGCCGGTGCCTCGAACCAGCTGTCGCCCAAGCCGCTGACCCGGATACCGAAATTGACGCCGTTGCGGGCCATGGCCGTCACTAGGCTGGAGCCGGGCACGCCATGTGCGGCGTCGAGCATGGATTTGCAGGCCGCCATCGACAGATTGAGGAAGAAATGGTCGTTCGAGTTGATGAACGTAACCACATCTGAAAGGGTTTTCGGTTCCAGCCCGGCGTCCAGGGCTGCCGGAATCAGTCGCTTGATTAAAAGCGCGGAGGCGGCCCCGTTCCGGTTGTGCACCTCGTCGCCCATGTGAAGCGCCTGGGCCATGATCGGCTTGAGTTCGAGGTCGCCAAGACTTTCGAGTGTCGCGGCCAGCGCCGGGGCGAGCACATCGCGCATCCATTCCAGATGGGCGATGACGTCTGGCGAATTTGCGCCGAACCGCAAGACCTTGCCGAGGCCCTCGTTGAGGTTCGAGAAGGTCGTGTGATTATGTACCGGGTCCTCGATAACCCAGAGCGGCATCGACGGACTGATGATCCCCGCCATCGGTCCGACGGCGCCGAAATGGTGACAGGGCGCGAAAGAAATCTCGCCCGACCCGGCCAGGGTTTCGGCCTCGGCTGGTGTCTCGGCCCAGCCTTCATACACACAAGCGCCGGCGATCGCGCCGCGAACGGGGGCGCACATGTCATCCCAGGTGATCGGCGGCCCCGAATGCAGGATCGTCCGGTCGCCCAGCCCATCGAGTACGTCGCGTGCAAACCCCACGCCCCGGAGCGTCGGCTGGGCGGCGAGATAGCGGCCGAAGGCGGTCTGGTTTGCCGCCTCTATCTCGGGCCGGTTGATCAGGCGGGCGAGTGCGCGTGCGATTTCTTCATCATGCGCCGGCGGCGCCCATTCCACCTCGGCGACGTTTGCGCCGGCATTCCGTATCGGGTCGGCGAACTGGGCCAGCCCGACATTGATGACCGAAAGCGGTGCGCCAAAAAGATCGCTCATTTCGTACCCTCCAGGATCGCGGCGGCCGTACGGACCGCCTGGGCATTGTTATCGGCGAGGCGCACGCCGAGATCGACCATCGCATCGCGCTGACGGGCCAACCCCTGCGGATCGCTGTCGGTGCCGCACACGAACCCGAGCAGGACGGGCCCGCCGTCGTCATGCTTGGGGACGGCCGACAATGCCGGTGCCATAGCCGCGACGGGATCTTCATGGGCGCCGTGACCAAGCACGATATCGAACAGGATCACCCCGGTGCCCGGGTCTTCGCCCTCAGCCATGATCCGGTCATTGCGCAACCGATGGTCGATCATCGGGTGTGGTCGACCGCGGGTGAACAAATCGTCGCCCAGATCCAGGATCGTGTGGCCCGCGCTCGTCCAGGGATCGTTGAGAGTCTGGATGCCGACGCTGGATGTGTTCGAATGCACGCCGTCGAGTGTCGTACCGAGCATCGTCAGCGCCTCATAACAAAAGGTGCCACCGCTATAGAGCGCGCGGAGATAACGGCGATCGTCGTTCAAGCCGGGCAGGGTCGCATCGATCAATCCGCCTGGTGCGCGCGCGTTGGCGCCGGCGGCCGTAACGGCGAGATGCGCCGCTTCCTCAAGCGTATCAGCAAACGTAACGCCGGTTTTACCGGCTTTGTCTCGCAGAAGGCCCAACAGACACGCGATGACGGGTTTACCGGTCGCGACAGCATGCTCAAGGACGTCGTTCGCGACATCAGGCGCGGGCGGCTTCGAGATCAACACAATGACCTTCGTATCCGGGTCGGCCCCGAGCGCCGTGATTGCGCGTTTTGTGGTGATGCCGCCGATCCGGCTGTCCAGATCGCGCCCGCCTGTTCCAATGGCCTGGGACACACCGCACCCGTCGGCATCGATCAGGCAGGAGACCTGCTGCAATCCGGTACCCGAGGCGGCGACGATCCCGATTTCGCCGCGCCGCACCACATTGGCGAAGCCGAGAGGCGCGCCATCGATGATCGCGGTGCCGCAATCAGGCCCCATGACCATGAGTCCGGCCTGTTCTGCCTGGGTTTTGAGCGCAAGTTCGTCATCTATCGAGACGTTGTCGCTGAACATCATGACATTCAGCCCGAGCTGCACCGACTTCATGGCTTCCGCCGCCGCGAATGGGCCAGGCGTTGCAATCAGCGCGAAGTTCGCCTCCACATTCCCGTCGAGGGCCATCTCGATGCTACGCAATGGCTCGGATGTGACGCCGTTTTCGTCCGCGACAATCGGATCGGCCCGGAGTTCAGCCTCGGCGGCATCGAGCGCCGCGGCTAGTGCCGCTTCCGTTTCGGCCTCAACGGCGATGAGTACCTCATTGGGGCGGGCGCCCGGATCTTCGTGAATCAGGCCTGCCTCGCGCAGCAATTCGAGATTAGCCGCCGTCGCCATGATGCACGAGGCCTGCTTGACGCCGTCGAGAAGGGTGACGGACGACGAAATCTTCATCAGGGCCACGGAGTCCCTGTACATGTCGGCAATGATGCGTGTTCCCATATTCATCGGGGTATTTTCTCTTGCAAGTAAGGATTGTCGAGTTTGGTGACGACGTGCGCGCACAGTTCTGGCGCGCCGACGGCGAGTCCGCACAGAATTCCGAATGCGGCATCGCGACCCGAGCTGTGACCCAGCCGGAACACTCCCGCGAGCCGTGCCGGCAAATTGCCCGCGTGGGACATAATGGCTTCAACGAGGGCTGTCAGCGGAACCGAAAACCGACCCGCCCCTGCATGTTCGAGGTACGCGCGCGAGACATCAGTGCTGTTACGCGACCGATTGCGTGCGGCCTGCGTAAGGCCCTGAAGAAACTCGATACGGTCCGGTTTTCGTGAAACCTGCCCGAAGCCCAAAATATATCCGGTCGCGAAATCATCACCGGAAGGTGTCAACCCGGGGCCCATGCCAAGCAATTGCTGCAAACTTGCCCATGCAACTGGAAGGTCTGCGACAACGCTGGCGTGCATCAGTTCGGGGACGTGCGTGCGGACCCGGCGCACGAGTGCGCGATTGAAAGCGCTGCGCTCTTCATCCGCGACCAACGCTGCCGCAAAGCCCGCGGGTTCAGGGGTATAGACGAACGATGACCATGCATCGAACCAGCCGGTGGAGAAACGCTTCTGGTTGTATTGGGGCTTGTCCTGTCCGTCGTTCTGTCCGTCGCGCCACGGCATGGGGGCGGCACCGCGGAAGTCGAAAGTCAGGTCGGCATTTTGAATTCGCAGTATGCCTGCCCGAACAGCCACAGCGCTACCGGGCCGAATACGGCGTGAAAAATCCAGATCCGGCGGTGCGCTTGCCCGCGCCGTGCCCGGGGAAAGCGGTGCCCCGTCGCGTGCGTCGATGGTGGCGACCGAACGCATATCCCGGTCCGTCCCCAGCACCAGATTGATGACCCTGGGAAACACGCTCATCATTTGCCCCGTTGCGATTTGCGCGGGGAAACGCGCCGGCATATCGATGACATTGAGGCGCATCTTCAGGCCCCGGACTGCAGGGCCAGTATGGCGCGCGTTGAATCACTCACCCAACCGAAGATTCCCCCCTGCGCCTTGATCATTTCCAGCCCGAATTTTTGGAACTCGGGAAAATATGATCCCACGCAATCGGAAAGCACCACGCATTCGTAGCCGCGGTCGTTCGCCTCGCGCACCGTCGTGTGAACGCAAACCTCCGTGGTGACACCACATACGATCAACGTCGAGATGCCGCGATTCTTCAGGATCAGATCCAGGTCGGTTTCATAGAATGCACCCTTGCCAGGCTTGTCGATAACGGGTTCGTTTGCGGCGGGCGCCAGCTCGGGAATGATGTCGTGCCCCGGTTCGCCACGAACCAGAATGCGTCCCATAGGGCCCGGGTCGCCGATGCCCACTTCAAGTCCACCGCGCAAAAGTTTGCTTGGCGGTGCGTCCGCCAGGTCGGGCCGATGTCCCTCGCGCGTGTGGATGATCGTCAATCCGGCGATCCGCGCGGCTTCGAGGATTCGGCCGCAAGGTTCGATGGCGGTGCGTAGCAAGGACACATCATTGCCAAGCAACTCCCCGAACCCGCCCGGCTCAAGGAAATCGCGTTGCATGTCGATGATGATCAGGGCCGTCGCCGCCGGATCAAACGGCAGGGGGCAGGGCTCTGCATCGAAAATATGGCTTTTCGTCACCAATTCGGTCCCCTATGGCGTCCGGTCGCTTTATAACGTGTGCTGATGAGCGTGTGCTGAGTAAGCCGCGTCAGGCTGTTGACGATAAAACGCTACACCGCACCATTCCGTGTTGGAAAGGTCCGGGGGTGCCCAATTCGACGGCAGCCTGCCGCTGTCAGTGCAAACCGCTTTGTTCTTGAACGGAAAAACATCAGGCAATTAGTTGATAAACATGAATATTATTAAACTTCGTGAGCGATATCTGAGATCCCCCGGTGACGTGGATAAAGTGGTCGGCGAAACCCTCGCGCGACTGGACGCGGCCGATGACGGCAACATCTGGATCTCGCGTGTGCCCGACGCGCAAGTCCTGGCGGCAGCGAAACGATTGGCCCCTCTGGACCCGGCGGACTTGCCGCTCTTCGGAATTCCATTCGCGGTGAAAGACAATATCGATGTCGCGGGAATGCCGACGACCGCCGGCTGTCCGGAATTTGCCTATACACCCGACACATCTTCACCGGTCGTCGAGCGCCTGATCGCCGCCGGCGCGATCCTGATGGGCAAGACCAACCTGGATCAGTTCGCGGCGGGCCTCGTTGGCACGCGTTCGCCATACGGGGCATGCAGCAATGCCTTCGACCCAGCCTATGTTTCCGGCGGGTCCAGTTCGGGCTCGGCCGTCGCGGTGGCGCGGGGGCTCGTGAGTTTCTCGTTGGGTACGGACACTGCCGGCTCGGGCCGGGTGCCGGCAGCATTCAACAACATCGTCGGCCTCAAACCCTCACGCGGCCTGTTGAGCGCACGGGGGGTGGTGCCGGCATGCCGGACGCTCGATTGTATATCGATCTTCGCCAACTGCGCCGCGGATGCGCAGACGGTCCTCGATGTGGCCGCGGGATTTGACGATCAGGACCCTTATTCACGCGACGAGGCAGAGTTTTCACGAGGTGCGCCGGTCGTTGTCGATGGTGCCCGGGTCGGGGTCCCGAGGGCCGAGAGCCTTGCGTTCTTTGGCGACGATGCCGCCGAGGCGTTGTTTGCTGCGGCCGTGGAGCGCGCGAAAAACCTGGGTGCGGAGATCGTCGAGGTCGATCTGGCGCCGTTCCTTGAAGCTGCGCGCCTGCTGTACGAAGGCCCTTGGGTGGCCGAGCGCTATGTGGGTATCCGAGAATTCTTCGATGCGCATTCGGATGTGGTGCACCCGGTGACGCGCGAAATCGTCGGGGGCGGGGCCAAACCGAGCGCCGCGGACGCCTTCGCGGCGGAATACCGGATGCAGGCATTGCGCCGTGTCGTCGAACCCATCTGGAAAAATATCGACGTCATGATGACGCCGACAGCGGGGACCATCTACACGATCGCAGAGCTCGAGGCGGACCCAATTCAGCTCAACTCGAACCTCGGCTACTACACCAACTACATGAATTTACTGGATTTGTGTGGCACGGCGGTGCCGGCCGGATTCCTCGACAACGGCTTGCCGTTCGGCGTCACGCTTGTCGCGCCGGCCTTCCGCGACCGCGCGATCCTGCCGTTGGCCCATGCCATGCACCGGGCCGCCGATACGGGTATGGGGGCGGCGCGAACGGCGTTGCCTGCCGAAGGGCCGATCTCCACGGATGTCGGCGAAGATATGATGCTGCTCGTCGCGTGTGGTGCCCACATGTCGGGTCTGCCGCTGAACCACCAACTGACCGAGCGCGATGCGGTGCTGTTGCGCACGACAAAGTCGTCATCGAATTACCGGTTCTATGCGCTCGAAGCGTTTGAACCGCCGCGCCCGGGCATGATCCGAACGGAGTCCGGCGGTGTCGCCATCGATGTGGAAGTCTGGGCGATTCCACAGGCAAATTTCGGCAGTTTCATGGCCGGAATTCCCGCGCCGCTCGGCATCGGTACCGTCGAACTCGAAGACGGATCTCTCGTGAAGGGCTTCATCTGCGAGGCCTATGCGGCAGAAGGGGCCCTGGACATCTCCGACCTCGGCAGCTGGCGCCGGTATTTGTCCAGCCGCTAACAGGCGTGAATCCCTAGATATCCTGGCGGAATTCCTGGGTCGCATCGAGGCGCTGGCGCAGATAGTCCGCGCCGGTGGTCGGCGGATATTTCGCCGATTGCCCGTCAGCGACACAGGACGGCAGGACGGTGACATCGGCGTCATCGTTCGGATCGAGGAAAAACGCGATCGAATATCTTTCCTGCTCGGGGATCAGAACCCTGTGCGGGGTCGAGACATACACATCGTTCGTCCAGCGCATCAGGCAATCTCCGATATTGCAGACGAACGCATTCTCGATATACGGCGCATCGATCCAGCGACCATCGCGCGCCCGGACCTGGAGACCGGCGACCCTGTCAGGCATCAGCAAGGTGATATTGCCATAGTCAGTGTGGGCGCCGGCGCCGATCTGTTCGGCGGATTTCGGGATCGAGTTGCCCGGATAGCGCAGCACACGAAGTGTGGCGAGAGGACTGTCGAGCTTGTCGTCGAAGAAGTCGTCGGTCAAGCCGAGGTCCCGGCAAATCGGGCGGTGAAGCTGGCATCCGAGCGCCCACACGGCGTCGAAGTATGCCAGCATCGTCTCTCTGAATCCCGGCAATGCAGGCCACTGGTTCAGTCCGCGAAACGGTTTTCCCGCCAGGACATCCGGGTGGTCCGGTGCCAGTTCGAGACCGATATTGTAGGTCTCCTTGAGATCCCCGGGCTTGTTTTCGTCCAGCTTTTCCCCCTCGAACGGCACATATCCGCGATTGTGCGGCGACTTCGCCATCGAGACATCCATTTTATCGTCCAGCGGCAGGGCGAAGAATGCTTTCGCAATGTCGAAGGTATGCCCAATGAGCGCGGGCTCGATGCCGTGGCCCGTGACATAGAAAAATCCGATACCACGGCATGCGGCGCCCAGTTCCGTCGCCAATGCATCGATGGCATCGGAATCGTCTCCGGCGAGGGCCGATACATCGATGATCGGAATTTCAGTCGTATCGGTCATTTGACATCGTAACCGCGGACCCGATCGACCGTGCTCGCGGCGGCATTGATGAGGAAGCTCAGATCCTGACCCGACAGCACGAAGCGGACGCCCATCGAGATATATTTTTCCTGAAGTTCAGGAACCGGCACACCGCCCATGCCCATCCATTTGCCGTGTTTCTTGCAGGCCGCCGCGACGGTTTTGTAGTTCGCCTCGATTTTTTCGTGGCCGACCTGGCCCGGGATACCCGATGCCGCGGCCAGATCGTTGGTCCCGATCAGGACGATATCGACGCCTTCGACGGCTGCAATTTCGTCGGCCTGCGCGATTGCAGCGGGCGTCTCCAGCATGACGATGACGAGCATGGCTTCGTTCATCGCCTTCATCGCCGACGTCATGTCCTTGTTGGCAAAGCCGAACTGGGGCAAGCCACCCACGACGCCGCGTGAACCTTCGGGGGCGTAATGCAGATGTTCGACGATCTCGCGGGCCTCATCCGGGCTTTCGCATTGCGGCATGATGATGCCCAGCGCGCCGCCATCCAAAGCGCGTGCGGCCATCGCCAACTCGCCGCGCGGCACACGCACCAGCGGCGCGATACCCGCGCTCAGAGCAGCGCATGAAATCTGGGCGGTCTGGTCGAGGCTCAGGGGACCGTGCTCCAGGTCGATGAACAGCCAATCCATGCCGGCGGTTTTCATCATGCTGGCGATGTCGGCGCTGCGCGCCAGGCGAACTCCCATGCCGATCGAGATATCGCCGGCTTCGAGACGTTCGCGTGCAGAGTTGCGTAAATTAGGCATGTTGGGAACCTTTCAAGGAGTTAAGTAAAGAAAACCGTCAGCTGACGCGGAGCGTATCGGCGCCGGGCTGATAGGTTGTGTTTCGTTGCTCGGGATTGCGATTGACCAGAGGGCGCCGATACAGCGGATGACGCAGACTGCGAACCTCATGCTCAACTTCGAAAACGGGTTTGCCGTTGTCTGGATCGACGATGTCCACGAAACGGTATTCATGCTGGTCGGTTTCCATCGTGATCAGCCCGCGTTCGCGCAGGCGCTGATAGGGACCGGAAAAGTCGGCGAAATATACCTGGATATGATGGCCGTCGTACTTGGCCTGACGTCCAGGTTTCTCCCGGAAAACAAGTTCCTGATCCGGGCCGGAGCACACGAACGCGGCCGGCGCACCGTCGAACTTTCCGGTGCGCGCGGGCGCGCCGATAATCTCCGCATAGAATCTCTTGATCGGGTCCGCAGTGCCTTTCGGCACATCGAAACAGACATACGGAATGCCATGCCGCATTTTCCCGAAGCGTTTGCCGGCCGGATAACAGCGGAACTGGTTGCCCCACGGGCAGGTGGCATCAATCCGTCCCCGCTCGCGCTTGAATTTGAACTTGGTTCCCTTGAGAGCTTTGCGCTGGTTCTCAAGCCGGCCGGCGAGACGGTCGAAGTCGTTGATCACAAGGGCCGTGTGCCCGCGCAACACCTGCGTCCCGCGTGTGGGCAGGTGAAATTGTTCGCGCCCGATATTGACCCACATGAGATCGGTGCCGGTCATCAGGTAGGGGTCGCGGGTCAGGCCAAGGCCGCTCACGTAGAATGATGTCGCCAGCGTTTGATCGGGCACGAGCAGGTTGACATGTTCGAGGCTGGCAATATTGCCGACATCTTCTGTCGTGCGGTCGTACATCACTGTCTTGGTCAAGATTCTAATCCTCGAAAATGGCAACGGCGCGAATGGGGCTTGCCGTACCGCCCTTGATTTTTAACGGAAATCCCGCGAACCGGAAACGTCCTTTGCCGACCAGCTGATCCAGGTTCATCAGGCATTCCATATGGGTGATGCCGCGTTCGGCACAGGCCAGATGCGCCAGGTAGTTCGGCTCGCCTTCGGGGGCGGGGCTGACCGTCTCGACACCGAACATCTTGATCTTCCGGTCCGCGAGCCAATGCACCGCCGGAACCGACAGGCCGGGAAAATTATGGACATAGTCCGGCGACCCGAAAAGCCGGTTGTGGATGCCCATATGGATCATCACCGTGTCGCCGGGTTTGATCACTTCGCCCGATGCTGCCAGTGCGGCTTCCATGTCCTCGACGCTTGCCTCGTAATTGTTCGGAACATCACCAAAATCCAGGCAGATAGCTTCGGTATAGAAATCCTCCAGGGGGACTTCATCGATGGACGGTGCGCCGGGCGCCGGATTGAAATGCACCGGCGCGTCCACATGCGTGCAGGAATGGTCGCTCATGGTGATCGACAGGGATTTCGACGTGAATTCGGTGTTGCCGGCGCGTTTGATCTCCGAATGGTCATTCCAGACCGTGATGATCACCGGCGGATGATTTGGATGGGCCGGCGCGCGATGGTGAATCTCACGGCTCAGGTCGATGATGTGCATGGCTGGTTCCCCCTGACGTGACCGCCCGGCATCGAACGGTCATGCTTGTCACACGATTATGACACTTCCAACGCTCGTTCCTAAACAGAAGCGGCGGGCAGGGGCGTTTTCCCTAGAATCATATCGGCGGCCTTCTCCGCGATCATGATCGTCGCGGCATTCGTGTTGGCGGAGTGCGACGTCGGGATGACCGATGCGTCGATGACGCGCAGCCCGTCGATGCCGTGAACCTTGAGTTCGTCTGAGACCACAGCGGCGGGATCATGGGGCGGGCCCATTTTGCATGTTCCCATAAGGTGAAAGATCGTGGTGCCGCGCTGACGGGCGAAGTCGAGAAGCTCGTCATCGCTTTGTGCCGCGTCGCCGGGCGATGTCTCGTGCACATACCATTGCGCCAGTTCGGGGGTCCGGAGCATGCGGCGTGCCAAGCGCATGCCGTCGAGCAGGAGACGCCGGTCCGCCTCGGCATCCAGATAGTTCGGTTGGATCAGCGGCTTGTCGCGGGTGTCGGCACTTTGCGCGCGCACATGGCCGCGGCTTTCCGGGCGCATGGGCCACACCCCGGCTGTCATGCCGGGGAAATCATCGAGCTCATAGACCGCCGTTTCCTTGTAGCTGGCGGGTGCGAAGATGACCTGCAGATCGGGCTGATCCAGTGCCGGGCGGGATTTGCACAGCGCCAGCGCAATGCCGGGCGACTGGGCAAGAACCCCCTTGCGGAGCAGGCCGTATTTGATGGCTTCGACCGCGAGCGACAGGCCACGAGTACTTTCATTGATGGTTTTTACACCCTGCAACTGTGCGGCAATGCGGACGCCGAAGTGATCGGACAGGTTTTCGCCCACGCCCGCCAGCGCACGAACCGGGGCGACGCCGATACGCTGCAAAAGCTCTGCGGGACCCACGCCGGAGACCTGCAGAATCTGCGGCGACGCGATCGCACCTGCGGCCAGGAGTATTTCGCGGTTCGCGCGCATCTCATGATCTTGATCTGCCCGGCGGTACCGGACGGCGGAGGCTCTTCGGCCCTCGAAGAGTATTTCGCGGACTTGTGCATGCGTCACGACGGTCAGGTTTGCTCGGCTGCGTGCAGGTTTCAGAAATGCACGCGCGGCACTCACCCGGCGCCCGTTCAAAATCGTGCGCTGGAAGTATCCGACGCCCTCCTGAACCGCGCCGTTGTAATCGAGCCCACGCGGGATGCCGAGATTGACCACACCCTCGATGAACGCATCCGACACGGGGTCACGTCGGTCCACATCGGTGACTGCGAGTTCGCCGTCACGGCCACGGTATGTGTCGTCGCCTTCGCCGATGCGCCGTTCGCTGCGTTTGAAATAAGGCAGCACATCGGCAAAGCCCCAACCGCGATTACCCAACTGTGCCCAGGTATCGAAATCCATCCGCTGGCCACGGTTGTAGATATGGCCGTTGATTGAGCTGGAGCCGCCCAGGGCCTTGCCACGGGGGGTGACGATGGCGCGCCCGGCGGTACCCGTACTCGGTTCGGTTTCATACAACCAGTTCAGCCGCGGGTTCGAGAGCGTCTTGATAAACCCGGCAGGCATGTGAATGAAGGGATTGCGATCCGGCCCTCCCGCTTCGAGCAGGCAGATGCTGGCACCGGACGCCGACAGCCTGTTGGCCAGGACCGAGCCGGCGGAACCGGCACCAATGATGATGTAGTCGAAATCCTGACGCATTTCTCAATCCCTGTCGCGAGATGGGCGAAACAGCCTACCGGCCTCGCCCAAGATCTTCGATAATCTTGGAGGTGACCAGCCTGGAAATTCGATGGTCGGCATGCGTTTCGTCAATCAAGATGCGGAAATCGCCGCCCTTCGGTGTGTTCGACACGGCGTCGCGGACAATGTCCGCGTAGAGTTGGCTCCGCACACCGTTGAAGCAGCATCGATCATAGCGGTTGAATATTTGCGTCTGACGGCGACCGTCTCCCGACGCACCGAGGACGAACATTTCCAGATGGTTCGCGATCTCAAGGAGCGGCGCGTATGAAGGTGGGCCGTCGGGCATGATCTCTTGTCCCCGACGCATGTAGTTGGGGTAAACGCCCGAGATCACGTAACTGCGCTCGATATCCGAATCGAGCGCGGCCATCAGCATCGCGAAGAACCCGCCCATGGAAAAACCGACGACGTCGACGGATGCGTAACGCGCCCGACCTCGTGCATAGTTCAGGGCACCGAGTATGGGGCGAAGGTGATAGCGCAGTGGCCTGTCAAAATGGGACATCTCATGGAAGATGTTCGATTTCCGGTTCTGCCGGGCATGGGCCAGGATTCCATCCTGATCGGAATCGACGAATGCCAGCGTTCCCCCATGCCCCAGTGCATTCAACGCAATGACGTCAAAACCCGCATCGAGCATCCCGGAAAGAAAATGGGAGACATGATCGATCGGGTCCCCAAACCCGTGGTGATAGACCACCAGCCGCCCGTTGCCATTTGCCGCGCGGACAAAATAGGGGTTCGACGTCAGAGCCAGCCCTAGATCGAAATGCAGGCGGGTGACCGCCGTGCCCGCCGGCAGTTCGCCGAGCACACCGTCATCGCCGATTGTTACGTCGTCGGGCGCCTCGACAACCGGCGTGCCATTGCCACCCCAAATCATCCGCATCAATCGTGCGCGGGTGACATCCGGGGTGCCGACAGTTTCCGGATCGATCATGGCGGCCGCGTCGATCCGTTTCAGGGCGGGATCTATTCTTTCATAGAGGAAGGGATCGGGCGCCTTCAGACGACGATAGACAACACGGGTCGGGTCATAATGGTGGATCGCCACTTCGACCGCGCCGGCCAGCAAGCCGATGGCGAGGATGGTCAGGCCCAATCTGCGCCAGGTCTTTTTCGATCCGAATGCTTGTGGCACGAACGGCACGATATTCTTCTCGGGCAGTGACGCGCCTCGTTCGAATTATTCTCGGCTGTGGTGCAGGGTGCATCGCGAGAATGGAACGGGGCTCAACAGAATCTGCAGAGTCTCGATCTCGTCCGGCAGATACGAAGAACGTAGCATTCCGATTTTCGAAAATGAAACAGGCAGCCGCGACCGGACGAATAGGCTGCTCGGTGGAGGAATCAACGAACCCGAAGCGGGGAAAATGGAGGCCCGGGCCGGAATCGAACCGACGTACAAGGATTTGCAGTCCTCTGCATAACCACTCTGCCACCGGGCCGGTCCGAGAGCGCAATTCAGCGACGGCGCTTCATATCCCAGAATTGCGCATGGATTGGAAGGCCCCAACCGAATATCTGTGGTGGGGTTTGTACGATTGTTTTGCGGCGGACCGGTATTTATAAGTTTCAGGGCCTCAGATGAATGACGAGAACGGGTCTTCCGACGATGAGTGATTTCGAAACAGCACGCCGCAACATGGTGGATGGTCAGCTCCGTCCCACCAAGGTCACGGACATCCGCATTCTCGATGCGATGGGTGCGCTGCCGAGGGAGATGTTCGTGGACAAGTCGCATCAGGGCATTGCCTATGTCGATGAAGATATCGAGATCGCACCGGGCCGCCACATGATGGAACCGGTGGTCCTGGCGCGGCTCGTGCAGGCACTCGATATCCGCGCGACGGATTCGGTGCTCGTGATCGGTGCCGGGACGGGGTACGACACGGCACTGATCGGAATGCTGGCCGGACCCGTGGTCGCTGTGGAGTCCGATCCGGAGCTTGTCGAGACCGCCTCGATGCTGATCAACCATCTCGGGATCGATAATGTGGCCGTCGTCGAAGCGCCACTGGCCGAGGGCTATGCCGCGCAGGCGCCGTATGATCTGGTGTTTGTGGGCGGTTCAATACCGGAAGTGCCGGCGATGATCGCCGAGCAGGTCGCACCCGGCGGGCGTGTTGTCGCGGTTATCGGTGGGGCCGAAAATGGTCTTCTGGGGCGCGCCTGTGTCATGACCCGGATTGATCAGGGTCTTTCGGGGCGTCCTATTTTCGATGCCGGGACCCGTCCGCTCCCGGGCTTCGAGGCCGCTGCGGAATTTGTATTCTAAGTTTGCATTTGGGCGGGCGCTCGGGCACCTTGCCGTTGCATTTTACGCATGTGTGCCAACATGTTGGCGACACCGGACTCTAACATTCGAGAAGAGTTTTCAGGCATGAACCTAAGGTATGGATTGAGCGCCGTCGCGGTACTGGCCTTTCTGGGCGTCGGCGTAACCTCCGCCGACGCGGAAAACCTGCGTGAGGCGCTGGCACAGACCTACGAAACCAATCCCGACCTCGCCTCGGAGCGGGCGGGGCTGCGCGCGACCGACGAAAGTGTGCCACAGGCGCTGTCGAACTGGCGCCCGGAAGTCGAAATCGATTCCTCATACGGGCTGCGCAAGCGCGATCGCGATTTCAACAGCGCGGCGCCCGACCTCGAGAATACGGATCAGGTCCAGTCGATCTCCCTGGGCATTTCGCAAAATCTGTTTCGCGGGTTCCGGACCCTCGCCGAATCCGATTCGGCGCGAAATCGCGTGGCGGCCGGGCGCGCGGGGCTGATCGACACCGAGCAGACAATCCTGCTCGAGGCCGTCACCGCCTATATCAATGTCGTCCGGGACCGGGTGATACTGTCGTTGCGTGAAAACAACGTGCGCGTGCTCGAGCAGGAACGCCAGGCGACGGCAGACCGTTTCGAGGTGGGTGAGTTGACCCGCACGGATGTTGCGCAAGCGGACAGCCGGCTGGCGGATGCCGTCTCTCAGCGCACGCAGGCCCGTGGCGACCTGAACTCTTCGAACGCCGACTATGTCGAAGTCATCGGAACGGTGCCGGGAGATCTCGTGCGCCCGGCATTGCCCGCCGGCCTGCCGTCTTCCGAGGAAGACGCGGTTCAGCAGGCAAAGACGAACAATCCGGCGGTCGTCGCCCAGGACTTCAACGAACGTGCCGACAGGGACCGGGTTGACCTGGTGGCGGGCGAGCTGCTGCCGACACTGTCCCTGGATGGCGAACTCGAGAAGAACAAGGATGTGCTCGGGTCGGACACGGTTACGACTGAACAATCGGTGACCTTGAACCTGACCGTGCCGCTGTATCAGGCCGGGGATGTTTACTCGCGTGTTCGCGAGGCCAAGCAGTCTGCGAACCAATCGCTTCTGGCGCTGGCCGAGGAAGAACGACAGGCACAGGAAGCCGCGCGCCAGAGCTGGGCAGATCTGACCTCGGCATCGTCGCGAATCGTTTCCGGGGAGGCGGAAGTCGCGGCCCAGGAAATCGCCTTCGAGGGAGTTCAGCAGGAAGCCCAGGTCGGCTCCCGGACCGTTCTCGATGTGCTGGATGCGGAGCAGGAACTTCTCGATTCGCGCGTGGATCTCGTCGTCGCACAGCGTGATGAGATTGTCGCGGCGTATCGACTGCTTCAGGCGATAGGTCGGTTGACGGCCGAAGATCTGGATTTGCCCGTTGCGATTTACGACCCGAACCGGAATTTCCGGGATGTCGAGGACAGGCTCTTCGGGTCCGATATCGCGGACGAGGACTGATAATCCAGTCTCAACACGCAATAGCACCACGATGGCTGCGTTTTGACTGGCCCGGACTCGCCCGGGTTTCTAGTGTGCGTTTAGTTGTCATTAACCAATTTCTGCGGTCATAGGCGACCATGAGCGATACAAACGCCGATCAGCAAGAACCGTCGATGGAGGAAATCCTCGCGTCGATCCGTCGAATTATTTCGGAGGATGGCGAAGAGGAAGGTGATGGAGACGTCACCGTTGCCGATTCCGACGATGAAGCGCCGCCTGTCGAGGCGGTAAACGACGACTCCGACGAGGCCGAGGAAATGCCAGAGGACGATATCGATGACGACATCCTCGAGCTGACCGATGTGATCGACGACGGGGAGGCCGCGGAGCCCGAGCCTGAGCCGGAACCCGCGCCGGAGCCAGAACCGGAACCCGAGCCGGAACCCGAACCGGTTGAAGAAATCCTTGTCGCGGACGACAAAATTGTCTCCGACGAGGTCGAGGAGGTCAGCGCGGCGTCCATGTCCGGCCTGACCGCAGCGCTCGCCGCAAATGCGGCCATCGGCGACGGCAACCAAACGCTCGAGCAGCTGGTGAAGGATGTCTTGCGACCGGTCCTGAAGCAGTGGCTCGACGACAATTTGCCCGAGATCGTCGACCGTATCGTCCAGGAAGAAGTTGAGCGTATCGCCAAGCGCGCCAAGTAAGGCTGGCTCCGTTCAGATTTGATTTGTTGTCGTTGGCTGCCCGAAGGGTCTAGCCGCGACGCGTCGGCTTCGCTAAACACCCATCGCTGAACAACAGTGCGGATCGCGCCGTTGCGATCAGCTGCGATCATCCGCGACCGATGCAAAGCCAAGTGACCATGACGAATCTCGAGAAGACATACGCGCCCGCCGAAATTGAGTCGCGTCTCTATGATCAGTGGGAGGCCGCCGGTGCCTTCGCCTGCGGTCGCACGGAGAATGCGACCTACACGATCGTCATACCGCCGCCCAATGTGACGGGCAGCCTGCATATGGGCCATGCCCTCAACAACACGTTACAGGACTTGCTGGTCCGCTGGCGGCGCATGCAGGGCTACGACACGCTGTGGCAACCGGGAACGGACCATGCCGGCATCGCGACCCAGATGCTGGTCGAGCGCCAGCTCGCCGAAGATGGCATCCGGCTCGACCGGGGCCGCGCGCTGGAAGACGCAAACGAAGATCTGATCGGGCGCGAGGAATTCCTCGAAAAGGTCTGGGCGTGGAAGGAAGAGTCCGGCGGCACGATCATCAACCAGCTCATGCGGCTGGGCGCCTCATGCGATTGGTCGCGCGAGCGCTTCACCATGGACGAGGGCCTTTCGAAGGCCGTCCTCAAGGTCTTCGTTGAACTGCACAGCCAGGGGTTGATCTTCAAGGACAAGCGCCTTGTGAACTGGGACCCGAAGCTGCACACAGCCATCTCGGATCTCGAAGTCGTGCAGAAAGAGGTGGACAGCCATCTCTGGTATTTCCGTTATCCGATCGAGGGCGAACCCGACCGTTTCGTGACGGTTGCAACGACGCGTCCGGAAACCATGCTGGGCGATACAGGCGTTGCGGTGCATCCGGACGATGAGCGCTTCCAGGACATCATCGGCAAGAATGCGATCCTGCCGATCGCCGGTCGCAAGATCAAAATCGTCGCCGACAGCTATGCGGACCCGGAGCAGGGCTCGGGCGCAGTGAAAATCACGCCGGCCCATGACTTCAACGATTTCGAGGTCGGCCGCCGCTCCGGGTTGGGCATGATCAATGTGTTCGATGCCTCGGCCATGGTTGCCATCGACACCGACGAGTTCCGCACGGATACAGAAGACTCGGACTGGGGCGATCCGGATGCCGCAATTACCGCCTATAACGGGCTCGATCGGTTCGAGGCGCGCGAGAAGATCGTCGCCGAGATGGAAACACGCGGACTGGTCGCCGAGATCGAGGCGAACCGGCACATGGTGCCGTTTGGTGATCGCTCCGATGTGGTGATCGAGCCCTGGCTGACAGACCAATGGTATGTGGATGCGGAGACTCTCGCAAAGCCGGCCATCGCCGCGGTGGAGAAGGGCGACACGAAGTTTGTGCCGGAGAACTGGTCGAAGACCTATTTCGAGTGGTTGCGAAACATTCAGCCCTGGTGCATCTCGCGCCAGCTCTGGTGGGGCCACCAGATTCCCGCATGGTACGGCCCCGATGACGAAATCTTCGTTGCCGAAAGCGAGGAAGCCGCAATGGCTGCCGCCGAGGCCCATTACGGCAAGGCAGTTCTGCTCACCCGCGACCCGGACGTGCTCGATACCTGGTTCTCGTCGGCGCTCTGGCCGTTCTCCACCATGGGATGGCCCGATGAGACCCCCGAGGTTGCGCGTTATTATCCGACCAGCGTCCTGATCACGGGCTTCGACATCATCTTCTTCTGGGTCGCCCGGATGATGATGTTCGGTCTGCATTTCATGGATGAGGTTCCGTTCGCCGACGTCTATATCCACGCGCTTGTCCGCGACGAGAAGGGTGCGAAGATGTCCAAGTCCAAGGGCAACGTCATGGACCCGCTCGAGGTGATCGACGAGTTCGGGGCGGACGCGCTGCGCTTCACGCTCACGTCGATGGCGGCCATGGGCCGCGACATCAAGCTGGCCAACAACCGGGTTCAGGGCTACCGGAATTTCGGCACCAAGCTCTGGAACGCCGCGCGATTCTGTCAGATGAACGAGTGCGCCGCACCGGGCCCGGACTTCGACCCGGCCAATGTCGAACTGACGCTCAACAAATGGATCACCAGCGGGGTGGCAGAAACGACGGCCGCGGTAACCCAGGCACTCGAGGAGTATCGCTTCGATCAGGCAGCCGGCGCGATCTACCAGTTCACCTGGCACACCTTCTGCGACTGGTATGTCGAGTTCGCCAAGCCAGTCTTCCAGGGTGACGACGAAGCGGCGAAGGCCGAGACCCGTGCGGTGGCCGGATGGACACTGCAGCAGATCCTGCGAATTCTGCACCCGTTCATGCCGTTCATCACCGAGGAGTTGTGGCAGCATTTCGGCGATGATGAAGGCATGCTGATCCACGCCGCATGGCCAGCCAACGACATCGCGCCGGTGGACGCCGATGCCAAGGCCGAGCTCGACTGGGTGGTGCAATTCATCACCGAAGTACGCGCGGTGCGCAACGAAGTGAATGTGCCGGGCGGCGCGAAAATTCCGGCGATCCTGCGCGATGCTTCCGAAGAGACGCTGGCGCGCCTGGGGCGCAACCGCGATCAGATTCTGCGGCTCGCGCGTCTGGAGGATGTCGCGGTCGGCGCGGACCTGCCCGAGGGTGCGGTCCAGATCGTGCTCAACGAGGCGACGCTGGCGTTGCCGCTGGCCGACATCATCGATTTGGGGGCCGAGCGCGCCCGGCTGGCGAGGGAGATCGCCAAGCAGGACAAGGAGATTTCAGGCATCGACAAGAAGCTGGCGAACGAGAAGTTCCTCGCCAATGCACCGGAAGCGGTGGTCGCCGAACAGCATGAGCGCCGCGCCGATGCGGCCGACGCAAAATCCAAGCTCAAAGGCGCTCTCGAACGTTTGAGTGGTGCCTGATACGATCGGATTTTGGTCACTTCACCGGAGCCTGATCGATGCCGCATATACCCGCACTCAAGCGCGAAGACCTGCCGGAGCTTGAAGATTATTTCCTGCGTTCGGACGACCGCATGGGGTTCGTTACGAACGCGCAGCTGACGATGGCCCACCGGCCGCCGATCTTCAAAGCCTTCGTCGAACTGGCCGCTGCGACGTTCCAGGAATACGGCAATGTCACGCCCGGGTTGAAGGCGCTGGTCGGAAACATTGCCAGCAAGACCGCCGGCTGCAGCTACTGCATGTCCCATACGGCGTCGAACGCCATGCGCCCGGGCTACGACACCGACGAGGCCAAGGTTGCGGCGGTCTGGGAATATGAGACCAACCCGATGTTTTCGGACGCGGAGCGCGCCGCGCTGGAATTTGCTCAGTGTGCGGCTTCGGTGCCGAACCTCGTGACGGCGGATCACATTGCGCGGCTGCGCGAACATTTCACGGACGCGGAAATCGTAGAGATCAACGCGGTCGTTGCCTTCTACGGTTTCCTCAACCGCTGGAACGACAGCATGGCCACAGAGCTGGAAGGCGACATGCGCGACATCGGCGAGCGGTTGCTCGGCGACAAGGGCTGGACCGTCGGCAAGCACGCGGCCGAATAACACACCCGCGAATCTGGTCAGGTCCCACCGTCGCGGTTATGCTCCGCGGCGAACTCTCATTTATGGGCATCTGCCCGCATCAGACGAAGGAAACAGGTCATGGACGGCAACACACCCGGCGGCGAGTGGGACAAATCGAAACTGCCGAGCCGCCACGTCTCGGTCGGCAATACCAGCGCACCGCATCGCGCGTTTTATTACGCGATGGGCATGACCGATGAGGAGATCAGGCAGCCCTTCGTCGGCGTCGTGACCACCTGGAACGAAGCAGCACCTTGTAACATCGCCCTGTCGCGTCAGGCCCAGGCGGCCAAGGAAGGCGTGCGCAAGGCGGGCGGCACGCCGCGCGAGTTCACGACCATCACCGTGACCGACGGCATCGCCATGGGCCATGACGGCATGCGCTCGTCGCTGGTCAGCCGCGAGGTGATCGCGGATTCGACCGAGCTGACCGTGCGCGGCCATTCCTATGATGCGCTCGTCGGGCTCGCGGGCTGCGACAAGTCGCTGCCCGGCCTGATGATGGCGATGATCCGGCTCAATGTGCCGTCGGTGTTCATGTATGGCGGCTCCATCCTGCCGGGCAAGTTCAAGGGCAAGGACGTCACCATCATCGACGTGTTCGAGGGTGTTGGGGCGAATGCCGCCGGCGCCATGTCCGACGAAGACCTGCTCGAGCTCGAATGCGCGGCCTGCCCGTCGGCGGGTGCGTGCGGCGGCCAGTTCACGGCCAACACCATGGCCTGCGTATCCGAGGCGATTGGTCTGGCACTGCCCCACTCGGCAGGAGCGCCGGCGGTCTACGAGACGCGCGACGACTATGCGGTCGCCAGCGGCAAGGCCGTGATGGAGTTGATCAAGAACCAGCTTCGCCCGCGCGATATCGTGACGCGCAAGGCGTTCGAGAACGCGGCGGCCATCGTGGCCGCGACCGGCGGATCGACAAATGCCGGCCTGCATTTGCCGGCAATGGCGGCCGAGGCGGGGATCGACTTCGATCTCATGGATGTCTGCGAAATCTTCCGCAAGACGCCCTACATCGCCGACCTCAAGCCGGGCGGGAAGTATGTCGCCAAGGACATGTATGACATCGGCGGCGTTGGCCAGGTCATCAAGCAGCTGCTCGACGGCGGCTACATGCATGGCGACTGCATCACGGTCACGGGCAAGACCCTGGCCGAAAACTACGCCGACGTGGAACTGCCGGAGGGCCAGGACGTCGTGCGGCCGATCACCAACCCGATCTCGACCACCGGCGGTGTTGTCGGCCTGATGGGCAATCTCGCCCCGCAGGGCGCCATCGTGAAGATCGCCGGACTGGAGAAAATCCAGTTCACCGGTCCGGCCCGCGTGTTCGAGCGGGAGGAAGACTGCCTGCAGGCAGTGCTCAACCGTGAATATGAGGAAGGCGACGTGCTGGTCATCCGCAACGAGGGGCCGAAGGGCGGCCCGGGCATGCGCGAGATGCTGTCCACGACGGGCGCGCTCTACGGCCAGGGCATGGGCGACAAGGTGGCACTGATCACCGACGGGCGCTTCTCCGGCGGCACGCGCGGCTTCTGCATCGGCCATGTGGGACCCGAGGCCGCGGTCGGCGGCCCGATCGGGCTGCTCAAGGACGGCGACACGATCATCATCGATGCCGAGGCGGGTACCTTGTTGGTCGATCTGTCGGACGATGAACTGGATTCACGCCGCAAGGACTGGAAGCCCCACGAGAACAACTACCAGGCGGGCACCTTGTGGAAATACGCCCAGACGGTGGGCGATGCGCGATACGGCGCGATCACACATCCGGGAGCGAAGGCCGAAACCCACGTCTATGCCGACCTTTAGGTGTTAGGGTCGCATCGCTAACAGCGGGAGACCGATATGCTGCGCCGTTTGTTCGAAGGCTTGATCATGCTGGTGGTCGTCTGGGCGTTCCTGAACAGAATCGATTCCGGCATCGTTTCGGTCGTGATCTTGGTCGGTGCGGTGATCGCGCTCACTGCGTGGCGTATCCGCAACGTCTGGCAGCGTTACCAGATGCATCTGTTCGTGCAATCGCGCGCCCGTTCGGGCGAAAAACCGGCCGCGAACGCCGCCGTCGAGAACGAGATGCTGGCATTGCGCGGCCAGCAGCACGGCCGCGGTGTCGAACTGACCTTCTGGACCGGTTTCGTCATGGGCGGCGCCATGACCCTCGACGCCCCGAACCCGGCCCATGCGGGTGACATGTACGATCTGGACAGCGTCGGCGGGGCCGACAGCGGCGGTGATATCGGCGGCAGTATCGGCGGCGGCCTCGGCGGAGACATGTAGCCAGCACGGACGTGTTCAAACGAATACGAAATATTGCAGTTGCCGTCGCGCTCATTGGCGTGTGCGCAAATGCGAGTTTCGCACAATCGTCGTTTCCTGAAATGTCCGGTGCGGTCGTGGATGCTGCCGGGTTGCTTTCACCGCGAGACGAAGCAAATCTGACGGCACTTCTGGAACATCATGAAACCGTCACGGGCGGACGGGTGATTGTTACCACGGTGCCCGACCTCGGTGGCCGGTCGATTGAGGCCTATGGCGCCGATCTCGCCCATCACTGGAACATCTCGAAATATCCAAACAGCGCGATCTTGCTTGTCGCTGAAGCGGAGAGGCGTGTGCGACTGGAGTTCGGCCCCCCGGTGCGCGGCACCATGATCGACGTGCGCTCGAGCCAGATGGTCCAGCGGGTGATCCTGCCGGCCTTCCGCGCCGGGCGGTTCGACATCGGGCTGGAGACCGGCCTGGGTGAATTGTTTGTCATGCTGGAGGAGGGGGTCGAGCAGGCGTCCGACGAGGCCCGCCATCTGTCCGAGCTCATTGTCGACAAGCGGATGCTGTTGCCTGCGGGGATGTTGGCGCTGTTGCTGGTCCTATGCGTGCTTGGACGCAGGCCGTGCGGGCGATTGCGTTCACGATAATTACTAGTTACCAACACCGTCATGCCCGCACTTGTTGCGTGCGGGCATCCACGTCTCTAAGCCACGTAAAGCGACCACGTGGATGGCCGGATCGAGTCCGACCATGACGAATTATAAGAGATGTAGGGGCGGGTCTGTGACCCGCCCGCAACCGTTGTGAAACTACTGAACGGAAGATTTCTTGTTCGGCACGATCCGCTGGACCTGGATCTTCTCCCGGTCGATCAGCTTGCCCACGCGCGGCGAGATTTCATTCACCCAGTGAGGGTCTTCGTACACGGCCTTGTAGAGCCGCACGCGTTCCTTCTCGGAGTTGAACCGGCGCATCCAGACGAAAACGGAATCGTCGGTCTCGCCGTGCCATGAGCCGCAGATCACCATGCCCTTGCCGATCTGGAAGGGGGCGATCTCCTCGTCGAAGATCTTCAGCCAGTCCTTCATCTTGTTGCGGCGGATCTTGTATTGCCGGAGTTCGAAAAACGCCATTTGATAGGTCTCCTCGGAGTTGGATTATTCTGTTTATCGTTGCCCGAAACTATAAGCCGAACATGCCGGTGGTCACCACCGCTGCGGCGCGGATCACACCGTCAATTGAACCCGAGTAGCACCGGCCCGGCAAAGGCCTGAATGAAGCTCGCGACCAGCAGCATCACGTAGAACGGCGCCAGCGCGCCGACGATCGTCGGCTCCAGGATCCTGCGGAACTGAGACTTCGGGCGGGTGTCGTCCGTAGTCTGGAAGGCACAATAAATCACCGGATAGGTCATCAGAACCAGGACGAACAATCCGCCGTTGATCAGGACCGCACGCGTGACCTGGAGCGCCATCGACGGGCTGTCGGGCCAGGTCAGGAACAGGAACATGCCGATCGCGAAAACCCAGAAGGCGATCCCGTAGGCGATCAGAGAGGTGCGGTAGCCCCGCCTGCCGAGATACAGGTCGAGAATGAACCGGAGATAGCGATTTGAGGGGTTGATGGGAGTCCGTCTCATGCAGGCAGCGCGTCGTCGAGCATGACGTGCACTCAGGCCGAGACGTTGTTGTCGTCGGAGACCTTGAGCTTGCCGTAATGGGTGTAGGACCGCTTCATGTACCAGTCGAAATATTCCCAATAGGTCATGGGTTCGTATTGCGGCGGGTTGTCGGCGCTCACGCAGGTCGGCAGGCAATCGCCCGGCGTGTCGAAGCCGGGATTGACGAAACAGGCAAACGAATAGCGATCATTCTCCGTCGGTGGCACCACCCGGTGGGGCGTTGCGCGGAACCGGTTGTTGGTCCAGCGTTCGAAGAAGTAGCCCATGTTCACCATCACCGCGTCGTCGGGCAGGTCGGGCCAGAACCAGGTCTCGCCGTCGGCATCGAGAATCTGGATGCCTTCCTCCTTCGCCGGGGGCAGGTAAGTATTGAAACCTGTGTCGCAATGGGCGTTCGAGCCCATTTCGCCGTCGTCCAGATCGTTCTTGGGGCCGTATTTTGCCACCCGGAAATACGTGTAGCTCTGCTCGAAGAACGGGTTGAAGAAGTCGGCCTCCAGCTCCAGCGAACGCGCCCAGACCGGCAGCATGGATTTTCCCAATTCGGTAATCCGCGCCATGTAGTTCTGCGCCGTCGCCTTGAAGCCGGGCACCACGTCTTCCGGCAGCCACGGGCAGGCGCCGTAGAATTTCTTGCCGGCGATCACGTCGGGATGGTCGGCAGGATAATCCGTGGCGAGCACCAGGCACTCGACCGTGTTCAGCTTCTTCGACTGGTGAAACTTCGAATGGGTCGTCAGGCCGCCGCGCGCCGGGACATATCCCTTCTGATCCTGGGTGACCTTTACCTGCATTTTGGTCTCGAGCGGCAGATCGTGGAATTGCCTGGCGGCGTCGTGCATGCCGCCGATCAACTCGGGCTCGAGGCCGTGATTGACGATACACAGGAAGCCCAGGCTCTCCCAGACGTCGCGCCACTGGCCGGCGACTTCCTCGATCGCGGTGGCGTCACCCAAACGCGCCTTGCCCACATCGATGACGGGCAGTGCCTTGCGCGGCACATCGCGCACAGAGCGCGCAAACTCGGATTCGTTGGTGTCTTGGGCGAGTGACATGCGGATCTCCCTTTGGCGGTCAGTATAACGCCGGGCGCCTAAGACGCACCAGACGCCGTCCGTCAGGCCGTGACGATATGGTCGCTGGTCAACTCGAACTTTCCGCAGGTGGAATTAGATACCTGTTTTTTTGGTAGTAGCTGTCGAAGTATTCCCAATGGTTCAACGGCTCATGTCGCGGCGGATTGTCGGGCCCGACGCAGGTCGGCAGCGTCTCGCCAATCGTGTCGAAGCTCGGGCTGACGAAGCAGGCAAGGGAATATCGGTCGTTCTCCGTCGGCGGCACCACCCGGTGCGGTGTGGCGCGGAAGCGTTTGTTGGTCCAGCGCTCGAAGAAGTAGCCCATATTCACGATCACGGCGTCTTCGGGTACTTCGGGCCAGAACCAGGTCTTGTTGTCCGCATCGAGAATCTGGAGTCCCGGTTCCCGGGCCGGCGGCAAGTAGGTGCTGAAGCCCGTGTCGCAATGCGCGTTGGCGCCGAGTTCGCCATCGTCGAGATCAGGTTTGCGCGCATATTTGGCCACGCGGAAGTAGGTGTAGCTGTTTACGAAATAGGGCGCAAAGAAGTCTGCCTCCAGTTCGAGCGATCGCGCCCAGACGGGCAGCATCGATTTGCCGAGTTCCGTGATCCGCGCCATGTAGTTCGTCGCCGTGGCCCGGAATCCGGGGAGCACGTCTTCCGGCAGCCAGGGGTTCGGCCCATAGAACCGCTTGCCTGCGCGTACGTCGGGATGATCGGCGGGATAGTCTGTGGCAAGGACGAGGCACTCGACCGTGGTCGGCGTCTTCGATTTGTGAAATTTCGAAGCGGGCGAGATTGTCGTTTTCGCAGGATTGTAGCCTTTCTGGTCATCGGTGATTCGGACCTGCATCTTGGTCTCGAGCGGCAGGTCGTGGAACCGTTTCGCCGCCTCGGTCATGCCGTCAATCAGTTCCGGCTCGAGGCCGTGATTGACGATCGCGAGGAAACCGAGATTCTCCCAGACATCGCGCCACTGGCCCGCCACGGCCTCGACGGCGTCCAGGTCACTCAGACGCGCCTTGCCCACATCGATGACGGGAATGGGCCTGCGCGGCACGTCGCGGACGGATTTGGCGAATTCAGTTTTGTTGGTGTCTTGGGCGAGTGACATGGTTATCCCCTTGTCGTTTTTGACTATAGCTTCAGGCCGTCAACTCGCACCATACGGGCGTGTGATCCGACGCCTTGGTCTTGCCGCGTGGTCCCTTGTCGATCTCGCAGGCGACCAGCCGGTCGGCGGCCTGGGGCGACAGTAAGAGATGGTCGATGCGAATGCCGTTATCCTTCTGCCAGGCGCCGGCCTGATAATCCCAGAACGAGTAAACATGCTGCTCGTTGTGCAAGGTGCGCCAGGCTTCCGTATATCCGAGATTCAGTAAGGTGCGGAACTTGGCGCGGGTTTCGGGCTTGAACAGCGCGTCTTCGGCCCAGGCGGCGGGGTCGTAGCAATCGCCGTCGGCGGGGATGACGTTGTAGTCGCCACCGAGCACCACGGGCGCCTCATTGTGCAGCAGGGATGCGGCCCGTTGTGCGAGGCGGTCCATCCATTGGAGTTTGTAGGGATACTTGTCCGTGTCGACCGGGTTGCCGTTGGGCAGGTAGATCGACGCGACACGTACGCTGTCGTCGCCAGCCTCGACCCAGGCCTCCACGTAGCGCGCCTGTTCGTCGGCGTCGTCACTGGGCAGGCCGGTTGTCACGTCACTCAGCGGATGTTTCGAGAGGATGGCCACGCCGTTGTAGCTCTTCTGGCCGTGGATGGCGCAATTGTAGCCGCGCTCCTCAATCTCCATGACCGGGAAGTTCTCATCGACGGTCTTGATCTCCTGCAGCAGCGCCACGTCGGGCTTTGCCTCCTCAAGCCAGTCGAGGACGTTGGGCAGGCGCGCCTTGATCGAATTGACGTTCCAGGTGGCAATTTTGAGAGACATGGTGAAGACCGGTTTGGGGAGTGTCGGGCCAGTCTAATGCGTGCCGCCCATGTTGCACATCACCGCTGTGCCGCTTTGCCGATGAATTCGGTGATCAACTCAATGACCAACTCATCCTGACCGCCGAAACCGTGGGGATACTTCCCGATGCAGGCCTTGAGGCCTTTGACGCCGCTGTTTGCGGCCGGACCGCCCGCGACCATGACAAGCTCTTCCAGTGCGCCATTCGTACGGGACAGAATGTCACGCGCCTTTTCCGGCGGTGTGCGGATACACGCATCGCTTTCATGGGCGACGACGAGGAGGGGCCGATGGATGTTGCCGAGGGCCATGTCGAAAACGGTCTGCGCGGCCCAGGCCTTCCGTCCACCCACGAACCCCGACGTGATCGGCGAGAACAGGATGACGCCATCCGGCGCGAATATGCCCGCGAGGTTCGCCGCGGCATTGACGGCGGAGATCGTGCCGCGGCTCGATCCAATGATGAAAACCGGCAGGGCCGTTCGGCCGCGGACGTCCGCGACGATTGCACCCAGGTCGTCGGCGTGATCTTCGGTTGTGCGAAATCCACCCAGACCGTCGCCGGTCAGATGGTCCGACGGCGTATCGACCAGGGCTGTAACAAACCCCGCCTTCCGGAGAGCGGCGACGTTGCGAGTGAGGGTGTTGCCCTCGAGGTATCGCGCACAGCCATTTTCATCGAGATCGAGCGCGCCGCCACCACCGGGCAGGAGCACGAGTGCGGCAATCGGCGTCGCCCCGTTTTCGACGACGCCGTAGCTGTAAGACTGGGCTTTGCCGTCGCGAATATCGACCGTATAGCGCAGGCCACAGGTATCATCGGCCGTTGCCGGTACTGACAAGGACGCCGCAAAGGCGATCGCAAGCGATGCGAAAATAGTTCTCATGAGAACACTATTTCACGATCGCGGCTCGGCGGAAAAGCCGGACCGGACCAATGGAGAAAATCGGAAGAGGGGCCTAGTAGACCGAGAAGGACGAGCCGCAGCCACAGGACGACGTGGCATTCGGGTTCTCCAGGGTGAAGTGGTTGCCGCCCAGGGATTCGACAAAATTGAGCACGCTGCCGTCGATGAACTCGAGCGAGGCATCGTCGACCACGACTTTCACGCCCTCGGTCTCGAAGGTCTTGTCGTCGTCCTTGATCTCGTCGTCAAAATCGAACCCGTAGGTGAACCCGGAGCAACCGCCGCCATTGACGACGATGCGCAGCATCAGCCCGTCGCGCGCCTCGGCCTCGAACAGGCCGGTCAGCTGCGCAATCGCGCTTTCGCTCAGGCCAACGCCTTTCGGCGCGGAGTCGGAGGGTGCTGTTGTCGTGTCGCTCATGTCTGACATTTCATCCTAACGATATCAGCTATTTAGTCATGTCACGGGGTTTGTCAATTTTCCGTTGCAATAAGGGTGCGCACACGTACCTTGCCGAACATGCCCGCAACACCCGCAGACCTGAGGCTCTCGCCCGCCGGACCCGAACATTTCGGCGCCGTGCTGGCGCCCTATGCCTGCGACCCGCTGGCCACGCGCGGGCGCCTGCACGACGAAGCTGAAAGCGGTTATCGCAGCTGCTACCAGCGCGACCGCGACCGGATCATCCATTCGTCAGCCTTCCGACGCCTGAAGCACAAGACCCAAGTCTTCGTCTATCACGAGGGAGACTATTACCGGACCCGGCTGACCCATTCGCTGGAAGTGGCGCAGATTGCGCGCACGGTGGCGCGCGCGCTGGGGCTGAACGAGGATATCGCCGAGGCGCTGGCGCTGGCCCATGATTTCGGCCACACGCCGTTCGGTCATGCCGGCGAAGATGCGCTCGACGCGGCGATGGCGCCGTTCGGCGGGTTCGACCACAACGCCCAGACACTGCGTATCCTGACCAAGCTTGAGGAGCGCTATCCCACCTTCGACGGGCTCAACCTGACCTGGGAGACGCTCGAAGGCGTGGTCAAGCATAACGGACCGCTGACCGGCCACCATGCCGACAGCGACCGGGCGTTGCCGGCCGCCATCCAGGAATACGTTGCCGACCATGATCTCGAACTCGACACCTACGCGGGGGCAGAAGCCCAGGTGGCCGCGATTTCCGACGATATTGCCTACAACAGCCACGATATCGACGACGGGTTGCGGGCCGGGCTGTTCGATCTGGAAGAATTGGCGGATGTTCCTCTGGTCGGGCCGGCGTTCAAGGCGGTGATGGACGAACATGGCGATCTCGACCGGCCACGCCTCATTCATGCGGGCATCAGTCAGATCATCGGCACCATGGTCTCGGATGTGCTGGCCGAGACCCGCCGGCGCATCGGCGATGCCGATCCGGGCTCTCCGGAGGAAGTTAGGGCGCTGGATCACCCGGTGGTCGCGTTTTCCCCGGAAATCCAGGAATCCGATCGCGCGGTGAAATCCTACCTCTACGAGAACATGTACCGGCATCACCGGGTAAACCGCATGACCTCCAAGGCGCGGCGGGTTGTGTCCGAGATGTTCGAGCTGCTGTTCCACGAACCGGAGTTGTTGCCCACCGAATGGCGCGCCCGGGCCGAGGCCAGGGACGAGGCGGGGCGTGCCCGGATGATCGCCGACTACATCGCCGGCATGACCGATCGCTACGCGCTTGAGTTGCACCGAAAATTGTTTGATCCGGAAGTTCTTTGATGAATGTTTTCAGTGCCTTCAAGGCAATTGTTGAATCGGAAATTGATTCTCTCGTGGCCGACGGCACCCTGCCCGAGGGGACCGACGTCGCGCGGGTGAGTGTCGACCCGCCGCGCGATGCAAGCCATGGCGATCTGGCGACCAACGCCGCGATGGTGCTGGCCAAGCCGGCGGGGTTGAAACCGCGCGATCTCGCCGAGACCCTGGCCGAACGGTTGCGGGCCCGGGATTCCATCGAATCCGTCGATGTCGCCGGGCCTGGCTTCATCAATTTGCGGCTGCATGACGAATACTGGCGCGACCTGCTGCGCGATATCCTCGCGGCGGGGGAGGCCTACGGTGCGAGCGAAATGGGGCAGGGGGGCCCGGTCAACATCGAATATGTCTCCGCAAACCCGACCGGCCCGCTGCATGTGGGCCATGCCCGGGGTGCCGTGGTGGGCGACGTGCTGGCGTCCTTGCTCGCCAAGGCCGGATACGCGGTGACCCGTGAATATTACATCAACGATGCGGGCTCCCAGGTCGATGTGCTCGCGCGGTCCGCTTACCTGCGCTATCGCGAGGCGCTCGGCGACGCCATTGGTGAGATACCCGAAGGCCTCTATCCCGGCGACTATCTTGTGCCGGTGGGGCAGGCGATCGCCGAACGCGACGGTGACAAGTGGCACGGCCGTGATGAAAGCGACTGGCTCCCGGAGTTCCGGGCATTTTCCGTTGCGGCGATGATGGACCTGATCCGCGATGACCTGGAGGTTCTGAACATCCGGCACGATGAATTCTCGTCCGAACGCGCGCTCGTCGAGGCGGGCGGCGTGGATGCCGTCATGCAGACGCTCGAAGGCGAGGGGTTGATCTATGAGGGCACGCTCGAGCCCCCCAAGGGCAAGCTGCCGGACGATTGGGAAGAGCGACCCCAGACGCTGTTCCGCGCCAGTGATTTCGGGGACGACACGGACAGGCCGCTGAAGAAGTCAGACGGTTCCTGGACCTATTTTGCCAGTGACCTGGCCTATCATCAGGATAAGTACCGGCGCGGCTTTTCGAACCTGATCGATGTCTGGGGCGCGGACCATGGCGGTTACGTCAAGCGGGTCGGCGCCGGGGTGAAGGCGCTGACCGGCGGTGCGGCCGAAATCGATGTGAAGCTCTGCCAGATGGTTCGGCTGCTCGAAGACGGTGAGCCGGCCAAGATGTCCAAGCGCTCGGGCAATTTCGTCACCCTGCGTGATCTCGCGGACGCCGTAGGCAAGGATGTCATCCGCTTCATCATGCTGACCCGCAAGAATGATGCGCCGCTGGATTTCGACCTGGTCAAGGTACGCGAACAGAGCCGCGACAATCCGGTTTTCTATGTTCAGTACGCCCACGCCCGCACCCATTCCGTCGCGCGAATGGCGGCAGAAGCTTTTCCGGGCGTCGATTTCAGCGTGGAAGCGCTGCGGGACGCCGATCTCGGTCGCTTGACCGACTCAGACGAGCTTGCGTTGATCCGGCTACTGGCGGCATGGCCCCGCACCGTGGAAGGCGCGGCCGAGGCCCATGAGCCACATCGCTTGGCGTTTTACCTCTACGACCTTGCCGCGGCGTTCCACGCACTCTGGAGCAAGGCCCGCGGAGAGCCGGGTCTGCGGTTTGTCGTTGCCGACGATGTGGACGTAACGCGTGCCCGCATGGCGCTGGTTCTGGCTGTCCGGGCCGTGGTCGCGTCGGGACTGGCCGTGATGGGGGTGACCCCGGTCGACGAATTGCGCGAATGAGGCATTGATGAGCGATCCAGAGATTATCGGCCCGGGCGATATTTACATGGAACCGCGGCGTGGCATGGGGCCGCTCGCCAAGATATTCGCCGTCACCGCCATTGCGATCGGTGTGGTCGCGCTCGCGGGCGTCGTCTGGTTTGCCTACAAGCAGGGAATTCGTTCGGGCGCGGAGGACGCAGCACCGGTTATCTCGGCCAGCGAAGACCCCATCAAGCGGGCACCCAAGGACCCTGGCGGCCTCGATATTCCCGATCAGGATAAACTGGTCTTCGGGCGATTGGCCCCTGGCCAAATTCAGGAGCCGGTCGAGCGGCTGTTGCCCCCGCCGGAGGAACCCGCCGAACGCCCGCCGGCGCCTGTCGTTGAAACACCAGTTGTTGAAACACCAGTTGTTGAAACACCGGTTGTCGAAACGCCGGTCGTCGAAACACCGACGGCTGAAACGCAGCCCGGTGAAGCTCCGTCCGCCGAAGCACCGGTCGCAGAAGCGCCGGCCGAAGCACCCGATGTGACGGTTTCGGCAGAACCGGCACCACCTGCGCCGGCGCCACCCGCACCCGCAGCGACGGTCGCACCGCCGCCGCCACCGCCGGTCGTTGCCGCCAACCCGCCCGCGACGCCGCCCGCACCTGCTCCGGAGGCCGCGCCAAAGCCCGCACCCAAGGTCGCGACGACGCCATCCAGTGGCGGTTGGCGCATTCAATTGGCCGCCGTTTCGAGTCAGGATCGCGCGCACACGGAATGGGATCGGATAAAGAACCGCAATACCGACCTGCTCGGTTCGCTCGACCTCAACGTCCAGAGCGTGAAACTCGACCGGGGCACGTTTTTCCGCATTCAGGCGGGACCGCTGTCCGATCGGGCCGCCGCCAGCGGCCTCTGCGGACAGTTGAAGAGCCGCAATCAGGATTGCCTCATCGTTGCGCCCTGAACGGCGTTTGCCCGCATGACGACAGCCAACGCGGTCATCTTCGGCATCTCCGGCACCAGTCTGACGACCGACGAGCGCGCCTTCCTGCGTGATGCCGATCCGCTCGGGTTTATCCTGTTTGCCCGCAATTGCACGGATGCAGCCGAAATCCGCGCGCTGACCGCGGAACTGCGCGAGACAGTTGGACGCGACGATGCGCCGGTCCTGATCGATCAGGAAGGGGGACGGGTCATGCGGCTGCGCCCGCCCGACTGGCCATTCGCACCGGCGGCGCGAGACATCGCGGACCTCTACGAGCGCGATCTGGCGCAGGGCACCATGGCGGCGGAGAATGTCGGGCGGATGTTCGGCGCCGTGCTGGTCGATCTCGGGATCGATGTCGATTGCGCGCCGGTCCTCGACCTCGGTCTGCCCGAGACAACGGCGGCGATCGGAAACCGCGCCTACGCGGCCGTCCCCGAAACGGTCGCCATGCTGGGCGGGGCAATGGCGCGGGGGCTGATGCGCGAAGGCTGTCTGCCGGTGATCAAGCATCTGCCGGGCCACGGCCGGGGCGCGGTCGACAGTCACAAGGAACTGCCGCGGGTCGACGCCGACCTCGCGACGCTGCGCCAGGAGGATTTCGCGGCCTTCCGGTCCCTCAACCATTTACCGCTCGGGATGTCGGCGCATGTTGTGTATTCCGCGATCGACCCCGAACGGGCCGGCACGGTCTCTCCGACGGTGATCGAGACCCTCATACGTGGCGAGATCGGTTTCGACGGGTTTCTGTTTACCGATGATATCTCGATGGAAGCGCTGAGCGGGACCGTGGCAACGCGCGCTGAAGCGGCACTCAGCGCCGGATGTGATGCGGTTCTGCATTGCTCCGGCGTACTTCCCGAGATGATCGAGGTGGCCGGGGCTGTGGACAGCCTGTCACGATCGGCTGATCGGCGCTGGACACGGGCACGGGCCGCGCGTCAGAAAGCCGAAGGTGCGGACGTCCTGGATCTCGCCGAGACCCTCGCCGCGCAATTCGAGAACGGGACCTGATCACGTGAACATCGACGATATCCTGTTCCTGGCGTCCATCTGGGTGATTCCGGTGCTGCTCGCCATCACGCTGCACGAGGCCGCGCACGGCTGGGCCGCATCGAAGCTCGGCGACGACACCGCGCTGCGCATGGGCCGGGTGACCTTCAACCCGCTGGCCCATATCGATCCCTTCGGAACCATCATCCTGCCGGGTATGCTGATCGCCGCCGGCGGCATCCTGTTCGGCTGGGCAAAGCCGGTTCCGGTCAATTTTGGCCGACTCGGCCACCCGCGACGCGACATGGTGCTGGTCGCGGCCGCCGGTCCGGCAATCAATATTGGGCTCGCAATCGCTTCTGCCATCGCACTGCATCTGCTGCCATTCATGGGTCCGACCTTCGGCGAATGGCTTGGGCGGAATCTTATTAATTCCATCAATATCAATCTGTTACTGGCAATATTTAACATGATGCCATTGCCGCCACTCGATGGGGGCCGGGTTGCCGTCGGCATCCTGCCGCGGCCGCTTGCCATCCAGCTCGCGCGTTTGGAACGCTACGGTTTGTTTATTCTCATCGGGCTGATCTTTATCCTGCCGATACTGGGACGGCAGCTCGGGACCGACCTCAACATATTCCGTTGGCTCGTTCTCGGACCGCTTGAGTTCCTGCGTGGGGTGTTACTGCATGGCGTCGGCCTGATATGAGCGAAACCAGCGAATCCAGCGAGAGCTTCGAGCAACCTGTTCCCGACCATATGGCCGCGCGGGCGGTGCAGGATGGTGATGCGTCCGACTATGCGCTCGTGGTCAATCTCGAGGGTTTTGAAGGTCCGCTCGATCTTTTGCTGGCGCTCGCGCGGGACCAAAAGGTCGATCTGACGAAGATTTCGGTTCTGGCGCTCGCCGAGCAGTATCTCGAATTCATCCATTCGGCCCGCAAGTTGCGGCTTGAGATCGCCGCCGACTATCTTGTGATGGCGGCATGGCTCGCTTATCTGAAATCCAGACTGCTGCTGCCCGCCGAAGAGACCGACGAGAACGAGCCGACCGCTGCAGAGATGGCGGCCGCTCTGCAGTATCAACTGCAGCGGATCGAGGCGATGCGCAACGCGGCCGAGACCCTGTTTGCCCGGCCATTACTTGGCCGCGATGTTTTCGACCGCGGTGCTCCGGAAGGCATCCGGGTGATCACACACCCGGTCTATGAGGCGTCTCTGTTCGAGATGCTGGACGCGTATGGCGCGATTAGCCGCCGTGGCAAGGCCGAAACGCTCACGATCCAGCAGTTTGAACTGTTCTCCATGGACGATGCGCTGGGCCGCCTGCGCGGCGTGCTGGGCCACGCGCCGGAATGGGCGACCCTGTTGAGTTTTCTGCCCGAAGGCCTGCACGAAGGATTGCCCAAACGGGCAGCAATCGCCGCAACCTTTGCCGCGAGCCTCGAACTGGTGCGTGATGGACATGCGCAGATCCGCCAGGACAGCCGTTTCGGCCCGATTTTCTTCCGACGCCGGCCCGAGGACGACCACTCCACCCCAGCGAACGAAGGGGACGAATCCCGTGACGATCAATCCTGAACTGGAACCGGACGAACACACCGAGTTGTTGCGTCTGGCCGAAGCCGTTCTCTTCGCGGCGGTCGAGCCTCTCGACGAAGCGTCGATTGCGGCACAGATGCCGAAGGGGACCGATATCCCGGCATTGCTGGATGAATTGCGCCGACTTTATGCCGGCCGTGGTGTAAACCTGATCAGTGTGGCGGGAAAATGGGTGCTCCGCACTGCGCCGGACCTTGCCGACAAGCTCAAAATCGAGCGCGAGTCCCAGCGGCGCCTGTCACGCGCCGCCCATGAAACCCTCGCCGTGATTGCCTATCACCAACCGGTGACCCGGCCCGAAATCGAGGAAATTCGTGGTGTTAGCCTGAGCAAGGGCACAATGGATGCGCTGTTCGAGGCGAACTGGATCAAACCGGGGCGGCGCCGGAATTCACCTGGTCAACCGCTGACATGGGGGACAACAGAGGCATTCCTGTCCCATTTCGGGCTCGAAAGCGTCAAGGACCTGCCGGGTATCCAGGAGCTTAAATCGGCCGGATTGATCGATTCCCGTCCCGCGGTCAGCATCTATGCGTCCTCGGCGCAAAGCGACGAGCTTCCCTTCGATTCCATGACGGGTCAGGACGAAGGCGAGACCGAGATGGACGAACCGCTCGAGGTCGAGAACGAGAGCGATGGCAGGATCGGCGACGAAACCGGCACCTGAAGACATTGGGCGCGAGCACTCGGTTGCGACTGAGAACCGTTTTCAATAGGCTCCTCCGACTTTCGCGAAACCGGTCAATCCGGCCGACACCGGACGCGATCCCTGAAAGCTGGCCCTTGAAATCGGAAAATGGCGCGCGAACTTAACGACCTGGCCCTCGAACATGTAACGCACCGGTTCGACAGCATAATCGCCGTCGATGACGTCGGCCTGACGGTTGGCGCGGGTGAAGTGGTTTGCCTTGTCGGCCCATCGGGTTGCGGCAAGACAACCCTGTTGCGCGTGGCCGCCGGGCTGGAGCCTTTGCAGCAGGGCCGGGTCCTGATCGGTGGTGAGGTCATGGCGGACGGGCGCGTTTCGGTGCCGCCCGAAGACCGCAATGTCGGCCTCGTATTCCAGGACTATGCGTTGTTTCCCCATCTGACGGTTCGCGGAAATATCGCCTTCGGCCTCAAACATCTCTCATCGGCACGCCGCGACGAACAGGTCGCACGCGCCCTTGAGCGGACGGGAATGTCAGGCTATGCCTCGATCTATCCGCATCAACTGTCAGGGGGCCAGCAGCAACGCGTGGCGCTGGCGCGGGCATTGGCACCACGTCCGCGCATCGTCCTGCTCGATGAACCGTTTTCGGGCCTTGATGTGTCGTTGCGGCACCGGGTCCGCGATCAGGCGGCGGAAATCCTGCGGGACGCCGGTATCGCGACGCTGATGGTGACCCATGATCCCGAAGAGGCGATGTACCTGGCGGACAGGATCGCCGTCATGGACCAGGGCAAGCTCCGGCAGGTCGGAACGCCGGACGAAATCTATCTCGAACCGGCAAACGCCTTCGTTGCCGCATTCTTTGGCGATGTGAACCGCTTTGGCGGGCAGGTAACGACGGGACAGGTCCATATTCCGCTCGGGCCGGTGCCCACAAACGGACATGCGGAGGGGCAGGATGTCGAGGTCCTGATCCGGCCAGAGGCCCTGAGCATTTCCATGAACGGAACAAACGAAGCGCCTCAAAGCGTTGCGGGATCGGTCGTTGCGTCCCGTTTTCTGGGCCGCAGCAGCCTGATCGACGTCCGTCTTGGGGATGGCGCAGCGACGACAGTGCGTATTCATATGGCAGGCAGAGTGCTGCCGGAAACGGGTGCCGCCGTGTCCGTGGTGCGCGATGATGCGCAGACCTATGTCTTTGCAACGCCCGAACGCGAATAACACTGCGAACGCAACGCTGTAGGGCGCAAAACCCTGTGACTGCCCATTGCAGGCGGAATCCCTTTCTGCGATAGTCCCGCCAAATGGCCCCGGACGCCCGGGGCTTGGAAATATTCACTGGAGCACATGTATATGGGCACGTTTTCAATCTGGCACTGGCTCATTGTCCTCGTTGTTGTGCTGGTCCTTTTCGGCGGACGCGGCAAGATCCCCAGCCTTATGGGCGACGTCGCCAAAGGCATTAAATCCTTCAAAAGCAATATGAAGGACGAGGGTGCGAATGCTGAATCGAGCAAACTCGAGGATGACTCCACGTCAACGACGACCACAACTGCTGCGCGCGAAGACGAAACGGCCAAGAGCTAGTTCGACGCGTACGCGAATGCCAGACTCAAGTCTGGCTCTGAACGGACCCCGCGATCATGTTTGATATCGGCTGGCCAGAGCTGTTGCTGGTGATGGTCATCGCCTTGATAGTGATCGGCCCCAAGGAACTGCCCAACGCGATACGCACGGTCATGATGGTCGTGCGCAAATTGCGCGGCGCGGCGCGCGAGTTCCAAAGCGGTCTCGACGATATCGCGAGGGAATCCGGCCTCGACGATGTCAAACGGCAGATCGGCGACATCGACTTCCAAGACCCGAATGAAACGCTGAAGAACATCGCGGAATCGGACGAGGATTTGCTTGGTCTGAATGACGACCCCGACTTGCCGGCGGGCCGTCGTGCCGGCAACAGCATTCTCGATAGCGATTCGACCTACACGCCGCCGGAAGACAACGAACCGCCCCATGGTGATGCGGCCGGTCCGTTTGACACGACGTCGGCCACCGCAACAGCCGAAACGAAAGCCGATACGCCGGAACCGGCACCGGCGGAGCAAACATCTGATGTGAGCGCCGATAAGGGTTCGGGCGATGCGGCGAAACCGGCGAAGACCGGCGACACGACATGACGTCAGATGCCCAGGAGCCCCAGGATACCGAGACAGGCGAACACGCGGAAACCGGTCTCGACGACCAGAAGATGTCGCTCATCGAACATCTGACCGAGCTTCGTCGCCGCCTGATGTATGCGGCGATCGCGTTTGTTGCCGTGTTTCTGATCTGCTTCTATTTTTCCGACACCTTCTTCAATTTCCTGGTCGAGCCGCTGGCCTCGGTCTGGAGCGGAAACGACCGGCGGCTGATCTTCACGGCCTTGCACGAGAAGTTCTTCACCAACATCAAGGTCGCGTTCTTCATGGCGGCATTTCTGTCGTTCCCGATTTTCGCTGTGCAGATCTGGATGTTCGTCGCACCCGGTCTCTACAAGAACGAGAAGGGCGCGTTCCTGCCGTTCCTGATCGCGACGCCGTTCCTGTTCTTCGGCGGCGGCGCCTTCGTCTACTACATCGTGATGCCCGTTGCCTGGCAGTTCTTCACGAGTTTCGAACAGTTGGCCACCGGTTCGGGCGGGCTGCCGATCGAGTTGGAACCCAAGGTCAACGAATACCTCTCCCTCGTTATGCGCCTGATCTTCGCATTCGGGTTAAGCTTCGAATTGCCGGTCGTGTTGTCGCTTCTGGCCAAGGTCGGGATCGTCACGGCGGATGGGCTGAAGAAGAAACGCCGCTATGCGATTGTCGTCGCTTTCGTCGCCGCTGCGGTCTTGACGCCGCCGGACCCGCTTAGTCAGCTGGCGCTCGCGATCCCGATCATCGTTCTCTACGAAATTTCGATCTACTGCGCGATCCTGATCGGTCGGCGGAAAGATCGCGATGCGGCAGAAGCCGAAGCCGACGGCTAAGCCCGCAAAACTGGACGCGATTCGCCCGGAGTCCCTATAAGTGCGCGACCTTTAGTTCGGCGGATTTTCCATGTTCGACCTCAGATGGATTCGTGAGCATCCCGATGCCTTCGACGGCAGCCTGATCCGGCGTGGCGATCTGCCATTGTCGGCACAGGTTCTCGATCTCGACGCGCAACGTCGCGACGCGCAAACACGCCTGCAGGAGATGCAGGAGCGGCGCAACGCGGCCTCGAAGTCGATCGGCGCTGCGATGCAGAATGGTCGGAAGGACGAGGCCGAAACGCTCAAGGCCGAGGTCGGGGACATCAAGGGCCGGATGGAGGATGTCGAGGCTGAAGAGAAAGCGGCCGCCGACGCGCTGAACGCGTTGTTGTCGGGAATCCCCAATGTCCTGGACGACGATGTGCCCGAAGGCGCCGACGAAGACGATAACCGGGAAATCCGGACCGTCGGTGAGATTCCGGATCTGGGATTTGAGGCCAGGGAGCATTTCGACATCGGTGAGGCGCTTGGCCTGATGGATTTCGAGACCGCGGCGGAATTGTCGGGGTCGCGGTTTGTCATTCTCAAGGGCGCGCTCGCGCGCATGGAGCGCGCGCTGGCGGATTTCATGCTCGATATCCACACCGACGAATATGGCTACACCGAGATCAGTCCGCCGCTGCTCGTGCGTAATGATGTCCTCTTTGGCACGGGCCAGTTGCCGAAATTTGCCGACGATCTTTTCCGGACCGAAGACGGTCGCTGGCTGATCCCGACGGCGGAGGTACCGCTCACCAACATGGTGGCCGGCAAGATTCTCGAAGAATCGGAATTGCCCGTTCGCGTCACGGCGCACACGTCATGCTTCCGGGCCGAAGCCGGTGCCGCCGGCCGGGACACGCGCGGCATGCTGCGGCAGCACCAGTTCTACAAGGTCGAACTCGTGTCCGTCGTGGCCCCCGGCGAGTCAGAAGCCGAACTCGACCGGATGACCGGTTGCGCGGAGGAAGTCCTGAATCGTCTCGGCCTGCCGTACCGCCTCGTGGTCCTGTGCAGCGGCGACACCGGTTTCGGCGCTGCCAAGACCCATGACATCGAGGTCTGGATGCCGGGGCAGGCGACCTTTCGCGAGATTTCAAGCTGCTCCAACACCCGTGCCTTCCAGGCACGCCGGATGAATGCGCGTTACAGGCCGGCCGGCGAGGGGCAGGGACCTGAACATGTCCACACCCTCAACGGCTCCGGCGTCGCCGTGGGGCGCGCGCTGATCGCCATCCTTGAAAATTACCAGAATGAGGACGGCTCGGTGACGGTGCCCGACGCGCTCCGTCCCTACATGGCCGGACTCGAAGTGATCCGCGCCGATGTTTGAATTCCCCAGGCGGACGGGCAAGCTGCGCATCCTGATTTCGAATGACGACGGGGTTCGTGCACCGGGCATCAAGGTGTTGCACCGTATCGCGCGTGAACTCAGTGACGATGTCTGGATTTGTGCCCCCGCCGAGGAACAGAGCGGCGCGGGACATTCCCTGACCCTGCGCTACCCGATCTGGCTGCGGCGATTGTCGGCCCGGCGCTATGCGGTCGATGGCACGCCGACAGACAGTGTGCTCGTCGGCATTCACCAGACCCTGAAGGACCACAAGCCCGACCTCGTCCTGTCGGGGGTCAATCGCGGTAGCAACATGGGTGAGTTCATCACCTATTCGGGGACCTGTGCAGCGGCCATGGAAGCGACGATTCTCGGTGTACCGGCCATCGCGCTCAGCCAGCAGACCGATTTCGATCGCAGCTTCACCCACTGGTCGACGGCCGAGCAGCATGCGCCGGGCGTGATCCGCAAGCTGTTGCGCACCGGCTGGCCCGAACGAACATTCATCAACATCAACTTCCCCGATTGCCTGCCCGAAGATGTGGCCGGTGTCGAAATCACCGAGCAGGGGACCCGCCCGATGGGGGATTCTCTGGTCGAGAGTCGGCATCCACGCGGCGGGCGATACTTCTGGGTTGGCGCGCTACCCACACATGCAAAGGGCAAGAAGGGTACCGACCTTGCGGCCGTGGAGGCGAAATGCATCTCGGTCACGCCGGTCGATCTGAACTTTACGAACAAACGCGCCATGAAGCCGCTCGCCGAAGCCTTCAAGGGATACCGCAAGCGATGAGTACGCCGGCGCATCGCGCACGCCTCGTTCTGGCACTCCGCAGCGCGGGTATCACCGACACGAAGGCGTTGTCCGCGATCGAGAATGTGCCGCGCGAAATGTTCGTACCCGACGCGTTTCAGGACCGCGCCTACGAGGACACCGCGTTACCCATCGGGTACGGTCAGACCCTGAGCCAGCCGCTCGTGGTGGCGACGATGATCCAGGGGTTGGCACTCGGGGGGCGCGAGAAGTTGCTCGAGGTGGGCACGGGTTCGGGCTACCACGCCGCAATTTTGTCCCATTTGTGTCGCCGGGTGTACACGATCGAGCGCCACAGACCGCTCCTGGCCGAAGCGCAGGCGCGGTTCGAGGCGCTCGGCCTGAGCAACGTGGTAAGCATGGCAGGGGACGGCATGAAGGGATGGCCCGAACAGGCTCCGTTCGATCGGATCAGCGTAACGGCGGCGGGTGATGCGCCGCCACCGCAGCTCCTCGATCAGCTGAAGATCGGCGGCATCATGATCATGCCGGTTGGCGGTCAAAACCGAGTCCAGCACCTTGTCCGTTACCGCCGCACCGAGACAGCCGTCGAAAGCGAAACATTAATGGAGGTGCGGTTCGTACCGCTGTTGCCGGGGGTTGCCGAGGCTGCGGGAGCCTGACCATGTCGCTGGCGAAATCCCGCAACACCAGTTTGCACACGCCCATATGGCTCGTTCTCGCCGCCGCGATACTTGCGGCCTGTGCGGGCCCCGGCGGCAGAGCCGAAATCATCGACCGGAGCTACCAGAACGACAACCGCGGCGCGGCCCCGGCCGGTGCCTATGTCGTGCGGCGCGGGGACACGGTCTACGGGGTCGCTCAACGCAACGGCGTGTCGACCCGGGCCCTGATCGACTGGAACCGGCTGCGTCCGCCCTATCTGCTTGTGCCTGGCCAGGCGCTTCAACTCCCCCAGAGCCGCAACTACACGGTACAGCGCGGCGATTCCGTCTACGCCATCTCCCGTCGTTTCGGGATCGATATGACGACCATCGTCCGGCTCAACAACATCCCGTCGCCCTACACGATTCATGTGGGCCAGCGCCTGCAACTTCCCGCGAACGCGGGCCCGGGAACGCAGGCCGCAAGCGCGCCCGCTGCCGCGTCCGCACCTGCGAATCCATCCGGCGCGAGTCCGTCAGCCAAACCCTTGCCGCCGGCTCAGGTCACAACGGTGCCGCGACCGCCGGCACGCGCCGGCGACGGTTTCGTCTGGCCGGTCGAGGGGCGGGTGATCTCGTCATTCGGGTCCAAAACCGGGGGGCGGCACAATGACGGGGTCAACATAGCCGCACCGTCCGGGGCCCCGGTGCGCGCCGCCGAGAATGGTGTGGTTGCCTATGCGGGCAAGGAAATTCGCGGATTTGGCAATCTGTTGCTGATCAAGCATGACGGCGGATTGATCACCGCCTACGCCCATGCGGATTCGCTGCTGGTCGGGCGCGGCGATGTCGTCACCCGCGGCCAGGTCATTGCCAAGGTCGGCAAGACCGGCGGCGTGGACAATCCGCAGCTTCATTTCGAAGTTCGGCGGGGTACGAAAGCTGTCGACCCCGGACAGTTCCTGCCGAGTTAGGACCGGTCAGTCGCGCAAGTCGATCGGCTTGCCCAGCCGGCCCGCGACTTCCTGCACAAACTGCCATGCGACACGGCCCGAACGCGATCCGCGCGTGACCGACCATTCCTTGGCGTCGGCCCGCAGCTGATCCGGCGCGATGTCGAGGTCGAAATGCTCGCAGTAGGCCAGCACCATTGCGAAGAATGTGTCCTGGTTTATGTTGTGGAAACCCAGCCAGAGCCCGAACCGGTCTGACAGGGAGACTTTCTCCTCGACGGCTTCGGACGGGTTGATGGCGGTCGAACGCTCATTTTCCATCATGTCGCGCGGCAAGAGGTGACGCCGGTTGGACGTCGCATAGAATACGACATTCTCGGGCCGGCCCTCGATACCGCCTTCCAGCACGGCCTTGAGGGATTTGTAGCTGCTGTCGGAATTGTCGAAACTCAGATCGTCGCAGAACAGGATCGCCTGGCGGCCACTCTCGCGCAGTATCGACAACAACGCGGGCAGGGACTGGATGTCTTCGCGATGGATTTCCACCAGCAGCAGGCCGTTTTCGGCCTCGGCATTGATTTCGGCATGGGCCGCCTTCACCAGACTGGACTTGCCGGTACCGCGCGCGCCCCAGAGCAGCGCATTGTTCGCGGGCAGGCCGTTGGCGAAACGCCGGGTGTTCTCGATCAGCGTGTCCGCCTGGTCGTCGATGCCCTTCAAGAGACCCAGCGGCACCCGGTTGACGGCCGGGACCGGCTCCAGATGCCCGCTGTCGGGACCGTCCGCGTGCCAGACATAGGCGTCGGCATCCGACAGGTCGGTCGTCGCTGCCGGGACAGGGGCAATACGGTCCAGCGCGTCGGCTATGCGCGTCAGCAACGGGCCTAAATTCTGTTCTTCCATGGGAATTCGTTCCGTAGTTTTGGGCTCAAACGGTTGGCCACGAAAAGCGGGCGGAACCTAAGCCCCGGCACGATGCCGGTCAACGGCGTTCACATTTTTGGGTTTCATGGGACCGGAGCGGCATTGTGCCGTGATTTCAATGCATTTTGCTGTAAGCCTTCATTGCAATTCGATCCCGCGTCGCTATCATCCGGCGACTTCGAGACAAGCGCCCTGGAGGGGACATGTTCATTACGCCAGCCTATGCACAGGGGCTTGGTGGAGGCGATGCCTTCACATCGTTCCTGCCGATCATCCTGATATTTGTGGTTTTCTATTTTCTGCTCATTCGCCCCCAACAGCGCAAGATGAAGCAACACCGGGCGATGCTCGGCCAGGTCAAACGCGGGGACCGCGTACTGACCGGCGGCGGCATCATTGGTACCGTAACCAAGGTCAAGGACGAGACCGACGAGGTGACGGTCGAAATCTCGGACGGTGTGAAGGTGGAAATCCTTCGCGGCACGATCTCCGACGTCTTCACTTCGACGCCGAACACAGGTGGTGGGCAGACGCCGGGCAAGGGTGGTCCGACGGTCGTCGGTCCTGCGGCCAATGACCAGAAATCCGGTGGCGGCCTTCTCGGCGGCCTCTTCGGCGGTCGCAAGTAAATCACCGCAAGCACCTAACCGGAAGGACCCGCCAGGATGGTCAATTATCCCCGTTGGGCGATTGTCGTGACAATCGTGATCGCGCTGCTCGGCCTCATCTACGCTTCGCCGAACTTCTTTCCGCAAGCGGATGAGGCTGTCGAGGCGTCCGGGGTTCTGCCTTCCCAGCGCATGAATTTGGGGCTCGACCTCCAGGGCGGCTCATCATTGCTGTTGTCGGTGGGCGTGGACACGGCCATTCGCGAAACCCTCGAATCTGTTGAGTCGACGGTCCGCCGTGAACTACGGCAACGGGGGTCGCGCATCGGGTATTCCGGCTTGCGTGTCGAGGGGAAGGCCATCGCGTTTACCTTGCGCGATGCCGCGGACGCCGAGGCAGCCCGTGACCGGCTTCGCAATCTCGAAGACGGATTCGAACTCGAGGTTACCGACGATGTGAACTTTCGTCTCGTGATGTCGGAAGATGCCGAAGCGGCAAGACGTCAAAGCGCGGTCGAACAATCCATCGAGATCGTGCGCCGCCGCGTGGACGAAACCGGTGTGGCGGAACCCGTCATCCAACAACAGGGCCAGGACAGGATTTTGGTTCAGTTGCCGGGTATCAAGGATCCGGAGCGGATCAAGCGTTTGCTTGGCCAAACGGCGAAGCTGAATTTCCATATGCTGGATGAATCCGTTTCCATCCAGGAAGCCGAAAACGGCAATCTGCCGGCGGGGTCGATGCTGCTCTTCAGCCCGGAAGAAGAAGGCCGCATTCCCTATGTCGTCCGGCGAACGGTCGAGGTGGCCGGCGATCGTCTGGTCGACGCGCAACCGACCTTCCAGGACGGGCAACCCATCGTATCCTTCCGGTTCGACGCCGCCGGCGGTCGGCGCTTCGGGGAGTTGACGGCCGAGAATGTCGGCCGGCGTCTCGCCATCGTGCTCGACCGTGAGGTCGTCAGCGCGCCGCGCATTCAGACGGCCATTCTCGGCGGCAGCGGTATCATCACGGGCCGTTTCACGGTGCAGGAGGTCAACGACCTGTCGCTCGTCCTCCGGGCTGGTGCCTTGCCAGCACCGCTCACGGTGCTCGAGGAACGCACGGTCGGGCCGGGCCTCGGTGCGGATTCCATTGAAGCCGGAAAGATCGCCAGCATCATCGGACTGGCCGCCGTGGTGGTCTTCATCATCGTCAGCTACGGGCTGTTCGGCCTGATGGCGGCGATCGCGCTGTTGTTCAACCTGTCGCTGATCGTCGCGTTGCTCTCGGTCCTCCAGGCGACACTCACCTTGCCGGGCATCGCGGGGATCGTGTTGACCATCGGCATGGCGGTCGATGCGAACGTGCTCATACTCGAGCGGATCAAGGAAGAGGTACGCAACGGGCGGACGCCGATCTCGGCAATCGATGCCGGTTACAGGCGCGCGCTGACGACGATCATCGATTCGAACCTCACGACCCTAATCGCGGCGATCTTGCTGTTTCAGTTCGGCACGGGGCCGATCAAGGGGTTTGCGGTGACACTGTCCATCGGGATCATCACGTCCATGTTCACGGCCATGATGCTGACCCGCCTTTTCATTGTCGTCTGGCTTCGTCGCCGGCGACCGCAAACCCTGCCGATCTAGGGGAAGTATCGTGCGTCTAAGTATCGTTCCCGCAAATACCAATTTTGATTTCGTCGGCCGGCGCCGGCTGGCCTACCCGTTGTCGGCCTTGCTGATCATCCTCTCGATCGGGGCGTTTCTGGTCCAGGGCCTGAATTTCGGGATCGATTTCCGCGGCGGCATCCTGGTCGAGATCAAGACCGAAGGTCCGGCCAACGTCGCCGAATTGCGGGCCACGGTCGGTGGTCTCGGGTTGGGAGAGGTGCAGGTTCAGGAATTTGGTGCACCCGACGACGTGCTGATCCGTATTCAGCAGCAGGACGGCGAAGAATCGGAACAACTTCAGGCAATCAATATTCTCAAGGACGCGCTTGGAGAACAGGTCTCGGAATATCGCCGGACCGAATTCGTCGGGCCGACGGTCGGGGCCGAACTCATCAGTTCGGCCATCTGGGCGGTCGTCCTCGCGATCGGCGCTATCCTGATCTACATCTGGTTTCGTTTCGAATGGCAGTTCGGCGTGGGGGCTGTGGTCGCGCTGACCCATGACGTGCTCACCACGATCGGCCTGTTCGCGTTCACCCAACTGGAGTTCAACCTGGCGACCGTGGCCGCGATTCTGACCATCGCCGGTTATTCGATCAACGACACGGTCGTTATCTATGACCGGGTGCGCGAAGAACTGCGCCGCTACAAGAAACTGGACATGCCGGCGGTGCTCAATCTGGCGGTCAACCGCACCCTGTCGCGTACCTTCATGACGAGTATCACGACGCTGATTGCGCTGGTGGCGCTGGCCATTTTCGGCGGATCGATCATCCGAGATTTCGCCTACGCGATGATCTGGGGCGTGATTATCGGCACCTATTCGTCGGTGTTCATCGCGGTACCGGTTCTGCTCGCGCTCAACCTGAGCCGCGAAAGCCTGTCGGCGGGCCTGGACGAGAGCGAAGAGGCGGAACAGGACGCGTCAGCGGAAGACACGCCTGCCGACAAGTAGGATGCCGGCCGAACCGACACCGCCGCCGAGCGCCTATCAGGTCGTCGAACGCTATGGCGCCGGCAAGTTCCGGATTTCGGGACAGGCATACCAAAGCTCGGTTCTGGTATTCCCCGAACGGACGATCGCATGGCCGGTCGCCGATTTTTCTGACATCGACGCCGCCGCGTTGGCGCCGGTCCTGGCCGAATCCCAGGCCTCGGACGGCATCGAATTGCTGCTGCTGGGGTGCGGGCCGCGCATGGCACTGGTGAACCAGGCGTTGCGGGCACCGCTGCGCGCGGCAGGGATTGTCATCGAACCGATGGACACCGGGGCCGCCGCGCGCACGTTCAACCTGCTTTTGTCGGAAGACAGGCGGGTTGCCGCCGCGTTGATCGTGCTGCCGTAGAGCGGGCCTCGCAGGCGTCAGACAGCAGAATCATCATGCGTGAACGCCAACGAAAACGGGGCCCCGAAGGGCCCCGTAAACTTTGACTGTAGTCTATCGATCAGAACGGCGGATTTTGTGCCGCAATCATGCCGTAGAGCATGGGGATCGAAAGCAGTGTGTTGGTGCGTGAGAACAGCATCGCCTTGCGGGCCGACTTCGGCTTCGCTTCGGCCGGTGCATCCACGATGCCCAGCGCGATCTTCTGATTTGGCCAGATCACGAACCAGACATTGAAGGCCATGATGAGGCCGAACCACATCGCAATGCCGATCATCGCGCTGACAAAGCTGCCGTCGGTCAGACCGATGGCGAGCCAGCTGCCCAGCGTGCCCTGCATCCATGCGAGGATGAGGCCAAACAGGACCGTCGATGCCGCGCCCCAGCGAAACCAGAACAGGACCGCCGGCGCAATATGCTTGCCGATGGCCGGTTTCATCTCGTCGGGAATTTTCGGCATGGTCGGCACCTGGACAAAGTTCAGGTACCAGAGAAGCCCGATCCACATGACGCCGCTAATGACGTGCAGCACACGAATCAGATGTAACAGGAAAGGATCGAATTCCATTTTTGTATCTCCCTTCCGCGCCTAACTGGCGATCGCTTGAGCAACGAGCACCATGATGACGGTCAGCACGACCCCCAGCACGACAGTCATATGCAGTGATTCCAATGGGTTTTTCATAGTATCCCCCTCTGCAAGAACCCGAATCGGACTATAGCAAATTCATTGCGCCGATCCTACGCGAGACACGAAATACCCGATCAGCGCGGGTGAGGGTGCCCATGAGCCACACGGCGAGCGAACGATATTGTCTGGATGAGGTGCGCCGGCACGACCATGACCGGTACCTGACGGCGCTGTTTCTGCCGGCGGATCGTCGCGCGGCGGCCCTGGCACTCTATGCGTTCAATCTGGAAATTGCCCGCACCCGGGAGATCGTCAGCGAACCCCTGCTGGGTCAGATCCGGCTGCAATGGTGGCGCGAGACGATCGAGGGAATATTCGAAGGTACGCCGCGCGAGCACCCGGTCGTGGACGCACTGGATGTCGCCATCCGCCTGCATGATCTGCCCCGTGACCGGATCGAGGCGATGATCGACGCCCGCGAGGCCGATCTCGACGATGCGCCGCCAGGCGATCTCCACACACTCGAAACCTATGCCCGGGAAACATCCGGGGCGTTGTCGGCACTCGTCATGCGTTGTCTTGCGGGCAGCAATGATACCGCTCTTGACGCCGCGCGGCTCGCCGGCACCGCGTGGGCGATCATCGGGCTGGCGCGCGCGGTGGGCTTTCATGCCCAGACCCAACGTCTCTACATTCCCGAAGATTTACTCAGCGAATACGAAGTCGAGCGACGGCGGCTGTTCGATCTCAAACCATCGGCGGGGCTGAACCGGGCCATCGAAGTCATGATCATGCGCGCGGATGAACTGTTGCATGAGGCACGTTCATGTTCGGGAGATATTCCGAAAACCGCACGTCGCGGGCTGTTGCTGGGCGTCCTCGGGGACCGGCACATCGCTGCCATTCGAAAGGCCGGGTTTGATCCCTTTGCCATTCCGGCCGCGCACCCCCCGCCGGCGATTCGGCTCGCCTGGGCCGCGTGGCGCGGCAGATACTAGCAATCGCTATGCCGGATCAGGCGGCCCCTTGAGTTCGACGATGTTGCCCTCGGGGTCTTTCAGATAAACGCTCGGCCCGGTGCCTTCGGCACCATAGCGTGGACCTTCCTCGACGATCTCGATGCCATGTTCCGCAATATAGGCGTGCAGTGCGGCATCGTCGAAATGATCGATCTGAATGGCGAAGTGATCGAGATTGCGGCCCTCCACACCCGGCGCCGCGCCGCCTTTCAGGCCCAGTACGCCATCAACGGTGATCAGATCGATCAGATGGCGGCCTGCGCGCAGTTGCAGCAGGTCGGCTTCCTTGTTGTGCCGGTCGACGGTGCAGCCGAGCAGATCGCAATAGAAATGGGTCATGGCATCCAGATCGACACACCGTATAACCAGATGATCGAGACCTATCATCGAGAAGGGGGCGTTCGAGGTCATATGTCACCCTTTCTTCGTGCCCTAAGACGAATAACGACGGCCGGGCCGCCATGGCGTTCACTCGCCGGCAGCTCGGTCTTGAATGTCTCAAGATACTCGATGTCGAGAAGATCATCGAAATCGGCGCGTAGCCCGTCTTCCGTGAACATCATGCGTGTGTCTTTCGGTCCGCCCTTGCCGTAGCCCAGATGATCGGGTGTGAAACCTTCCAGCAACATGAGGCCACCCGGCTTGAGTGTCTGCGCCAACTTGCGATGCACCGCTGTGCTGTCGCCGGGACCGACATGCAGGAATGCGAGCACGACGACGTCGAACTTCTCTGCCGGTACTTCCCAATCACGCAGATCGGCTACTTCCGATTTTATCGTGACACCGCGCGACGCTGCGAGATTCTGTGCTTTCTCGACTCCCACCGGTGAGGCGTCCACACTCGTGACACGGAGGCCGCGTTCGGCCAGCCAGACGCCGTTGCGCCCTTCGCCGTCGCCTGGCAGAAATGCCGCCATCCCCGGTTTCAGGAGTTTGCTGTTTTCTGCAAGCCACTGGTTCGGCTCCTTCCCGAAGACAAGGTCATCGCTGACATAACGCTCGTCCCAGAAATCTCCGGGTCTGTCTCGAGGGTGGGACGGGTCGCGCGCCAAGACTATTCCGCTGCCACGGGTGTGTCGCTGAACCATACTGCGATATCGGATAACGCACGACGCGACATCAGTCGCCGGCGTTCCTTCTTGCGTTCCTTGCGTTTGATATCTGCCAGCGCGCCGTCTTCCAGCGGCGGGATCAATCCGAAGTTCACGTTCATCGGCTGGAACGTTTCGTCATCCGCACCGCCGGTCACATGGGCCAGCAGCGCACCATGGGCGGTCGTGTCCGGCGGCGGTGTGACCGGTTCACCCTGGCGCTCGGCGGCGGCGAAGCGTCCGGCGAGCAGCCCCATGGCCGCGCTCTCCACATAGCCCTCGACGCCGGTGACCTGACCGGCGAAACGCATTCGGGGTTGCGCCTTGAGCCGCAGGGTCCCGTCGAGCAGGCGCGGCGAGTTCATGAAGGTGTTGCGGTGAATGCCGCCAAGCCGCGCGAACTCCGCGTTCTCCAGGCCCGGGATCGTCTTGAATATCTCCTGCTGGGGGCCGTAGCGCAGCTTGGTCTGGAAACCGACCATGTTGAAAAGCGTGCCCAGCGCGTTGTCCTGGCGCAACTGGACCACCGCATGGGCGCGGCCGCCGGTACGCGGGTCGGTGAGCCCGACCGGTTTCATGGGGCCGAAGCGCAATGTGTCGCGCCCGCGCGACGCCATCACCTCGATCGGCAGACAACCCTCGAAATACGGTGTGTTTTTCTCCCATTCATGGAAATCGACCTTGTCGGCGACCAGCAGGGCATCGATGAAGCCCTCGAACTGGGTCTCGTCCATGGGGCAATTGATGTAGTCCTTTCCGGTGCCGCCCGGGCCCGGCTTGTCGTAGCGCGACTGAAACCAGGCGATATCCATATCGATACTGTCGGCATGAACGATCGGCGCGATCGCGTCGAAGAAGGCGAGGTTTTCCTCGCCCGTCAGGTCGATGATCGCCGTACTCAGATCCGGCGAAGTGAGGGGCCCCGTCGCGACGATGACATTGTCCCAATCGGCCGGTGGCAGGCCGGCGACCTCGCCACGTTCCACTTCAATCAACGGATGATCGGCGATGGCCGCGCTGACCTGTGCGGCGAAGGCTTCGCGATCAACGGCAAGCGCGCTGCCGGCGGGTACCCGGTTCGCATCCGCGGCCGCAATGATAAGCGAGCCCATGATACGCATCTCGGCATGCAGGATACCGACCGCGTTTCCTTCGGCATCGTCGGACCGGAACGAGTTGGAGCAGACCAGCTCCGCCAACTGGTCGGTCTGATGGGCATCCGTCGACCGGTCGGGTCGCATTTCATGCAGGATCACGGGCACCTGCGCCCGCGCCAATTGCCATGCGGCCTCGCTGCCCGCGAGGCCGCCGCCCACCACATGTACCGGCGATATGTTCGTATTGCTCATGGGTCAGGACATAGCGATCCGGGCGGGCGAAGGCAATTGCGCCCTGCACACGGCAACCGCATCGTGATTTGACGCCGTGCCCGACCGGTGCAACGGTTTCGGCTCCAACGCACATGCGGGAGACATCCGATGCGTAAACTCGGACTCATGGCAATTTTCGCGGTTCCCTTTCTTGCAGGCGCACTGGCAACGTCACCGTTGCACGCAGACCCGCAAATGCTCGGCGTCATCCAGACGGCGTCGGCCGTCCCGCTGCACTGCGCGGATGGCAAATGCACCGCTGAACTGTCCTCGATCTGCCTCCACGAAGAGCGTGCGACACCGACTTCCGGCCACCCCTATACCGCCTTGAACGCGGAAGCAATCACGGTCACGGGGACCCGCGCCGACGGGAGCCAGATCTCGCTTGACGCGGCCGATGTGCTCAAATTCGCCGCGTCTCGGGGGTTTCACACCGTGCGTGTCGATGTACCCGATAAGGTCCGCCATGCTCATGGGCTCGTCGCGCTCGCGGTGAAGGTCGACGCGCCCCTGACCCTCGTTCCGGAAAAAACCGGTGCCGACAGCGGCGATCCCCTGACTGCAGCCGACATCCAGCTCGGTGCCGGGCCCATGCGCGCGACAGCGGCCGCCATTGTCGACCGGAACGGCGACGCGATGCATGCGGGGCAGATTCTTGCGCGATTGGTCGATGCCCTGCCGCGTCACGGACGCGCCGGGACCGACGCCCGTGCGACCCTCTGGGACACCGCGGCCGTCAACCATATCCCCAGCCATTCCCGGACCGGCGTCCATACGGCGCGCACGGCCTACAACCGTTGTTATCGCCAGACCCGGATTGGTGATAAGAACTTGCGCGGCTGCCTCGCCGAGGCCCATGACGGGATGGTCCTCGACCTGAACGAGAAGTACTGGGACGCGGTGAAGGCCGGCAGTTGATCAAGCCGAGCCGCTTCGAGACGCGCATCTTCAATGCACGCCTCAGCATTATGTTTATGAATGCAGGCACCTGCTCCTGAAATCGGCGATTCTCACCCTGAGGAGCGGGCGAAGCCTGCGTCCCGAAGGAGCCTGGCAACGCTGTCCCGTGCTTCTGTACTTCGCTAGGTTGTTTCCATGAAATTCGGATTATTCATGCTGCCCTGTTACCGCGAGGGCGTCGCTCCGTCTTTGGCTGACTTCTACGACGAGATGTCTGAACTCGTCGCGGTCGCGGATAGCACAGGCTGGGCGCGGCTCTGGATCTCGGAACATCACTTCCATTATTACGGCGGTGCGGCACCAAATCCGGCGGTCCAGCTCGCGGCATGGGCGCGCGAGACCAGCAAAATCCGGCTCGGGCCGGCGATCTCGCTGACCCCGCTGCGCAACCCGTTACATATCGCCGAAGACTACGCTGTCGTCGATCAGCTCTCGGGCGGCCGGCTGGATTTCGGAATCGGGCGTGGCTATCTGCTCCATGAATTCGCGGGGCACAATCTCGACCCCGATGAAGTCAGCGCGATGCGCGAAGAGGGGTTTGAGATCATTCGGCGTGCGTGGTCCGGAGAGACGTTCGAGCATCACGGCGCGCATTACAGTTTTCCCAGACTGAAGGTCCACCCGGTGCCCCTGCAGGAGAATGTGCCGGTCTGGGTGGCCGCGTCGCGTACCCGCGACAGTTTCGAGTGGGCCGGTCGCAACGGCTTCAACGTGATGATGAACCAGTATCCGATCTCGCCCGAGGACGCGCGGGAGCGCTTCGGCTGGTATCTGGATGCCTGGAAAGGCGCCGGACACCCCAAAGGCGGCCACGAAGCGATGATGTCGGTGTTCCTGCACATCGCCGACAGCGAAGAAGAGGCCGTCACGGAGGCCAAACGCGCGGTGCAGGAACACGCCAACCTGTTCCGGCTGCTGTTCTCGGGCGATCAGTGGAACGAAGACTATGCGGGCGACGAGAGCGTCTTCGAATTCCTCGCGCCCGACGGGGATATTAACAAGATGTTCCGCGAACGCACCTGCATCGGCACGCCCGATCAGATCATTGAGCGCATCGAGCGCTACCGCGACTGGGGTTTCACTGAGATGTCGTTCATCGTGCGCACGGGCGAACTCAGTCAGGACAAGGCGCTGCGGACCATGGAACGCTTCAACAACGAGGTGGCGCCGGCGTTTCGCGGAAAGCAGGCTGCGGAGTAGGGCGCCTTACATGCCCTCGACGAAGATCACGCGGTCGTTCGCCGCCTTGAGGCGCAGCGGCAACACAGCCTGATATTCCGGCGAATTGTACCAGGTGCGCGCGGCATCCATGTTCTCGAATTCGAGAATCACGATCCGCTTTGACGCCCAGCCGCCCTCGACGGTGTCGATGGTCGAGGTGGCGGCCAGAAGCTTCGCACCATACTGCTCAAGCGTCGCCGGCACCTTTTCCAGATAATCGTCCATCAGGGACGTGTCGTGGATATCGGCATCGAAGATCGCATAAGCAGACATGGCCCGGTCCTCCATTCCCTTCCGGCTCGTCATGCGCGGACTTGATCCGCGCATCTCTGTTGTTCACCCGCGGCGAAAGAGATGCCCGGGTCGAGCCCGGGCATGACTATACTTTGCTATTGCGGCCTAAAGCCCCGGCACCAGGACGAGGCTGTCGGTCGCGGCGACCTGCCGCAGGGGAATGATCTCCTGATACTCCGGCGAATTGTACCAGCCCTTGGCGGCATCCGCGTCGGGGAACTCGAGAAGCACGACACGTGCGGGATCCCAGGTGCCTTCAAGGCTCTCGGTGTCGGTGCTCGACGCGATAGGTTTGCCGCCATGGGCCTTGAGGGTCGCGCCGACTTTCTCGGCATAGGCCTTGAAGGCCTCGGGGTCATGAACGTTTGCGTCGACGACGATGTATGCAGGCATGTTTCTCTCCAGTTTTGTTATGATTCCCGCGCACCTTAGATGCGCATGGTGAAATCCGCGAATCTTCCCGGAAAGAAATGTTGCGCCAAATGGTCATGACCGAAGGAGCATCCATGATGCAGCACCTCCGTTTCTTTCTGGCTTCGGTCGCCTGCCTCTGGTTCGCAGGCACTGCAGCAGCCGACGACATCCCGATGATCGACGCCCACAGTCAGATTGAATTGGATGTCGATATCGACTTCGTCATCGCGCAAATGGACAAGGCCGGTGTGGCACGAACCATCCTTTCGACCCGCGGACGTTTCCCGCCCAACGTGCTGGCGACGTATGCGCGACGATTCCCCGACCGCATCACGGCCGCCGTCCGCACCAAGGGCAACATATTCACGAATAACTCACCCAAGTTCCGCAAGTTCTTCAACGCGCAAGTTTCCATGCCGGAATACACCGCGATGGCCGAAGTGATCCTCTGGCACGCGAAGAAAGGCCACATGGCGCCCGAGCAGATCACTTCCATAAACACTCCTCAGGCGCAGATGGCACTCCGGACCGCAGTGGAACGCGGCTGGCCGTTCATCTTTCACTATGAGTTCGCAGCGGCGGGCGACGCGCGAGGCACGATCGTCGCGGAGATGGAGGAGACATTACGGGCCCATCCCGATCATCCGTTCGCGCTTATCCATATGGGACAGTTGGACGCCGCGGCCGCCGCGCGCCTGTTGGCCGCCCACGGGAACCTGCATTTCATGGTGTCCCACGCGAACCCCATTGCCTCGGCGGTATCGGGACAACCCTGGACGGAGATGTTCGACGGCGATTCCTTGTCGAAAGAGTGGCGTGAAGTGATCGAGAATCATCCCGACCGTTTCGTCCTCAACTTCGACAACGTCTTTCCCGACCATTGGGGGAATTTCTATCTGAAGCAGGCGGCATTGTGGCAGGGAGTTCTCAACCAACTCCCACCGGAAATCGGTCACGCAATCGGTCACGGCAACGCGGAACGGCTCTGGAAGCTGCCGAAAGTGGGCAGTTAGGCGCGTTTCTTCGTCTTCTTCGCCAGTGACGGCAAGTAGGGGGCGAGGAAGTCGCCCGTGAAGCTGCGTTCGACCGCGCAGATATCTTCCGGCGTTCCGGTCGCGACAATCTCGCCGCCCTTGTCGCCGCCCTCGGGGCCGAGATCGATGATCCAGTCGGCGGTCTTGATGACTTCGAGATTATGCTCGATCACCACCACTGTGTTGCCGGTGTCGACCAGGGCCTGAAGAACCTCGAGCAGCTTGCGCACATCGTGATAGTGGAGGCCGGTGGTCGGCTCATCGAGAATATAGAGCGTCTTGCCCGTGGCCCGGCGTGACAGCTCCTTGGCGAGCTTCACCCGCTGGGCTTCACCGCCCGACAGAGTGGTGGCGGCCTGACCGACCTTGATGTAGCTGAGGCCGACCCGTTCCAGCGTTTCCAGCTTGTCCCTGATCGATGGCACCGCCTTGAAGAATTCGCGGCCTTCCTCGACCGTCATGTCGAGCACGTCGGCGATGGATTTGTCCCGATAGAGGATTTCCAGGGTTTCGCGGTTGTAGCGTTTGCCGTGACACACATCGCACTCGACATACACATCGGGCAGGAAATGCATCTCGATCTTGATGACGCCGTCGCCCTGACACGCCTCGCAGCGCCCGCCCTTCACATTGAACGAGAAGCGACCCGGCTTGTAGCCGCGGGCCTTGGATTCCGGCAGGCCGGTGAACCAGTCCCGGATCGGCGTGAAAGCCCCGGTGTAGGTCGCCGGGTTGGAGCGCGGGGTGCGGCCGATGGGCGACTGGTCGATGTCGATGACCTTGTCGAGAAAATCCAGGCCCTCGATGGCCTTATGGGCACCGGGGGCGGGGCGTGAGCCGTAGATGTGCCGGGCGGCGGCGTTGTACAGCGTGTCGAGTACCAGGGTGGACTTGCCCGAACCCGATACGCCGGTCACGCAAGTGAACGTGCCCAGCGGGATCTCGGCGGTCACATTCTGCAGGTTGTTCGATGTCGCGCCGATAACCTTCAGGAACTGGCCCTTCTTGCCCGGGCGGCGTTCGTTCGGGATGGGGACCTGCTCGATGCCGGTCAGGTACTTGGCTGTCAGGCTCTTGTTGACCTGCTGCATCACCTTTTTCGGTGTACCCTGAGCCACGACCTCGCCGCCATGTACGCCCGCACCGGGGCCCATATCCACCAGATAGTCGGCAGTACGGATCGCATCCTCATCATGCTCGACCACGATGACGGTGTTACCAAGGTCACGCAGGCGCTTGAGGGTCTCGAGCAGGCGGGCATTGTCACGCTGGTGCAGGCCGATGGACGGCTCGTCCAGGACGTAGAGCACGCCCGTCAGCCCCGATCCGATCTGGGAGGCCAGGCGAATCCGCTGGCTCTCGCCCCCCGACAATGTGCCCGATTTGCGGTCGAGGGTCAGATATTCGAGGCCCACATCGTTGAGGAACCCAAGGCGCTCGTTGATCTCACGCAGGATACGGTCGGCGATCTCGCGCTGTTTGGGTGTGAGATGGTTCTCCAGGTCGAGGAACCATGCGCCCGCCGCAGCGATCGACATCTCGGTCGTCTGGCTGACATGCTTGCCGTTGATCCGTACGGCGAGGGCTTCAGGCTTGAGCCGCGCCCCATCGCAGGTCTCGCAGACGGAAGTGATCTGGTATTTGCCGATTTCCTCGCGCGCCCAGCTGCTTTCGGTCTCCCGGTAGCGGCGCTCGAGGTTCATCACCACGCCCTCGAAGGGCTTCTTGGTCTCGTAGGTGCGCAGCCCGTCGTCATATTTCATGGTTATCGACGTCTTGCCGGACCCGAACAGGACCGCGCTCTGCATCTTGTCGGGCAGTTCCGACCACGCATCCGCCGTCGAGACCTTGAAGTGCCGCGCGATCGCATCCAGCGTCTGGGCGTAATAGGGACTCGACGAGTTCGCCCAGGGCGCCACCGCGCCATCGCGCAGGCTCCTGGTCTTGTCGGGGATCACCAGATCGGGGTCGACCACCACCTTGGTGCCCAGCCCATCGCAGGCCGGACACGCGCCGAACGGGTTGTTGAACGAGAACAGCCGGGGCTCGATCTCCTCGATCGTGAACCCGGAGACGGGACAGGCGAACTTGGACGAGAAGATCGTCTGCTCGCCGCCGTCGGCATTCTCCGCGAAGGCCAGCCCGTCGGCCAGTTCCAGCGCCGTCTCTATGGAATCCGCCAGCCGGGTCTCGATTCCGGGGCGCACCACGATCCGGTCCACCACCACGGCGATGTCGTGCTTGAAGTTCTTGTCGAGCGCCGGTGCGTCGGCGATCTCGTACATCTCGCCGTCGATCTTCACCCGCTGGAACCCGCGTTTCTGCAGGCCTGCCAGTTCCTTGCGATACTCACCCTTGCGCCCGCGCACGATGGGAGCCAGCAGGTACAGCCGTGTGCCTTCTTCCATCTCCAGGGTGCGGTCGACCATCTGGCTGACCGACTGCGCCTCGATGGGAAGCCCGGTCTCTGGCGAGTAGGGGATGCCGACCCGGGCGAAAAGCAAGCGCAGGTAGTCGTAGATCTCTGTCACGGTGCCCACGGTCGAGCGCGGGTTGCGGCTGGTCGTTTTCTGCTCGATGGAGATCGCCGGTGACAGGCCCTCGATCGAGTCCACATCCGGCTTCTGCATCAATTCGAGAAACTGGCGCGCATAGGCCGACAGGCTCTCCACATATCGGCGCTGCCCCTCGGCGTAGATCGTGTCGAAGGCCAGCGACGACTTGCCCGAGCCCGACAGTCCGGTGATCACCACAAGGGAATCCCGGGGGAGGGAGACATCGACATTGCGCAAATTATGTTCGCGGGCGCCGCGGACGACGATTTTCTTCTGCATCAGAGCCTTGTACGCGAGGGTTTCAGGCGGTTTTCAGCCGTCGCTGGTGTGATCCAGTACCTGATTGGAATATGGCGCGGTGAGGATCGAAAGGCCAGTGGACAGAGCCGAAGTATGGGTACAACAGTGCCGTTTGTTGTGGGGTCAGGCGATGGGTGTCTCGGATGCAGTTTATCAAAGTCCGAACAGCCTCCGCGCGGTGCCGGCCTTGATGGCCTTCACCTGATCGGCGGGCAGGCGGTCGACGACGGCATAGAGCTTCTCGACGTCGGCGGACATGGGGAGATCGGTACCGAACATCACGTTGCCGGGCCCGGATGTCTCAATGCACAGATCGAGGGCGCCGGGATTGTAGACGACCGAATCAAACCAGATGTCTTCAAGATAGCGGCTCGGCGGACGATCTATGTTTCCCTCGATCAGGGTCTCCCGGTCGAAGAGCATGTCGATGCGGCCCGCGACATAGGGCAGGAAGCCGCCACCATGGGCGGCAATGAGTTTCAGCCGCGTATGGCGATCCAGAAAACCGTCGAGGATCATGCGGGCGATACACAAGGTGGTATCGAACATGAATCCGACACCCGGCATCAGAATTCGCTCGCGCGAAAACTCGGCCTCCTTCGCACCGAACGGTGCCGTCGGATGGACCAGGACCGGCAACGCATGGCGGTCAATCGCATTCCAGACCGGCTCGAAAAGCGGGTCCACCAGATGGCGCCCGCCGATCGTGGCCATCACCATCACGCCGACCGCACCCTGTTTGACGGCGCGGTCGAGTTCGGCGACGGCCAGATCAGGATACTCCCATGGGAGGGTGGCGAGCCAGCGTATCCGGTCCGGGTAGGCCGTCTGGGCGGCGGCCTGGCTGTCATTGACCAGCACCGCGGCCTTGCTGCTGATGGCCTCCCCGCCCCAGAAAACCCCCGGGGAGCTCAGCGAGATAATCGCGAGGTCGATGCCGAATTGATCCATCTGGTGGATTTTGGCCTCGTAGTCGAACGCCTCGGGCCGCAGCGCGACGGCGGGGACGCCTTTTTCGACCAGATATTCCCGACCGTCCGGCATCCGCCGGGTGCCATAGTCGGGCGCACCGCTTTCGCCGAGCAAATCCAGATAGGCTTGGCCGAAGGCATGGGTATGAATGTCGATGACGGTCGCCACGTACTATTCCGCTCTTCCGCTGATTGAGCTTTCGTCGACTTTGCCTCCAATGGGGACTTTTGACGACAATTATTCCCGTTCCCAGGCGCAGTTCAGCGTGAAATACACGGCCTGATGGACATGAGAACAAAACATGAATATCATGGGGATAACTCCCCGTCCAGACCGCTTGTGGGGCAGTTGGCCCCATGCCAGTGTGAGCGTGGATTTGCGCCCCGAGTCGCAGCCTTTTCAGGGCGCATGATGATCGATTCCCAAGTCTCAGGAGACACAACCCATGTCAGGCAGCGTCAACAAAGTCATTCTCGTCGGAAATCTGGGCCGCGACCCGGAAATTCGCTCCATGCAGTCCGGCGACAAGGTGTGCAACCTGTCCGTCGCCACGTCGGAACGCTGGAAGGACCGCAATTCCGGTGAGATGCAGGAAAAGACCGAGTGGCATCGGGTGGTGGTCTTCGATCAGAAGCTGGTCGAGGTGGCCGAGAAGTATCTCCAGAAGGGCGCCAAGGTGTTCCTCGAAGGCCAGCTCCAGACCCGGAAATGGACCGACCAGTCGGGCCAGGACAAGTACACGACCGAGGTGGTGCTGCAGCGCTTTCGCGGCGAGATGGTCATGCTCGACAGCCGTGGTGGTGGCGGTGGTGGTGGCGGATACGATGCCCCGCCACCCCATGAGCAGCAGCCAGCGATGGCCGGCGGCGGCGGTGGCGGCATGGGCGGCGGCGACGACCTGGACGACGAAATCCCGTTCTAGGCCGAGCACACGCCGTGACTGACGACATGCCGAGCATCCTTTCGCACGTTTCGATCGGCACCAACGATTTTGACCGTGCGGTGACATTCTACGATCAGGTCCTGACGACGCTGGGTTGCCGCCGTGTGCTTGAACATGACGGCATGGTTGCCTGGGGCAGGGCGTTCCCGGAGTTTTTCGTGCAGGCGCCCCACGACGGCGCATCCGCGAGTGTCGGCAATGGGACCCATATCGGCTTCATCGCCCCCGACAAGGCGTCGGTGGATGAATTTCATGCGACGGCAATCGCCGCCGGCGCGCAGGACGACGGCACTCCGGGGCCGCGCCCCGCGTATGGAGCGCCTTACTACGGGTGCTTTATCCGCGATCCCGATGGCCACAAGATCGAGGCAACGTTCTGGGACTTGAGCCTCGAATCAGCGGCAGAATAAAGCGGATTCTGTGCGGCGACTCGTCCCGGAAACACGACGTTCAGGAACCCCCGCATTCCTTGCCCGAATCCCCTGTTTCAGGTAGTCTCTGATGATGAAAATGCACCCGATTCGGCTTGCTCGAAATTACATTAATTTCGCGCCGTACAGCGTTGATAAAACATCATGAGTGATCAATCGGCAGAGCTTCCGCCGGACGGTTTCGATATCGCGCCGGTGACCATCGAGGACGAGATGAAGTCCTCGTATCTCGATTATGCCATGAGCGTCATCGTATCCCGTGCGCTGCCCGATGTGCGAGACGGGCTGAAACCGGTTCACAGGCGCATCCTGTATTCGATGAAGGAGTCCGGTTTCGAGTACAACCGGCCCTATCGTAAGTCCGCCCGCATCGTCGGCGAGGTCATGGGTAAATATCACCCCCATGGCGACAGCGCGATCTACGACGCCATGGTGCGCATGGCCCAGGATTTCTCCATGCGCCTGGAACTGATCGACGGCCAGGGCAATTTCGGTTCCATGGACGGCGACCGTGCCGCAGCCATGCGTTACACCGAGGCACGCATGTCGAAGGCGGCGCACTCGCTGATCGAGGATATCGACCGGGAAACCGTCGATTTCCAGCCGAACTACGACGAGACCGTCAACGAACCCGTCGTCCTGCCGGCCCAGTATCCCAATCTGCTGGTCAACGGCGCCGGCGGCATCGCCGTGGGCATGGCAACCAACATCCCGCCCCACAATCTGGGCGAGGTCATCGACGCCTGCTGCATGTATATCGACAACCCGGCGACGACGATCGACGAAATGCTCGAGGTCATGCACGGGCCGGATTTCCCGACCGGCGGCATCATTCTGGGGACCAGCGGCATTCGTGCGGCCTTCAATACCGGGCGTGGATCGGTGGTGATCCGCGCCAGGACGGCGTTTGAAGAGGTCCGCGCCGGGCGGAACGCCATCATCGTCACGGAAATTCCCTATCAGGTGAACAAGTCGCGGATGATCGAGCGGATCGCGGAGGTCGCCCACGAGAAGATCATCGAGGGCATCGCCGACTTGCGCGACGAGAGCGACCGTGACGGGGTTCGGGTCGTGATCGAACTGAAACGCGACGCTGAGCCCGAAGTCGTGCTCAACCAGCTGTTCCGCTACACCCAGCTGCAGACCTCGTTCGGGGTGAACATGCTGGCGCTGAATGGCGGCCGGCCGGAACTCCTCAACGTCAAGGAGATCATCGCCGCCTTCGTTGCCTTCCGCGAAGAGGTCATTACCCGGCGCACGATCTACGAGCTCGGCCGGGCACGGGACAGAGCTCATACGCTGGTCGGCCTGGCCGTCGCGGTGGCCAATCTGGACCCGGTGATCGAGCTGATCCGTGCCGCCAAGGATGCCGCGGATGCCCGCGAACAACTTTGCGCCAGGATGTGGCCGGCCAAAGAAGTCGCACCGCTGATTGCGCTGATCGACGAACCGGGCCGGGAAGTGGACGAGAAGGGCAATTATCAGCTCTCCGAGGAGCAAGCCAAGGCGATCCTCGAACTGCGCCTGCACCGCCTGACGGGACTGGAACGCGACAAGATCGCCAACGACCTGAAGGAGCTGGTCGAACGGATCAAGGAGTATCTCTCGATCCTCGACGACCGCCAGAAACTTTACGGCATCCTGCGTGATGAGCTGATGGCCATGCGCGAGGAATTTGCCGATCCGCGTCGCTCCGAAATCATCGAGGGCGAGTTCGAGCAGGATCTGGAAGCCCTTATTCAGCGCGAGGACATGGTCGTCACCGTGACCCACAACGGCTACATCCAGCGGGTGCCGCTCTCGACTTACCGGGAGCAGAAGCGCGGCGGCAAAGGCCGGGCGGGGATGAAGGCCCGCGATGAGGATTTCGTGGATTCCGTCTTCGTGCTCAACACCCACACGCCGGTGCTGTTCTTCTCGTCCCGCGGCATGGTCTACAAGACCAAGGTCTACAATCTGCCGGTCGGAACGCCCCAGGGCCGCGGCAAGGCGCTGGTCAATGTGCTGCCGCTCGAGGAAGACGAGACCATCACCACTCTGATGCCGCTGCCCGAGGACGAGTCCGAGGCCGAGAACCTGTTCGTGATGTTCGCGACCGTGTCGGGCAACGTGCGGCGCAACCGGCTGTCGGATTTCGTGCAGGTCAAATCCAACGGCAAGATCGCCATGAAGCTCGATGAGGGTGACCAACTCGTCGGCGTACAGCCTTGCGAGGACACCGATCATGTCCTGCTGGCAACGTCCAAAGCGAAGTCGATCCGATTCGAGGCGACCGACGTGCGCGTATTTGCCGGGCGGAACTCGACAGGCGTGCGCGGCATCCGGCTGGGCGAGGGGGACGAAGTGATCTCCATGTCGATCCTGTCCCACGCCGAGTTCTCCGTCGAGGAACGCGAGGCGTATCTCAAGCGCAGCCGCGCGGAACGGGCCGAGGCGGATAGCGACGAGGCCGAGACGGCATCCGGCCCGGCGGCAGCAGCGCAAACGAACGAAGCCGAAACCGCCACCGAAACAGGCGATGCCATCGAATTGTCCGATGAACGCTACGCCGAACTGGCCGAACAGGAGCAGTTTATCCTCTCGGTCACGGCCAATGGCTTCGGCAAGCGCACATCGGCCTATGAATACCGGATCACCAACCGGGGCGGGCAGGGCGTGGTCAATATCACGCTGTCCGACGTCAAGGATAATGCCGTCGTGGCGTCATTCCCGGTCGAGGAGGATACCCAGCTCGTCATGGTTACGGACGGCGGCCAGCTCATCCGCACGGGCGTCGGCGATGTGCGAATCGCCGGGCGCTCGACCCGCGGAGTCACCCTGTTCCGGGTCGCCGACGACGAACGGGTTGTGACCGTCGCCCATTTGCGCGACGATGATGAGGATGAAGACGCCGAAAACGGCGCGGAAACGGGGAGCGGGACGCCAGAGGACGAGAATGTTGCGGAAACGGGCGAAGACAGCCCCGATGCCGACAGCAGCGAAGAGACGGCGCTCGAGGACGAAAATGGCGAAGACTGAACGTGTCGGAGTCTATCCCGGCACATTTGACCCGGCGACCAACGGGCATATGGACATAATCCGACGCGGTGCGCGTGTGCTCGACCGGCTGGTGATCGGCGTGGCCGTGAATGCGGGCAAGGGGCCGCTCTTCTCGCTCGACGAGCGGGTGGAGATGGTGCGCGACGAGGTGGCCGCGCTCGAAGACCCGAAAGTTGGCGTGATCGAGGTCAAACCCTTCGATTCCCTGCTCATGCAATTTGCCGAGGCGGAAAAAGCCGACTGTATTCTGCGCGGCCTGCGTGCGGTCTCGGACTTTGACTATGAGTTCCAGATGGCCGGCATGAATGCCCGCCTTAATGCCGACATAGAAATATTGTTTCTGATGGCTTCGGAGCGACACCAGTTCATCGCCTCGCGTCTCGTCAAGGAAATCGCGGCGCTCGGCGGGGACATCACGAGCTTCGTTTCATCCAACGTTGCCCGGCGCGTGAATGAACGCTTTGGGCGGCTCGACCTGCAGGCCGTCAACGAGTAAACACCCATGATCAAACGACGATTTTTTCTGGCCGCGCTCATTGCAGCGTTCGGCTTCTTCACAATTGACGGGTTCGCGGTGCACGACGGCACCGCTCAGGCCCAAACCCGTGCACAGGAGCGCGACTTGGAAAACACTCTATACATCGACCTCGAAGGCGGCCGCGTGACGATCCAGCTATTGCCGGAAATAGCCCCCAATCATGTCGCACGCATCAAGGAGCTGGCCCGCGAGGGTTTCTATGACGGTATCGTCTTCCATCGTGTCATCGACGGATTCATGGCCCAGACCGGAGACCCGACCGGCACAGGGTCCGGCGGGTCAAAGCTGCCCGATCTGGAGGCCGAATTCTCCGACACAAACCATGGCCGCGGCGCGGTTTCCATGGCCCGTGCCCAGAGCCCGAACAGTGCCAACAGCCAGTTCTTCATCGTCTTCGACGACGCATCCTTCCTCGACGGCCAGTACACCGTCTGGGGCCAGGTGACCGACGGCATGGAACTGGTCGACGCGATCAAGCGGGGCGAGGGCTCCAGCGGCGCCGTCCAGGACCCGGACCGGATGATCAAGGTTCAGGTCGCGGCCGACGCCGAATAGGCGACCGCCTCACGGCCATTCCGGCTTGGCACCGGCGGTCTGCTGAACGTACGCCGCAGGGCCGTGCCGCAACCCGCTGTTTCGTTACGAAACGCGTTCCCTAGGAAGTCTCGGCCAGGCGCCGCTGCAACTCGGCGGCATTCGGCACCTCGGTATAGTCCTCGCTCAACTGTCCGGTCCCGGACGGGCTCTTGCAGGTGAAGAAACGGTAGGGGCTTTCAAGCACCCGCATGCCGTGGACGGTATGCCGTGGAATGTGAACGATGTCCCCGGGACCGACGGAGGTGATCTCGTCGCCGAGCAGCTGGGCCGCCCGGCCTGCGAGCACATACACATACTGCTCGTCATTGGGATGGGAATGGGGCAGCGGCCCTTCCTCGTCCTCTTAGGTGACGATCCCGACCTTGATCATCTCGCCGCCCAACTGGACCATGTTGATTTTCGGGTTCTTGACGTCGGGGGTCATCTGCAGGTCTTGCGTTTTGTAAACGGCCATCGAAATTGCTCCTCTTCCACATCCGGGATTGATCCCTGTTTCCGGTTGCCCGCCAGATTTCGGCACGGACACGGCGTGCCCAAACCCGTCGACCAACCGAAAACGAAACTATGGACGCTTGTACCATTGACCCGAGGCGTGCGCGTTCCTAAAACCACGTTACGCCGAACCGCACGCCCGTTTCCGATGGCCGCGCGTGCCGTGGGGGCACTTAGCTCAGTTGGTAGAGCATTCGACTTTTAATCGAACGGTCGTAGGTTCGAATCCTACAGTGCCCACCACTTTTCCGGACATCCCGCAACCTGATACCGGACCTGTTCGCATTGTCGGGTCGATGCGCGCTGCGCAGGTGGGTTGCAGCCGTGTGCGGCGGCAACATCTTTTGCGACCCTATTGGCAAAGTGCTTGAATAGGACTCCCGAACCAAATGTACCGGTCGCACCCGTTCGGCTTCGGAAAAGCACGAAGAATAGGCTTTGTCTCCATGATAGATGACCATGTTCAGGCACAGTATGAGGCCTATCCCTATCCGGCCCGGAATCCGCAAGACGAAACGAAACGCTTGCGCGTTGTCTCACCAAGTCAGCTGTTTCAGGTCAACCATTTCGCGTTCGGTGGCCGACGCGATTTGAAGCACTCTCTGCGCGTTCTCGTAGCCGGTGGCGGCACCGGAGACGCCGCGATCATGCTGGGTCAGCAAATGACCGACGCCGGTGTCCCGGGAACAGTCGTTCATCTCGATCTCAGTGCCGAAAGCCAGAACATCACACGCCAGCGTACAGAGGTTCGCGGGCTGAAAAATATCGAGTTTGTGCAGGGTTCACTACTCGACGTCGGCGAACTGGGCCTCGACACATTCGACTACATTGATTGCTGCGGCGTACTCCATCACCTCGAAGACCCGTTGGCAGGGCTGCACGCCCTCATGTCGGTGCTGGCCCCGGATGGCGGTCTCGGCATCATGGTGTATGGCGAGCTTGGTCGAACCGGCGTCTACCATCTGCAGGACATGTTGCGGACACTTGCGCCGGTCGATGAAGACCCCTCTGATCGAGTTGATACTGCCAAGCGATTGCTCCAGGCGCTGCCGCCGACCAACTGGTTCGTGCGCAACGGTCAATTGACCGATCACAAAGGGGGCGGCGACGCGGGCATCTTCGATTTGCTGCTGCATTCCCAGGACCGCGCCTATCGTGTGCCCGAACTGGCGGAATTGACGAATGCCGCCGGGTTGCGCATCACGGGATTGCTGCCACTGGCCGACTACGACCCGGCGCGTTTATTGAAATCGCCGGCTCTGCTTGAGAGCGTGCGGAATATGGAACAGATGGAACGTGCGGCGTTCGGCGAATTGCTGGCGGGCAACATAAAAAAACACATTTTCTACGCCGTACGCGCCGACAACCCTGTCGTTCTCCCCACGCCCGACGACCCGGCGGTCATTCCTGTTTTGCTCGATATGACGCCGGAAGACGGCGCCAGCCAGATACCTCCCGGCGGCACGGTCACCCGGTCAAGAAACGGTCTGCAATATTCGCTTTCGGTGCCGCCCCTGGCGCGGGCGATTGTACAACGGTGTGACGGTCAAAAGAGTTTGTCGGATATCTATGACGATATTCTGCGGGTGCGCAGCGACCTCGAATGGTCAAACTTCAAGAACCAGTTCGATGATTTCTACGACACAATGAACGCCATCAACCGCATGGTCTTGCAGGTGCCGACCCCGTAAAGCTGTCAGCTCTGCGTCCACCGCCGCGCCGATGGCAAAATGCAGGATGAAGACGTCCTCAGTCTCGCCCGAGCGTACCGAGAGGTTGGCCCCATACACCCGTCACCCTTAACGTCAGAAATTCCGGCTATGTCTTCAGTTCCGCTTCCCAGGCTGCGCGAACCTCGGCGAGGCGTGAGGGCTGGGCCTGGAGCAGGGCGCGGCCCACGCGGCGCACCCGGTCGCGTTGTGCGTCTTCCGTGACGTATTCGACCGGCGACTTGCCGTCGACACGCGCCAGGAACAGCCCCGGTAGCAGGCTCGCCGTGCGGGCTTCCATCTCGTCGGGTGTCTCCCAGGTCACGCCGGCCAGATAGGCGTCGGTCATCGCCTGAAAACAATCGAGGAAGTCGGGCTTGGCGGACGGGGTCCAGAGGCATTTCAGCAGGAAATGGTTGAGGCAGAAGGCCAGGTCGAACGCCGGATCGCCGATGCAGGCGCATTCCGCATCCAGGAACACCGGGCCATCGGGTCCGATGAGGATGTTCTTGGGGCTGACATCGCCATGAATCATTGCCAGGCGGGTGGCGTGGGTACGCGCGCTCAGCCCGAACAACGCGTCGCGCAGGTCCGGGTGCGGGCCCGCCGTGGCTTCGAGATAGGGTTCGAGCCGGATCGCGTGAAAGATATCGTTGCGTGGAAAAGTCTCCTTCAACGCGTCCCGCCCGGCGGTACCGGCGTGAATGCGGGCAAGCCGGCGCCCGACTTCGGCGGCGACCTCCGGATCGGCGTGACCGTCACGAAGTTCGTCCTTGTAGAGTTTGAAATCGGACGGATCGAGAAACGCCATGGCAAATAACATCGCGTCCGGGTCATGTGTCAGCACCGTCGGCGCAGCGCCGGGCACGAGTTCCGCCGAGATCCGATACCAGTCCACCTCGAAGCGATTTCGCTCGACCGGGACCTGCCACTCAACCTCCACCGCAAGTTGCGGCAGCGCGCGTTTCACGCAGAAGCTGCGTTCAGGGGTGGTGACTTTCCAGATGTCCGACGAGATTCCGCCCGTGAGGCGCACATAGCTGGCCGTGTCCTCGACAAGCCCCGCGGCACGTAATGACGCGATGAGTTCGGCGTCCGGCTGTGGAGACGCGGGTGCAATGACGCTCGCTTCTTCCCCCATGGGTCTCTTCCTTCAGCTCAAGAAAACGCGCGTGTGCGCCCGCCAAATATAACCGAAGCTTCGATATGGTTAAGCATCCGGTAACCTATAAATTTCTGATTTCCTTGACAAATCACCGGCATGCGCCCACATAGCGGCCATCAGTTGTCTCGCGATTGCGCGAAGCGCCGTATCAAACCGGCGCATATCTTGAGAATGACAATCAAGAAATAGAGCCGATCCGGCCGCGCCCGGAAGCGGCAGAACGCCAAGGCGAAACCGAGTCGATCAATCGACCGGGCCTGTGGCGATTAAGGACTTTCAAGTGAACGAAACCAGTTTTACGGATCTCGGCCTCGCCGATCCGATCCTGCGGGCGTTGTCTGACCGCAATCATGACACCCCCACACCGATCCAGGCCCAGGCCATTCCGCGGCTTCTCGAGGACGTGGATCTTCTCGGTGTCGCGCAGACCGGCACCGGCAAGACCGGCGCCTTCGCGCTGCCGATCCTGCACGTGCTCTCGCGCGGCCACGGCGACGGCAAGCGCAGCCACCCGCGCGCGCTCATCCTGGCACCGACCCGCGAACTCGCCATCCAGATCGGCGACGAATTCCATGCCTACGGCAAATATCTGCATCTGCGCCATGTCGTCATCTTCGGCGGTGTTTCGCAGCATGCCCAGGTCACCAAGCTGCGCCGCGGCGTCGACGTGGTCGTCGCCACCCCGGGCCGGCTCCTTGACCTGATGGAACAGGGCCATGTGAACCTGAACCATGTGGAACATCTCGTCCTCGACGAGGCCGACCGCATGCTGGATATGGGATTCATCCGCGATGTGCGAAAGATCCTCGCCAAGTTGCCCGAGGATCGCCAGTCGCTGCTGTTCTCGGCGACCATGCCGGCGGAAGTGGTCAAGCTGTCACACGACATGCTCTATGAGCCCGAACGGATCGACATCGCGCCGAAGACGGTTGCTGTCGAGGCGATCCGCCAGGCGGTGCATTTCGTGAACGCCAAGGAAAAGCAGGCCCTCCTGCGTGAACTTCTGGCCGACAAGGATATGAAGCGGGTGATCGTATTTACCCGCACGAAGCACCGGGCTAACCGGGTCGCCGACAATCTGGTGAAAGCCGGAATCGAGGCCGCCGCCATTCACGGCAACAAGTCCCAGGCCGCCCGGCAGAAGGCGCTCGACGCCTTCCGCAAGGGCAGGGTACGGGTTCTCGTCGCCACTGACATCGCGGCGCGCGGCATCGACGTGAAGGACATCACCCATGTGATCAACTTCGAACTGCCGAATGAAGCCGAGAGCTATGTCCACCGGATCGGCCGCACCGCGCGCGCCGGTTCCGAGGGTGTGGCCCTGTCGTTCTGCGACGATACCGAGTACGGTGAACTCAAGGATATTGAGAAACTGATCGGTCGACCTGTGGATACCGCCAGCGGCGAACGTCCGCTGCATGCCGCCGCGAAGGCGCCCAGAGGCGGTCGCCAAGGCAAGTGGGCCGGCAACAAGGGCGGGCAACAGGGACGTTCGGGAGGTCAGAAACGACGCTCCGGACGCCAGCGCAGGCCGTCACGCCGCGCTGCCTGAACCTAACGAACATTGCCCAACGGGCCATTTCAGGCTCTGGAAGTGAGGTAAGCATGGCACGCAAGACGAATTACAGTTTCGAGAAACGCCAACGCGAACTCCAGAAGAAGGAGAAGAAGGCCGCGAAGGCCGAGGCCAAGCGGGCGGCGGCGGACGAACGACGCGGTGAAGTGGAGCCTGGCGCGCAAGCCTCCGACGCCCTTCCCACCGACATCGGCGGGGACGCGCCGGTTCGGGACGACAAGGCGGAGTAACGCGACATATCGCCGAACCGCGAAACCGCGGTGCCGGTTGAGTTTGGAAGGGCGTCCCCGCTTGGGGGCGCCCTTCGTCCGTTTAACGCCGGATTTCCTGTGGCCGGGTTTTGCTGTACCAGCATGCACATGTCTCGTACCCGCTACATCCTCGCCATGGCGCCCGGACTCGGCCTCGCATTCATCCTGAGCCAGTTTCTGCGCTCGATCCCGGCGGTCATCGCGCCCGATCTGCGCGCCGAGCTCGAATTGACCGCGGGCCAGCTCAGCGCATTGCCTGCGGCACTGTTCTTCGGGTCGGCCGTCATGCAGTTGCCCGCGGGTGTGCTGCTCGACCGGTTCGGTGCGCGCATCACGGTCGCCGCATTTCTGTTCATTACGGCATGCGGGGTTCTCGGCTTTTCGCTCGCAACAACCACCACCGGACTGACGGCGTGGTTGCTCGTTACCGGATGGGGCATCGCGCCGATCTTCATGGGGACGATCGTCCTGTTGTCGCGCTGGGTGCGCCGGGACAGGCTGGCGACCATGACCGCGCTGACCGTCGGCGTGGGCGGGACCGGCATGCTCCTGTCCGCAACCCCTTTCGCCGCCGCCACGGCGGCCTTCGGATGGCGTGACACGCTGACCTCGGTCAGCGCCTTCGCCATCGTGCTGATCGGCGTCATCCTCCTGACAGTGCGGGATCGACCGCCGGACAGCCCGGCCCCGTCAGGTCCCGGCGAAAGCCTGATTCAGGTCATTCGGGGCCTCTCGATCGTGTTTCGCGAACCGAAGCTCTACGCCATCGGCTGCGTCGGCGGCATGGCGGTCGGTTCTTTCCTTACATTCCGGGCGTTGTGGGTCGGTCCGTATCTCAACGACGTGTTCGGCTCCGACCTGATCGCGCGCGGCAATATCATCTTTGCGATCTCGCTTGCCTGGTTGATCAGCGCCATCGTAATCGGCCCCCTCGACCGGGTATTCGACACGCGGCGCATGGTCGTTGCCGCCGGCGCGATACTCATGGCGTTCTGGTTTGCTCTGCTTGCCGTCGCCGACGGGAGTTCGCTGATATTTGCCGTCGGCGCGATGGTCGCGCTGGGACTATGTTCGGGCCTGTCCTCTCCGATATTTGCGCATGCGCGCGCACTGTTTCCCGATCGCTATGTCGGCCGCCTGGTGACGGCGATCAATCTGTTCATCTGGGGCGGCGTTTTTCTCGTCCAGGTTGCGACGGGCCTTTTCATCGATTTATTCCCCACCGACAGTCTCGGCCGGACCCCCGCCGATGCCTATCGCTGGACGTTCGCGATACTCGCGGCGCTGCTGTTCACCACCGTCCTGTTCTACCTGCGCGTCGACGACGTCCCCCCCTCCAAGGACGAAGTCGACCCGCGCAACAAAAACTAGAAAACAGCGGCTTGTTGCGCGCGGTAGTGATCCGTCGTGGATATCTCACGTATCAAGTAAGAGCCCACGAACAAGAGCACATGCCTTGATGTCCACATCGACGAGACAATATCCGGTTCCGTTGCAGGAAGAGGCCCGCCTTCGAGAGTTGCACTCCCTCAGGATACTGGATTCCGAACCAGAGCCGGAATTCGACCGCGTCACTCGGCTCCTTGCGTTGGTCATGAAGACCCCGATTGCCCTCGTCACACTGGTGGATGACGACCGGCAATGGTTTAAATCATGTATCGGCGTGGATATTCAGGAAACGGCGCGCGACAACGCGATCTGCGCTCACGCCATCATGTCCGACGACATCCTCGTCTGCACGAACCTCAGCCAGGACAGCCGATTCTTCGATAACCCCCTGGTTTCCGGCGAGACCCATGTGAGGTTCTATGCCGGCATGCCGCTCGTCACGCGCAACGGTTTTCGGATCGGTACAATCTGCGCGGTCGATACGGAACCGCGGGAATATCCATCCAGCACGACCCTCGACGCCATGCGCGATCTCGCCCAGCTCGCGACCGATGCAATAGAAAGAAGGGCGGACCGGCTGTCCACGGAAGAATCCCGTTCGATCCAGCTCAAGAATGCGGACGACGCGAAGGAAGCCTTTCTGGCGATGCTCAACCATGAAATGCGGACGCCGTTGAACGCGATCATCGGGTTTTCGAGTTTGATCACCATGAATGCCGCCAACGATATATCGGCATCCCGCACTGCGGAATACGCAAAATTGATCGAGCAGGGCGGTTACACGCTGCTGCACCGCATCGAGACGATGCTCAACTGGACACAGGTGCAACGCGGCGAGATCGTTCTGGAGGAGGAATCCGTGCCCGTCGCCGAACTGATCGAACGCGGCACCAGTTCCGTGCCCGAGATTGGCGGCATGAACGACAATCGCCCGGTCGAAATCGTTATTCAGGACGATTGCCCGGAGCTGAAATGCGATCCGGATCAGATGGGATTTGCGCTAGAGAATATCGTTCGCAATGCCCTGCAGGCGACGGCCGGTACCGATCCGGTTCGCATCGATGTGCAGTTCAGCGGGAACCTGGAAATCAGCGTCGTGGATCATGGCCCTGGCATACCGACGGAAGCGATCGAACATGCCATGGCGCCTTTTGGCCATGTCGAGAACAGTCCGGCTCAACCCTGTCGAGGGCTCGGTCTTGGCCTGCCCCTGAGCCGGAAAATTATCGAGATGCATGGTGGTCACCTCGACATCGTGAGCTCGGCCGGATCGGGTACGCGCGTGACATTTCGCTTTCCGGCATATCGAACGGCCGCGAACTAGCCACCCGGAACGGGCTCCGGGCATCTTGTCAGCGGGTGTGCTGGACCGGGAACAGGTGCGCCCACAGACGCAACACCACATAGGCCACGGCGAGCCCCAGAAAGACCCCTGCCGAATTTGAAAGGGCATCGCCCACGCTGGCATTGCGACCGACCCAACTGCCCTGTGCGAACTCCAGAAGTATGCCGACCCCGATCGCAGTGGTGCCGGAAATGATCCGAATGTCCCAGTTGGAGAAACCCAACCCGCCGCAGCCTGCAATCACCCCGTAGGCCAGCAGGTGCAGCGCCTTGTCGGTGCCTTCGGGCACGTCCAGCTCAGGCTGGGGGATCAGCGACAAAATGGTCACGGCCGTGAGGGCGATGACGTATCCCAGAATGAACACCCGATGGGGCAGTGCGATCAAAGCTTTGCACGCGCCGATGCGGACGCGCCGGTGCCTTCGAGGTGCAGGTCGTCGAGATGGCGAAATTCACAGCCGCCCTGGTTGATGATCGTGTCGGCGCCGACCCTGACCGTCTCGACATAACGCGAACCGTCCAGGCGGGCCTCCAGCACCCCCACACCCCCAAACGCGATTCGGACATGGTCACCCGACTGCGTGAGCGGCGAGAGGTCGTAAATCGAGCAGATATGCTGATCGCACCGGCGATAGGCATCCTCGATGAAATCGATCTGGATTTGCGGCTGACGCGGATCGTCGGGCAGGCAATACCATTGCCCTGTCGCGTCGGTGATTGCCGGATCGGCGGCGGCGGTGGCCACCAGCCGGGCCGTTATCAGTACCGAGAGGGCAATCATCGTGCGCATGGACCATTCCTAACACATCCCGGCCTCGTGTTCTGCAAGGCCGGGACAGGGTTAACCGTTTGATAACCGGGCGCGGCGACACTGTGCCGATGTCCGTAAATTCAGCAAACAGGCCGTTGATTATCGCCGGCGCGGGGGGCCATGGCCGCGCATGCGCCGACGTGGCGCGGCGTAGCGGCTGGTCCGTGATCGGCTTTTGCGATCCTGCGTTCGCGGGTGTCTCCGATATTCTCGGTGTTCCGCTGCTGGACCGCCATGAAACCGACCTGTTTGCGAACTGGCCCCGGGACACCGCCCTTTTCATTGCCATCGGCGACAATACAAGGCGTCTGGCACTCGCCGAGGACGCCGGGCGACATGCCATACCCCTGGCGGTGCTGATCGACCCGTCCGCCGTGGTCTCTCCGAGCGCGGCCATCGGCCCCGGCGCGCTGGTCATGCCGAATGCAGCCATCAACGCCGAGGCCGCAATCGGACGCCTGGCCGTGATCAACACCGCTTCCGTGGTGGAACATGGTGCGCGCGTCGACGAAGGCGCCCATGTGGCACCGGGCGCCTGCATGACAGGCGAGGCGGTTCTCGGCGCTCGGGCTCTGCTCGGGGCCCACGCAACACTCCTGCCCGGGGTTCTTGTCGGGCGCGACGCGACGGTTGGTGCGGGCGCGGTCGTGACGTCCGATGTTCCCGCGAGCCACACGGTCGTTGGCATCCCGGCGCGCCCGATACGGAATCTGGAACTGGTCCACGACGCCGGCTGAACCCGGGTGACAGCCTAATCCTTGGCTTTCTCGTCGTTCAGACTGAGCGAGAAACCGGTTTCCGCCGCCGCTGTTCCCGTGGCGCCGGCAGCCGCTTCGGCCGCGGGATCCGGAGGTGCCCCGCCGAACATGGACCGCAGCTTGCGGTACACCGCCCGAATGGCCCGGAAAATCTTCGGCAACAGCCAGATCATCAGCAAGATGAAGAGGCCCAGCAGGATCAGGAACACGATGGGATGATTGAGTGCCGCCCAGAGGCCCGCGATGACCGCGATATCCTCAAGGATTGATGCCGTCCAGTTGGAGACAGGTTCGGGGGAGGTGTTGATGGCGAGCCGGGTCCCGGCCTTTGTGAAATGGGTCGCGCCGGCCAGCGTTCCGCCCGCGATAACAGCGGCGAGTTCCGCTCCCGCACCGACATCACCGACCGCACCGGCCGCCAGAATTGCACCGGCAGGAATCCGGATGAAGGTCTGCAGCGTGTCCCAGCCGGAATCGACGCCGGGGACCTTGTCGGCGAAGAATTCGATGAAAAACATGAACCCGGCCGCCCCGATAACAAGCGGGTTGGACAGGATTTCGAGATCCGGGGGCAAGTCGATGTTGCCGGTGGTACTCATCAGCCCGAGCGTCGCGATGGCGGCGTAGAGATTGACCCCGCTGGCCCAGGCGACTCCCATGGTGAGGGCTATGGTTTCGACAACGCCCATCGGTCACTCCCGCATTCGTGAATACCGTACCCTGCACGTTGGGGTGCGCGCGGTATCTGTCAATGGCCGCGCCTAACGCGCCCCACAAACACCATAATCACAAAATGCCTGATTCAGGCGGGTTTCGGAAGCTTTCGAAGGCCGTTTGCCAGCCAGACCAGCAGCGGCTTGAAGGCGAACTCTGCGCGCGCCTGGGCGCCCATGGTGATCAGACTTTCTTCCATGACCCGGCCGGGAACACGCTCATTGAGTCCGACATCGCACAACCGGTCGAACAGGCCGACGGCAACGTCCCAGTACCGGTTTTCTTCCAGCGGCACGTCGGAAAGCCGCGCACAATCCACCATCGTCACGGCGGCGGCGCTTGCCACGAATTCCGTGCTGCCACGCCCACAGGCGCGCAGCAGGTAACGGAAGTCCGCAAGTCGGCTCCGCTCCATGCCATACTGCCGCCCTATTAGTTGAAGTTCGTTCGACAAATTCTTGAAATCAAAAGAACTATCAATCTCGAGAGGCATCCGGGGAAGGGCCGTAATAACCGATGCAGGCGCGCCGATATCTTCCATCAGATAGGCGAACACCTCGTTCACGCATACCCGTGCGAGAAGCCATGCGCGTTCCGCGTGCCGCCCGTCATTCGTGCCCATGATGCGTGTGGCCAGCAGCTTGAGTGCCTGGCGGGAGTCGCAATCGAGGGTGTCGTTGATCTTGATGGCGTAGGATGCGATCACGGGGCAGGCCGTGACGGGACGGTCCGTGTGGCGTTCGCCGGCCAGAAGCGCCACCAGCGACATCACGCATAACTCACTTTCGCGACGTTCGCCGACCCGCGGCACCAGATCCAGCTGGCGAAAGAGGGTTTCAACTTGTTTATGACCCGGCATAATGCAAACCGTACCCCAAGAATCGAAAACCGTCCATCCTGGCCGGATCACGAGTTCTTGCACCCTGTTCCCGCTTGGCGGGACGACGGCAGAGGAACCATGAAATGACGGCGATCAAGCGAGACACCGTAAAGGCGAACGGCGTGACGCTGCACTACAGGTCGTGCGGCGAGGGGCCGCCCATGGTTTTGCTGCATGGTTGGCCCCAAACATCCTATTCCTGGCGCAAGATGCTGCCGCTTCTGGCGCCGCATTATCGCTGTATCGCGCCGGATTTACGGGGTTTTGCCGATTCCGACAAACCGGTCCACGGCTATGACATGCGGACGGTGGCAAACGACATCCACGCCATGTGCGAGGCGCTCGGACTGGAGAATGTCTATCTCGTCGGCGCCGACTGGGGTGGGCTCGTGGCCCGGCGCTACGCCCTCGACCGGCCGGGCGTGCTCGACCGGCTCTGCGTCGTCGATATCGTGCCGCATGACCAGATATTCGCGAATTTCACGCCCGCCTACGCCCGCGGCGCCTGGCATTACTTCTTCAACGCCATCCCGGACATGCCCGAACAACTCGTCGCCCACGACATCAAACTGTTCCTTCAGGCGATGTTTCGGCCGAAATACCATAATCCCGCGCATATGGATGAATCGATCGACGAATATGTCCGCGCCTATTCCAAGCCGGGCGCGCTGCGTGGCGGGTTCGCCTACTACAAGGCCATGTTCGACGAAAACCCCGCGCTCGATGCGGAGAATCCGGACGCGCGGATTTCTGAACCCGTGCATTGCGTTTGGGGCAACAGCGGCGGCATGGGTGGGCCGTTCGATGTGCTGAAAATGTGGGAGAGTGTGGCGCCGAAGCTGACGGGCAGGGGACTCGACGCGTGTGGGCATTATGTCCACGAAGAACAGCCGGACGCCCTTGCCGAGGAGATTATCGCTTTCGGAAGGGTTTGACCGGTCGTCGAGCAAGGGAGCTCAGGCCAATATGAGCGAGAACGCCATCGAGGATTTGTCCCCCGGCGAACTGGCGACTGTCGTGGAGCTGCAACGGGTAGAATTGAACCGCCTGCTGTCCGACCAGAAACGCCTCAACGCGCGCATCGATTCGCTGCTGCAGTTTCAGGAGCGCGAACAGGTGTTGCGCCAGCAGATGCAGGCGTCGCTCGACCGGTTGGTGGAACAGCGCGGCGCCGCGGACCCGGTAACGAAACCGATGTCGACGCTCGCAATGTCGGAGGACGTGCCGCGGCTCAGTAGTCGCCTGAACAGGGCGGAACGGAGATTCCAGGCGCTGCGCACCGCCGTGGGCCAGCTGGTGCTCGCACTCGAGCGGCAGGGAACGGGGCAGGGCGCCTGAACCCAGCGCCCTAATGGGCCATCAGCACCGGTATTTCAGCATTCGCGAGGATCTGGCTGGTCGCGCCACCGAAGATCATCTGGCGCAAACGACTCTGGGTATAACCGCCCTTGATCAGCAAATCGCCGCCCGCATCCATGGTTTCGGACAGGATGATATTGCCGGCTTCCGCCCCGGAGCGCCGCCCGGACACTTCGCGCACATCGACCGCCACGTCGTCGCGCTGCAGGTTGACCTTCACGTCTTCGGCGCTCGGTCCCGGCACCATGCCGCCCTCGACGGCCAACACGGTGATCCGGTCGGCTTCACGCAGAACGGGTTTCGCGAATGCGATGGCGCGGGCCGTCTCGGTCCCGCCATTCCAGGCAATAACCACATGGCGGCCCATATCCTGCGGGATCGTCGGCGGTGCAATGAGAACCGGCCGGCCTGATTCAAACAGCACCGTCTCCAATGTGTTCATGGCCGGCGTCATCGCGCCGGGCATGGGCCGCCCGACAACCGTCAGGTCGAACACCCGGGCGCGCTGCCCGAATATACCGATCCCCGATGCCTCGTCTTCCACCCAACTGGCACACAGCTTGGTGTAATCGTCCCTCGCCTCGGGAATGTTGTTTTGGGCGACGAACTCCCGGAACTGGGTCTGCAGGCGATCTGCGCGGGTGCGCTGTTCCTGTTCGAACTGTTCCTCCGTGCCCGACAGTGCGGCAGCGCCGCCCTCGAACCCGACCGCGACGGCCCCGGCAAGGGTGGGGCGAATACACAGCCCTTCGATATAACTGTCGTAGCGCTTGGCGAAGACCAGAGCGGTCGCCAGGACGGATGTTAAAATCTCGCTCTCTTCGAGCGGTACCAAAATCGAGCTAAACGCCACAAGTGCCTCCCAACGCGTATGGCTTTTCTTTGATAATGCGCCCAGTCGGTGCGTTCGGGCAAGCCGCTAAGAATTCGAGCCTGCAATGGTTGCCACGCCGGTGGCGTTCGGGTAAGAAATCGCGCTTCCGAACGGAGCGGCAGTGGCGGAATTGGTAGACGCGCAACGTTGAGGGCGTTGTGGGCGCAAGCCCGTGGAGGTTCAAGTCCTCTCTGCCGCACCACCCGATGGCTTAACGGACAAAACGTCCCGTGTTTTCGCCATATTGCATTGGTACCCGCCGTTCACACGACTATATGTGTTGTGCAATGCGGAGCATCCATGGCGAACAAAGACAGAAAACCTGACAGACGCAGGGACCGAGTCGGACTCGGAGGCCGGAAACGGCACGGGATTGTCGCCCGGCTGCGCGGTTATTTCTTCGCCGGCCTGCTGACGGTCGCGCCGATCGGGCTGACCCTCTGGTTATTCTGGGTGCTGCTGAAATTTGTCGATGCGCGCATAACGCCGCTCATCCCGCAGAACTACAATCCAAACACTTATCTGCACGCACTGGTGCCCTTCGAAGTTCCCGGTGTGGGCCTGATTGTGCTGATTGTCGTGCTGATTATCATCGGCGCACTGACCCGCATGTTGCTGGGCCGCACCCTGGTCCGCATGAGCGAGAGCATCGTCAATCGCATGCCCGTGGTCCGCAGCGTCTATGGCGCAACCAAGCAGATCGTCGAGACCGTGCTGAAAAGTCAATCCGACGCCTTTCGCCAAGTCGTGTTGTTCGAATACCCGCGCCGCGGCAGTTGGGCGATCGGGTTCGTCACGGGCGCGACCAAGGGGGAGGTCCAGGCCCTGACGGATGACGAAGTCGTCAACGTCTTCCTGCCGACGACGCCGAACCCGACATCGGGCTATCTGCTGTTCCTGCCGCGTCGCGAACTGATGCCCCTGTCGATGTCCGTGGAGGAGGGAATCAAGATGATTATTTCCGGCGGCATTGTGACACCGATGGACCGGCGGCCCCTGGAAGAACAGAAAATCAAACGAATCGGTGCCGCCAATGGCGACAAGCCGACAATCGTTCCCGGCGACGGTATGGGCGCACTTCGCGACACGTCGAAAACGAACTCTGCGGAGTAAAAAACCCGTCGGCGAAAACGACTGACGTCAACCTGAGCGCGCGTAGCGCACGGCCGCGTCCCTCTCGAACAGGTACAAAAGCGTTCGCAGCGCGTCACCACGCGCGGATTCGAGGCCGGGGTCCCGGTCCATGATCAAACGCGCGTCATCGCGGGCCATCGCCAGCAACTCGCCGTGCGCCTCGAGGCTGACCATCCGGAACTCCGGCAATCCGGACTGTCGGGTTCCCAGGACATCGCCCGCGCCGCGCAACCGCAAATCCTGTTCCGCAATTTCAAACCCGTCGTCGGTATCGCGCAACACACGCAGGCGTTCGCGACCGGTCTGTCCAATTTCATGTCCGTACAGCAGCAGGCAGGCGGCGTCCCGTTCGCCGCGTCCGATCCGGCCCCGCAGCTGATGCAGCTGCGCCAGGCCGAACCGCTCGGCATGTTCGATCACCATCACCGTCGCCTCGGGAACGTCGACACCGACTTCGATCACGGTCGTGGCCACCAGGACATCGATTCCCGGCACGTCGCCACCGGCGAATCGCGCCATCACCACGTCCTTCTCCTTGCCGGGCATCTTGCCGTGAACGAGCCCGACCCGATCGCCGAAGCGTTCGCGCAAGGCCGCATGTCGTGCAGTCGCGGCGGCAACATCGATGGTCTCGGATTCCTCCACCAGCGGGCAGACCCAGAAGACCTTTCCCCCGGTATCGAGTTGACGCTGCACCCCGGCAACCGCATCGTCGAGCCGGTCGATCGAGGCCGTCGTGGTCTTGACCGGCTTGCGTCCCGCTGGCTTCTCGCGCAGCTGTGACTCATCCAGATCGCCATAGGCGGCCAGCATGAGAGTGCGCGGGATTGGCGTCGCGGTCATCAAAAGCACATCGACCGTCGCACCTTTCTCGGCCAGCAAGAGCCTCTGATGCACGCCGAATCGGTGCTGCTCGTCGACGACGGCCACCGCCAGATCATTGAACACAATGTCGCTCTGAAAGAGCGCATGGGTACCCACGACGAGCGGTGTATCGCCCGCGGCCAGTCCCTCCAGGATTTCCGTCCGGGCCTTGCCCTTGTCCCGCCCGGTCAGCAATACGCAAGGCACCCCGGCGGCCTCGGCGAGTGGGGCGATGGTCGCGTAGTGTTGCCGTGCGAGGATTTCCGTCGGCGCCATCAGCGCGGCCTGGCACCCCGCTTCGACGGCCGTCAGCATGGCCATCAGCGCCACCACGGTCTTGCCGCTGCCCACATCGCCCTGCAGTAGCCGGAGCATGCGGTGCGCCGAAGCCATATCCTGTTCGATATCGACGATCGCCGTTTTCTGGCTACCGGTCAGCTCGAAGGGCAGCGCATCGAGAACCCGAGATCGCAACCGCCCGTTGCCCGCGATCGGGCGCCCAGCCTGTTTTCGGACATGGGAGCGCACCAGCATGATCGCCAGCTGGCTCGCCAAGAGTTCGTCATAGGCCAGGCGCATGCGGGCCGGCGCGGCGGGGTCGAGATCGCTCAGTTCGCCCGGCGTATGGGCTGCCGTCAACGCGTCGTGCCAGCACGACCATTCGCGCAGGGCAACGAGGGCCGGGTCGAGCCACTCGACCAAGTCTGGAGCGCGATCCAGTGCGCCGGTGATCGCCTTGCCCAGCACATTCTGGGACAGGCCTTCGGTCAGCGCGTAGACCGGCTGCACCCGCATGACGTTGGCGCGCTCCGATACCTTGGCGACGATGTCCGGGTGGGTCATCTGGAGTTTGCCGTCATAGAACTCGGCCGAGCCGCTGACGAGACGGGTCTCGCCCTCCGGCAATGCGGAAGCAAGGTAGTCCGCCCGACCGTGGAAATAGACCAGGGTGATTTCACCCGTGTCATCCCGGCAATCGATACGGTAAGGAATCCGCCGGTTGGATACCGGCGGGGCGTGATGCCTGGTGATTGTCAGTTCGAGCGTGGCGATGCGGCCCGCTTCCAGATCCACCAGATTGGGGCTGTAACGGCGGTCCACGATCCCGCCCGGCAGGTGCCAGATCAGATCGACGATCTGCGGGCCGACCAGGCGCTCGATATGGGTGCCGATGCGCGGACCGACACCCTTCAAGGCCGTGACCGGCGCGAAAAGCGGGAACAATATTTCTGGGCGGACGCGTTGGGGCACGGCAGGACCGATTATGGGGTTCGCGCGGCTGACAGCAGTTCGCAGGAAGGCTATATCCTAGGGAGCATGGACGCCCGAGTCAGCATCGGGCAGACAGGACCGGCGAGATGACCGCAGAAACGACCAGGCAAACACGCGAGAATCGGATCAAACGCTTGATCTATCGCAGCATCTATACCGGCACCAGGGAGACCGATCTGATCCTCGGCAACTTCGCCAGGCGGAACCTCGACGGTTTTAGCGAACAGCTGCTCGACGAATATGAAGCGCTGATCGAGAACAGCGACCCGGACCTCTACATGTGGATCAGCCGGCGCAAACCCGTACCCGAGGCCTGGAACGGCGAGATCATGCGACGTCTGCAAGACTTCAAGCTCGAAGACTAACTTGTTGCTAAATCATAACTTTAGCTGGGGTGCACCGGGCTCCACGACACGGTTTACCGGTGTGCCGGACGGCTGCGATGCGTTGTTGCTTGCCGAATTGTTGGCGCAGGCCACGCAGCCGTTGTTGCATGTGTCGAGCGACGATCTCGGGATGAATCGGCTCGCCGAATCGATTGCCTTTTTTGCCCCGGACACCCGCATCCTGAAATTCCCGGCCTGGGACTGCCTGCCCTATGACCGGGTGCCGCCTCGCGCCGAACTCGTCGCCGAAAGGATGGCGACCCTCGGCGCACTCGCACAGGAGCCCGCGGCCGCCGCCGAATCAGGCACACAGACCCTGATTCTCACCACCGTCGCCGCGGCCCTTCAGCGGGTGCCGCCGCGCGCGCGCATTCGTGAGACGCATATCGAACTGGTGCCCGGCCGCACGGTGGATTTCGGTGTCGTCACGGCGTTTCTCGCGGCCAACGGCTTCCATCGCACGGAAACGGTCCGCGAACCGGGTGAATTTGCCAGTCGCGGCGACATCATCGATCTGTTCCCCCCCGGCTACCCGGAACCCGTCCGCATCGATTTGTTCGGCGACGAGATCGAGGGTCTGCGACGCTTCGATCCCCTGAGCCAGTTGACCACCCATCCGCTCGATCGGCTGACGCTCCTGCCCGCCAGCGAGATTCTGCTGGACGAAGCCTCAATTGCGCGTTTTCGCTCCTCTTATCGCGCCCGCTTCGGCGCCGTACGCGGGGACGACCCCCTCTATGAGGCGGTCAGCGAAGGGGTCCGCCACCCCGGGATGGAGCATTGGCTGCCGCTGTTCTACGCGGCCCCGGAAACGCTGTTCGACTATATCGACGGACCGGTAATCCTCGGTGCCCAGACCCCCGATGCCATGACCGACCGGTTCGATCAGATCACCGACTATTTCTCGGCCCGGGCGAACGCCCCCGACCGCGCAGAAGGCGAGGCGCCCTACAACCCGCTCCCGCCCGATGCGCTTTATCTCGGCCCCGACGAGTGGGAGGATCTGCGCGAGAGCAGGGCGGCGATTGATTTCGACGTCTTCGAAGCCCCGGTGAGCGGGAGCCAGTCCATCTCCATCGGCGGCCGGCGCACGATCGATTTCGCCGAGGCCCGAAGCCATGCGGATACCAACCTGCTCGATGCCGTGCGCACCCGCATCCTCAATGAGCAGGGCGAAGGTCAGGCGATCGCGATTGCCTGTTACTCCAACGGCTCACGAGACCGGCTGACCCAACTCCTTGTCGATCACGACGTCGACAAGGCAACGCCCGTGTCGAACTGGCGGGGGGTCCTGTCGGCCGGCGGGGATCAAGTGCCGGTTTGCGTGCTGCCCGTGGACAATGGATTTTCGGTACCGGGCCGGACGATCTACAGCGAGCAGGATATTCTCGGAGACCGGCTGGTCCGCCGGCGGCGGGCCGCGAAACCGAGCGAGCATCTCATCTCGGAGATGTCGAGCCTGTCGGTACACGACATCGTGGTACACGCCGACCATGGGATCGGGCGCTATGACGGGCTGGAAACACTCGAGATCGGCGGCGCGCCCCATGATTGTCTGCGGCTGGTCTACGCCGGTGACGATAAGCTGTTCCTGCCCGTGGAGAATCTCGACCTGCTGTCGCGCTACGGGTCCGAAGAAGCGGGCGTACAGCTCGACAAGCTTGGGAATGCCGGCTGGCAGGCACGCCGCGCCCAGGTCAAGAACCGCATCACGGAGATGGCCGACAAGTTAATGGCACTCGCCGCCGAACGCGAGTTGCGCCACGCGCCGAAACTCACGCCGCCGGCCGGGCTTTATGAAGAATTTTGCGCCCGTTTCCCGTTCGCCGAAACCGAAGACCAGAACCGTGCGATCGACGACACGGTCGAAAGCCTGGGTGCGGGCAAGCCGATGGACAGGCTGGTCTGCGGCGATGTCGGCTTCGGCAAGACGGAAGTGGCACTGCGCGCGGCATTTGTAACGGCCCTGAACGGGCGCCAGGTCGCCGTCGTCGTCCCGACGACGTTGCTGGCCCGTCAGCACTACCAGACCTTCAAGGAACGTTTTGCGGGACTGCCGGTCAAGATCGCGCAACTGTCGCGCCTGACGGCGGGCAAGGAGGCGGAGGATGTGCGTACCGGGCTGGAGGCGGGGCAGGTCGATATCGTCATCGGCACGCACGCCCTGTTGTCCCAATCGGTCACATTCCGCGATCTGGGCCTTCTCGTCGTCGATGAAGAACAGCATTTCGGCGTCGCCCAAAAGGAACGCCTCAAGGGTCTCGGCAGCGATGTGCATGTCCTGACTCTGACGGCCACGCCGATCCCGCGAACATTGCAACTGGCCCTGACCGGTGTGCGCGAACTCAGCCTGATCGCCACTCCGCCGGTGGACCGCCTCGCCGTGCGCACGTTCATCCTGCCCTATGACGGCGTGACCATCCGCGAAGCCATCATGCGCGAACATTTCCGCGGCGGGCAGAGTTTCTATGTCTGCCCCCGGCTGGCCGATATCGAGCGGCTGCAGGAGCGTCTGAAGGATCTGGTGCCCGAAGTCACCGTCGGGGTCGCCCACGGCCAGATGCCGGCACGTGCGCTCGAAGACGTGATGACAGCGTTCTACGATCGCAAGTACGAGGTGCTGTTGTGCACCAACATCGTCGAATCCGGGCTCGATGTCCCATCGGCGAACACCATCATCGTTCACCGGTCGGACATGTTCGGCCTGTCCCAGCTCTATCAGCTGCGTGGCCGTGTCGGCCGCTCCAAGGCCCGGGCCTATGCCTACCTGACCTTGCCCACCGACCGTACATTGTCGGAGACAGCCCGGCGACGGCTCGATGTCATGCAGACCCTGGATACGCTCGGGGCCGGATTCAGCCTCGCGAGCCACGACCTCGATATTCGCGGCGCGGGCAACCTGCTCGGCGAGGAACAGTCCGGTCATATCCGGGAAGTCGGTGTCGAGCTGTATCAGCAGATGCTGGAAGACGCGGTCGCGACCGCGCGCGAAGCCGGGTCGGGTGTGTTGCCGACCGACGAGTGGACGCCGGTCATCTCCATTGGCGCGCCGATTCTGATCCCCGACAATTACGTGGCTGACCTCGGGGTCCGGCTGGGCCTTTACCGCCGGATCGCATCATTGGTGAACCCGGAAGAGATCGAGGGATTTGCCGCCGAGTTGATTGACCGGTTCGGACCGATCCCGAATGAAGTCGAGAACCTGCTCGAAGCTATCACCCTGAAAGGGCTATGCCGGGACGCCGGCGTCGAGAAACTCGATGCCGGCCCGAAAGGCGCCGTGGTCACGTTCCGGGACAACAAATTCTCGAATCCCGTGGGACTCGTGGCCTTCATCACCAAGGAATCCGGCACCGTCAAACTGCGCCCGGACCATAAACTGGTTTATCGACGCGACTGGACCGACCCGAACAAGCGTTCCGTGGGCGTGCGCCGCTTCATGCGCAACCTGTCCGCCATCGCGGCCGCCCCGGATGGCAGTGCCGACGGGTAGTCGATGCCTATTCTGCCGCCAGCCCGACGCCGGCGAGGTCGAACAACGGGAAGAAGGCCTCGGGCTCCTGCGCCCCGGATATGGCGTAGTCGCCATTCACCACGTAGTAGGGCACCGCGTTGATACCCATGCGCCGGGCACGCAGGTCCTGGGCAAGCACCGTGTCACGCTCTTCATCGCCGGCGAGAAATGCCGACGTGGCGTCCCGGTCAAGGCCGGCCATGTGGGCGACCCTTAGTAGAGCCAGATCATCGCCGATATCTTCGCCGTCGAAGAAGAACGCCCGGAACAGGGCTTCGACAACGGCGCCCTGCAGCCCGAACCGGTCCGCGTAGCACAACAACCGGTGCGACTGGATGGTGTTCGGCATGCGGGAGATAGCCTCGAAATCGAACGGTATGCGCTCCGCATGGCCTGCGCGCGCGATCGTCGCGTAAACGCCCGCCGCGCGGTCGGGGCCACCGAACTTCGCCGCCAGGTAGCGCTCCCGTTCCATGCCGGAGACCGGCATGTCCGGGTTCAATTGAAATGCATGCCACTTGATGGTCGCCGTGATGTCATCCCGTACCGCCAGCGCACGTTCGAGGCGTCGCTTTCCGATGAAACACCAGGGGCAAACCGTGTCCGAGTAGATGTCGATCTGAACCATCCGCGAAACCTGCGACGCGCACCTTTTCGGGTCAAGCCCCGACGCGAAGGCAGCCTTGCGCAAACGGCCCTTCTCCGGCCGGGGTCGCTTGCGCCATAATCGGACCGAGAGAAGGGGACCCGACATGATTCTGGAACATCGCGCCTACACCATGAAACCGGGCCTGCGGGAGCGATTCTACGAAACCCAGGTTGAGCGGGGATTCGACGCCGTCCGCCCCGTCATCGACCGCGTCATCGGGTATTTTTCAACGGTGAGCGGACCCGCGGACCAGGTCGTCCATATCTACGCGTTCGATTCCCTGGAAGATTGGCGGACCCGTCTGCACGGTCTCTATGATGTGCCCGAGCTGGAGCCGTATTTCCACAAGGTGCGCCCGCTAATGCTGGCCCAGGAGAACCGGCTACTCATGCCCGCCCCGGTTGCCGCGCTGACCCCGCATTTCTCTGCCGAATCCTACTGGACGCCGGGCGACCCGCCGCTGGCGGACCCGGCGACGAACCGAGACCTTCTCGTGGAAGAACAGATCGTCAGCCTGACGCCGGGGTCGTTGGGCAAGTATTGGGAACTCATCGAGCAGTACGCCGTGCCGGCCATGTCGCCGCTCGAGACCAATACGATCGGCAGTTTCCACATGATCGCCGGGCCGTTGCATCAGGTTTACAACTACTGGTTTTTCGATGGGTTCGACGACAGGACGCGCCGCCACAATGCCGTGCGCGTAAACCCGGACTGGATACGGTTTCAGGACGAGATACGCCCCCATGTCGTGAAACAGGAAAGCAAGCTCATGGTCCCCGCACCGGTCCCGGAAATGGTGCCGTTGTTTCGTTCGGTTTAGGTGCCCGGAACTGTCATGCCCGTGAAACAATCCTCGGGTAACCAACTCGCGATGTCCTGACAGGACGCCCAATCGAGCGAGACCATGAATTCAAAAACCTACAACGTGATGTTCATTTGCACCGGCAACTCGGCGCGCAGCATTCTGGCCGAAGCGATCATGAACCGCGTCGGCGCCGGGAAATTCAAGGCGTACAGCGCCGGAAGCCACCCGACGGGCAATGTGAACCCGCATGCCGTGACACTTCTGAAAAGCCTCAATCATTCGACAGACTCGTTCCGGTCAAAAGACTGGCTTGAATTTTCCGGGCCCGATGCGCCTGAGTTCGACTTCGTCTTCACGGTTTGCGATCAGGCCGCCGGCGAAGTCTGTCCGATCTGGCCGGGCCAGCCCATGTCCGCCCATTGGGGCCTGCCGGACCCGGCCGCCGTGAAGGGCACCCAGGCGGAGATCGCCGCCGCCTTCGCGGAGACCTACCGGATGCTGAATAACCGGATCGAGTTCTTCGTCAACCTGCCTCTGGGGTCTCTCGATGCGCTGTCATTGCAGGCCCACCTCAACGCAATCGGCGAAGAACTGGCCTGAGCACGGTCCACATCGGGTCGCGCCCGCTAGGACGCAAATTTCGATCTGCTCCGGTTTGCAAATGCAACGAGTGACAGCATCACCGGCACCTCAACCAATACACCGACAACCGTTGCAAGAGCGGCGCCGCTGCCGATGCCAAACAACCCGATTGCGACCGCGACGGCCAATTCGAAGAAATTGGACGTGCCGATGAGTGCACAGGGTGCCGCCACGTTGAAGGGCAGCTTCCACATATAAGCCGCGCCGTAGGTCACAAAGAATATTGCGTAGCTCTGGATGATGATCGGCACCGCGATAAGCAGGATCAGAACCGGCTGAGAGATGATTGTCTGGGCCTGGAACCCGAACAGGAGGACAACTGTCAAAAGCAGGCCAAGGACGGATATGGGTTTCAACTTCGCCGTGAAATGATCGATCCCGGCTTGTGCACTTCCATGTTTTCTCACCAGGGTGCGACGTGTGATGGCCCCTGCAATCAAGGGTACAACGACATAGAGAAGCACGGAAAGAAGCAGGGTCTCCCATGGCACGTTGATGCTTGTTACGCCCAGCAGGAGCGCCACGATCGGAGCGAAGGCAAAGATCATGATGACGTCGTTCAGCGACACCTGCACGAGCGTGTAGGCGGGATCACCCTTGGTCATCTGCGACCAGACGAACACCATGGCGGTGCACGGGGCGGCCCCCAGCAGGATCAATCCGGCGATATATTGCTCGGCATCATCCGCGGGAATGAAGGGCGCAAAGACAAATTCGAAAAACAGAACCGCCAACGCCGCCATGGTAAACGGCTTCACGAGCCAATTGACCACAACCGTAAGAAAAAGCCCCTTGGGACGGCTTCCGATGGACTTGAGGCTACCGAAATCGACGGAGACCATCATCGGATAGATCATCGCCCATATCAGGACGGCCATGATCAGATTGACCGACGCATATTCAATCTCGGCAATCCCGGCGAAGACGCGCGGCGCAATGTTCCCGAGCGCCAGTCCCACCAGGATGGAAATTCCGACCCAGACAGACAGCCATTTCTCGAATATGCCGAGCCCGGCAGCCGTTGCGTCATTCGTCCCGGAGGTTGCTGTCATGAATATTCTCCGCTGGCGGGGATAATCCGGCGCCAATCCTGGGTGTTTGGGTATGCCAATAAACGACTTCGGTGACAGTTTTACTGCATGCGGCAGCGATCCGCCCGGATCAAAACAGCCCGGCCCGCAATTCGATCGGCGCCGCGTCGGTCAAACGGGCGGTGTCGGTAGGCCCCAGCTTGTTGAAATCGATCAGGCCGCGCACTTCTTCGACATAGGCCTCACGGCGTTCGGAATAGGAAACCAGGCCCTGTACCAGGGCCGGGCCACGAGGTGTTTTTCCGGCCTTGCGCGCGTCCGAACGCAACTTCCGGAACGCCCTGTATGCCGGGTTGGAATTCAGGTTCTGCGCATAACCATGCACGGATTCGAATGGGGTCTTGAAGCTGGCGATCCGGTAATCGCCCAGCGCCTTGCGTTGTTGTTCCGGTTTCAGCCCCTCGCCATAGCGCCATTGCCCGAAAAGTGCATTCCCCTCCACCGCGAAACGCGACAAGGCGTAAGCGCTCTCGATGGCGCCCTGGGCCAATGCGAGCGAAGGCGGGATCACATCGACCCGGACGCTCAAGGTTGCGATCTGCTGGGCTGAAAGCGGCGTCTTGGAATCGACCTTTTCCCGGTCGACCACCCCGTAGCTGGCGGCAAGGTCAAACAGCCATCTGCGATCGGCAGACGGCAGGGCTTCGCCGCCGCCGAGAACCTTGCGAAGTTCCGCAAGGCGTGTCCGATCGGCCCCGATTTCGCGGTTAACCTGCAGGACCAGCGGCAGCAGCGTGCGAAAGAACAGGCTCTTCTTGCGTTCCACGTCCAGTCCGTCCGCCCAGTCTTCCGGCACGGTCGTGATGAAAACCGGTGGTACGCGGGCATTGCCCGCCCGAAGGGCCGCCATGGTGTAGCCCTGCTCGACATAATACTCGTGTAACTGCGCCGGCGACTTGAGCCGAACCGACGCACCGCCCGCAGGGCCGACGGTGAACCACAGCACGGCCGCGATCGTCAGCCCGAGGGCGCCAACGATGACGCGCCGTTGCCATGCGAGCGCGGGAATACAGGCGCCGATTTTTGTGAGTATGCGGCTCACTGGAGGGTCCTTTTCAGGGTACGCAATTCGCCCGGTTGAATGGATTCGGTTTGGCGTTTTCACGCCCGATTGCCTACAGTTCGAACCTCTTTAGTCCGGCGGCTTCTCGTCGTCAAACAACCAGAATTGTCCAATGGGAGGACCCAAAATGGCAGACGGCCCACCAACACGCACACAAATTCTCGAAGCCTGCGGCGACATGCTCAAGTGGCAGGTCTATGTGGTTCATACATTCCCGACCGACGGTCTCGGTCCGGTAATGGAGAATATCGGCCCGCATCTCGCCCATCAGGCGAAGATGGAAGAAGAGGGCATCTACGTCGCAGCCGGGCCGCATTGGGCCGATGACGAAGAAACATGGGAAGGCGAGGGGATGTTCGTCGTTCGCGCGCGGGATCTCGCCCATGCAAATGAGATCGCAGCCTCCGACCCGATGCATTCAAGCGGTGCGCGTTCCTATCGTGTGCGCCCCTGGCTGATCAACGAGGGCACCATTACGGTGAAAGTCGGCTTCGCCTCGGGTGTACGCGAAGTTTTCTAGCGATAACAAAAACTTATGACGTCGAACGACCGCTTTGGAATGTGCTGGTGTTCGTATTTTCACCGCAAAGAGCGGGAAACATGTTCGGATACGCCAACTGGCAGGCTTATTGCGTAGTACGGGGTGAACTTTCCATTCATCACGCAAAACGAGACAAGGCAGGCACATGATGAAGAAAATTTTGATCGGGCTGGGCGTACTGGTGGTCATTGCGGCAGTCGGGATATTCGTATTCCTCGGCAACCTCAACGACATCGTTCGCGCCGCCGTAGAAAAAGTCGGCTCGGACATGACCCAGACCAACGTGGTCCTGAACGAAGTCGACATCGAACTGACGTCGGGCAAGGGCGCGCTGCGCGGGTTCCGGGTAACCAATCCCAGCGGCTTCAGCGATGACGACGCGTTCAAGTTCGACGAAGTCAGCGTTGCAATCGATCTTACCTCGGTACGCAGCGACCCCGTCGTCATCAAGGAAGTCATCATTTCCGGGCCGGAGGTCGTCTATGAATTCGGCGACGATGGAGACAGCAACCTCGACAAACTCAACAAGGCGGTTCAGTCGAAAGCCGGCAGCGGAAAAAAGAGCTCCGGCGGCGGGGATGCCCCGAATATCGTGATCGAAAGCCTGGTGTTGCAGAACGGTAAGGTCGCCGTCGTCGCACCGCTTCTGAACGAGAAGCTTTCGGTCCCGCTGCCAACCATTCGCCTCAAGGACATCGGCAAGGACGGCAAGGGTGCCACGCCTGAGGAGATCGCATCACAGATCATGGACGCAGTCCTGCAGGGCGCACAAAACGCCGTCGCCAATGCGAAGATCGATGTCGACAAACTGACGGGCGCCGCCATGGAGCAGGTCGAGAAGGCCACGGGCGATGCAATGAAACAGATCGAAGACGCCACGGGCGGCGCCGGCGGTGCCGGTGATGCCGTGAAAGGCCTTATCAAGGGCTTCGGCAAATAGCCGCGGATTCCTTCCGACAAAACGAACCCTATGAGGGCGGCCTTCGGGCCGCCCTTTTCGTTTCGGTCGCCCCAAACATGCAATAGCCGATGGACAAACCCGCCAAACGGTTCACTATTCTGATCATGGGAAAAGGGGGCTCGGGCCATGACCACACAATCCGACACCATAAAGTTGGGGCCGCCGGCGCTGATGTTCAGCCATTTCGGCGTGAATTGCGACGACGCCGACAAGCTTGAGGATTTCTATGCCCGCGTCCTCGGGTTCTGCGTCAGCGACCACGGCCTGATTCGTGGCGACAAGGACCGGATCATCTTCATGACCCGCCGCCCGCGCGAACATCACCAGTTCGTCCTCGCCGGCGGACGACCGGCCAGATTTGCACCAACTGTCGGCGAGACGGGCTTCAAGGCGCCTGACCTCGCTGCCTTGCGGCATATGAGAACGCTTCTGGACGCCGAGGACGATGTCGGCGACATCGTTGCCGTCGATCACGGCATCACCTGGACTCTGTATTTCCGCGATCCGGAACTGAACCGTTGTGCGGTTTCGGTGGAGACCGGCCACTATGTCCCCCAGCCGGCGGCCTGGTCACTGGATCTATCCATGGCCGACGCCGAGATCATCGCGCAAACCGAGAGGCGCTGCCAGGGTGCGGCAGGCTATATGCGCCGGGAAGACTGGCAACGCGAGAAAGCGCAGGCCTTTGAAGCCGAAGGGCGGTTGACGGACGAGGGCCCCGAAACCGGCAATGAGAACCCCGCGTTCGAACGTCCGAACGATCCGGATCGAATTCTGCTGCACCCGAAAGCCAACGCCGCGCCGCCGCCGCCGGCAATCGCGCATGCCCATTGTGCCTTCAAGGTCGACGACATGAACGCAATGGTCGCCTTCTATGACGACGTGCTCGGCTATGCCGTGACCGACCGGGGCATCATGCCGCCCATCGGATCCGAGCCGGAACGGGAATACACCTATCTCAGCCGCGACCCGAGCGAGCACCATCAGGTCATCCTGATCTCCGGTCGGGACCTCGATGCACCGACGAGCGTGAACCAGTTGAGTCTGCGCATCATGTCACTGGATGAATTGCGGCGGATGGAACGCGAACTCGAGGCACATCCGGACGTGGGGCCGTTGCGCAAGACATGCCACGGCAACTCGTTCTCGATCTATTTTCCCGACCCCGAGGGAAATATCGTCGAACTCGCGGTCGAATCCGTCTGGTACGTGCCGGCACCACATGGCGCGCCGCTGGACCTTTCATTGGACGACGCCGAATTGATTGGCTGGGCCGAGAATCATTGCCGGCAAACAGAAGGCTTCATGATGCGCGCCGACTGGAAAAGCAGGGCGCGCGAAGAACTCATCGCCAACGGCCACCTCGAGGCCGAGGGGCTCGTCAACGACGTCGCGTGAAGGAATCAAGGAGAGTGGATCATGTTCGAGTATTTTCCGGATAACTATGCATGGAGCCTGACGACGGCGACCCTGTTCGACGAGGTCGGGACCGTCAGCGAGGCCGAGGAGGCGCTGCGTTCGGTCAAGCACCTGGCCGGCGGCGACCCGGCAACGGCCAACGAGGCCTGGTATGAAGCCTTCACGCGTTTGGCGGAGCGCCTCCAGCGCCTGGGGGATACGGACATGGAGGAAGGCCACCCGCTGACCGCGTCCCGCAAATATCACCGTGCCGGGCTCTACCATTTGCGCGCCGAGCGGTTCCTGCACCACAGCGACCCGCGCGAACTCATGGCCTACCAGCGCGGGGTCGATTATTTCCGCAAGGCCCGCGAGGTCGGCCGTGAACCGGTGGAATATGTCGACATCCCGTTCGAGGACGGGTTCATGCCCTGCATGTTCGTGAAGGCCGATGTCGAGGGGCCGGCCCCCTGCATGATCCATATCCAGGGCTTCGATTCCCTGAAGGAACTCCATTACCCGGTCATCAGTGAGGCATACCGCAAACGCGGCATGCACATGCTGATTGTCGATCAGCCCGGAGCAGGGGGCGCACTGCGCCTGCACGGCCTGACCGCCGGCCATGAGACCGAACATTACGTCGCCAAGCTCGTTGATTATGTGGAAGCGCGTGACGATGTCGATGCCGCGCGGATCGGCCTGTCCGGCAACAGTCTCGGCGGTTACTACGCGCCCCGCGCGGCGGCCTTTGAGAAACGCCTGAAATGCTGCATCGCCTGGGGCGCGCTGTGGGATTTCAGCGTCTATTTCGAGCGCGCCTACGCCAAGATCGAGTCTGCGCCGTCCGTGCCGGACATGGTAAGCCACGGCATGTGGGTGATGGGCCAGAAAACACCCGAGGATGCGCTCGAAGTGTCTCGCAAGATGACCCTCGAAGGTGTCATCGACAAAATCACCTGCCCGCTGCTGGTCTGCCACGGCGAGAACGACCGCCAGGTGCCACTGTGGATGGCGGAAAAGACCTACGAAGAGGCCGTCAACAGCCCGAACCGCAAGCTCAAGGTCTTCCGTCTGGACGAGGGCGGGGCCGAGCATTGCCAGATCGACAACCGGCAGCTGATCGGCGACGTCATGTCGGACTGGGCGGCGGAAATATTCGGCCTCGATCCGGCGGGAATCACCTGACCCTGCTGTATTGATCCAGAAATCCGCTCCAACAGTCACGGCGAAATGACCGCTGCCCCTGAACAACTTCTGAATTCGGTCTTCGGGTTCCCCGATTTTCGACCCGGCCAGAAGGAGATCGTCGACCGTCTGCTCGGCGGCACCCACACCCTGTCCGTCATGCCGACGGGAGCGGGGAAATCACTCTGCTATCAGATCCCCGCGCTCATCGCGGAGCAGTTGACCGTGGTGGTCTCGCCGCTGGTCGCCCTGATGGACGATCAGGTCGCGGGCCTGCGCGCCAACGGCGTGGCGGCGGCCTGTATCCATTCCAACCGGTCCCGCGAGGACAACGTGGCAGACTGGCGGCGCGTTCAGGACGGGTCGATCAGGCTTTTGTACCTGTCGCCCGAGCGGCTGATGACCGACCGCATGCTGACGGCACTGCGGGCGCTCGATCCGGCGATGTTCGTCGTCGACGAGGCCCATTGCATCTCTAAATGGGGCTTCAGCTTCCGTCCGGAATATGAAGCGCTTTCCAGCCTGCGTGAGAAATTTCCCGCGGCCACCCTCAGCGCATTTACCGCGACGGCCGACACGGCAACGCAAAAGGACATCGCAACCAAGCTGTTCGGCGGGAAGGGCGACATCGTCGTGCGGGGGTTCGACCGCCCCAATCTGCGGCTGGCGGTTGCGCCCAAGACAGACCGGAACAGCCAACTGCTGGATTTCGTGGAGCCCCGGCGCGACGGGTCGGGGATCGTCTACTGCCTGTCGCGCAGGCTGACGGAGGAGACCGCCAAACTGCTGTGCGAGAAGGGGTACAAGGCGCTGCCCTATCACGCCGGGCTGGCGCAGGAGGTCCGCCGGGAAAACCAGGAAATTTTCATGGCCGAGGACGCGGTGATCATGGTGGCGACGATCGCCTTCGGCATGGGCATCGACAAGCCCGACATCCGCTACGTCTTCCACATGAACCTGCCCGGCAGCATGGAGGCCTACTACCAGGAAATCGGCCGCGCCGGCCGCGACGGGGAACCCGCCGATGTCCACATGCTCTACGGGCTCGACGATATCCGCCTGCGCCGCCAGTTCATCGCCCAGGATGACGGCGACGAGGATCACAAGCGCCGCGAGCACAAGCGGCTGGATTCCCTGCTGGCCTACGGCGAGGCGATCAGTTGCCGACGGGTCGCGCTGCTCAGCTATTTCGGGGAAACCACGCAAGCCTGCGGCAATTGCGATATCTGCCTCGACCCGCCGACGCTGATCGACGGCGCGAAGGAAGCGCACATGCTGCTGGCCGCCGTGGCGCGCACCGGGCAGGCTTTCGGCGCCGCGCATATCGTGGATGTGCTGCGGGGCAGCGGGTCGGAGAAAATCCTCGCCCGCGGTCATGACCGGCTGCCGGTCTACGGGGCCGGAAAGGAACGCCCGAAGAATTTCTGGACGGCCTTCATCCGCCAGGTCGTGGCCTCGGGCTATCTGTCGATCGACGTCGAAGGTTATGGCGGGCTCAAGCTGACCGGGAAAGCCGAGCCGATTCTGAACGGCGAGCAGGGGTATGAGTATCGGGACATCCCGAAGACAAGGGCCACCGGTTCACGCAAGGCCCGCGCGGCCGCAGCCGCCCTCGACGACGCGGACACAGAGATCCTCGCCCGCCTGAAGGCGCTGCGGCGCGACCTGGCCCAGGCGCGCAAGGTGCCCGCCTATGTGATCTTCTCCGACGCGACGCTACACGACATGTGCGTGATGAAGCCGAACGATCTCGACACCCTGGCGCTGGTGAACGGCGTCGGCCCGAAGAAGCTCAAGGATTTCGGCGAGACGTTTTTGGCGGCGCTGCGGGATTTTGACGTCTAGTCTGCGAGCATGAGATGCGAACCTGCCGCCGTTCGAAACGGACCGAGCATGACGGGAATCGAACCTCACCAAGATCAAGCATCTTTGTATATTGCTACTGTAACGTGCGGCTAATGAGGCACCATCGAACATATGATTGAAAGAACTTTTCAACATATTTCCAAAGAAAGTCTCGACGAGGCAGATCAGCAGTCCTTTTTGGAAAGCCTAGGATGGTCAAAATCCACGACTTGGCAAGAGCTACTGCAGTCACGGCGGATTCTGATGATTTCAGAGGCCGGAGCAGGAAAGACATACGAATGCCGAGAACAGGCGCGTCTGCTGTCTGAGTCAGGACAACCCGCATTTTTCGTCGAACTGGCTACCTTAGCTAGAGATAGCATGCGGGACTCGCTTACGACGGAAGAAGAGCAACAGCTTGATACTTGGCTCTTTTCACAATCTGAAACAGCAACGTTTTTCCTCGATTCCGTCGACGAACTAAACCTGAGTTTGGGTTCCTTCGAACATGCCCTAAAGCGATTCAGAAAGACTATCTGTGACCAACTTCATCGAGCTCGGATCGTGATAACTACGCGCCCGATTCCGCTCGACGAACAGTTAGTCCGCCGTGTTCTTCCGGTCCCTCCAACTGTTGCCTCGAAAGCCAACGGGGAAACATTCGCGAAAATCGCGATGCAAAATATTGGCGGGAAGCATGGTGCGGAAGACAAGGCCGCCACGGCGTCCGACTGGCAAATTGTCGGATTGATGCCGCTTTCCGACGAGCAAATTATTGAATTTTCGAGGCTTCAGGGAGTGGACGAGCCAGCTCAACTCTTGATCGACCTAGAGCAACGAAATGCTCAAGAGTTTGCACGTCGACCACAGGATCTAATTGAGCTTTGCGCCGACTGGAGAGATCAAAGGCGAATTCGCACGCATTCTGATCAGGTCGCAACAAACATCCGCATCAAACTCAAACCAAGTGAGGATAGACCAGAACCAGCTGAGCTATCAGTTGAAAAAGCAGAACAAGGTGCCCGCCGAATCGCACTCGCCATGCAGCTGACACGTCTCACGAATATTAAACATAACGCCGCGTCAGATCACCTTACTGACGATTCCGCACTTGACCCCTCGACCATACTGGCGGACTGGAATCAAAATGAAAGAAGGGCTCTGTTAGAGCGTCCTCTGTTCGGGTTTGCGTCCTATGGTCGCGTGCGTTTTCACCACCGTTCTGTCGCTGAGTATCTGGCAGCGGAACGGCTTCTGGAACTTTTTCTCTCGGGACAAATGCCCCTAAGCTCGCTGAAGCGGCTACTTTTCGCAGAAACCAAGGGTGTGACAATAGTCCGCCCTTCGAAAAGACCTATTGCAGCTTGGGTGGCGTTGAGGGCAAAGGAGATATTTGAGCTTTTGCGCGACCATGAACCCACCATTCTACTGAATGAGGGTGACCCTGAATCTCTAACTCCAATACAGCGAAGCCAAGCCCTAGAGGCCTATGCAACTCGATATGGATCAGGAGGGTGGCGTGGGCTGACCGTACCCGACATCCAAATTCATCGCTTTGCTTCTCCCGACCTAGCAAAGACAATCACCGGCATCTGGGGCAGTGACGTCGAGAATCCAGAAGTACGAAAGGTCCTCCTTGATATTATTGGAGCAGGATCCATCACCGAGTGCTCTGATATTCTCTACCACGTCGCATGTGATCCAGAATCGTCGCCGATGGAACGAATGGTTGCGCTCGATGGATTGTTGACGAGTGACCACGCAAGAACACTCGATATCGCTTCCGACATAGCCAATGCTGATCCCAATTGGAGCGAACGAGTCTCCAGAAGCGCAGTCATACGTCTGTTTCCAGAGCACATGTCGATAGAGCAACTGTGCCAAGCGCTGGGACGACTAAAATTTGGGAAGCGGAGTGTTGATGGCCTGACTTGGGAACTACCCCGCAAGATTGCGGCTTCAGAATTTGATTTACCCAAACTAGAAGCACTGCGTGACGGATTGACAGGAGTGATTTCGCCTAGTCTGGCGTGGTCAAAAGAATGGCCGCATTTCGAGAGTGAGCATCAAAGTTTGTGCCATGCATTGGCTGCAACTTGTGTGCTTGGACTGAAAATAAGCAGGAAACTCGAATGGCTCCAGGCCAGCGTTTTGGCTTTGCGTTTGCACACTTCCGACCAACGCTCCGAAGGGGAAATAAAGACACTTCGAGAATTGGTGCTTTCGCTGCCTGCCGAAGATAACTCGCGCCTGTTTTGGGCTGCAGATGCCCTAGTTAGGTCTCTCCACGAAATAGACGACCCATGGATGCGTCTTGCGGAAGTCACGATGCATGACAGCGCTACTGAGTTAAAAGCTGACCGCGACATCGAGTGGATCAAAGCGGCACTGAGCGATCCAAGCCTCGACCAAAGTGATCGAGCGCTGCTCCTGGAAGCTGCGCTACGCATGCCTAGCGACCGGGACGCTTGGAAGCGGAAGCAACATGCGAAGGAATTGGAGTCTTTAGTAGCAGACGTCCCCGATTTGGTTGTGAGGATTAAGGAGTGGATAAAGCCAACACCCGACATGCAAAAAATCCAAGAAATGGAAAGAAAGCATGCCGAACGTAAGGAACAACAGGAACGGGAAAAGGAGAACGACTACGCAAGTTGGAGAAAATTTTGGCAGGAAGTCGTCGATCATCCAGAAAATGTCTTCTCTACCCGAAGAAGAGAGGCGACGGCGTGGAATCTCTGGCGCGCCATGAGCCCCGAGGGTGACAACAGCCGAAAATCTGGCTGGAATCGAACATTCATCGAAGAACAATTCAGCCGAAAAATTGCTGATCAGCTACGTCACACGCTTATGAGCATTTGGCGCAATGACCATCCTACGCTTGCTAGCGAACGTCCTGAGCAAGAGCGCAACGTTTATCAAGTCCGCTGGCAATTGGGGCTAGCCGCAATATATGCCGAAACGGAGGATCCCGAGTGGGCAATCAAACTTGATGAGCATGAAGCGAAATTGGCCATACGATTTGCACTGGTTGAACCCGGCAGCCTTCCTTCTTGGATGGAGGCACTTGTCGAACAACATCCAAACGCAGTTGAAGAAATTTTAGGAAAAGAACTGTCTTGGGAGCTCAATCAGGCACCTGGCCCACACGGAATTTCGAATGTACTCCAAGCGATTGAACATTCCCCACAATCGGTGGCACGAGTTTTTCTGACACGCCTTCAATTATGGCTCGATGCGAAGAATGATTACTTGGAAAAAAGGGGCGACATAGCGGCTTTTGCCCAGCGAGTTCAGCGTGTCTGCAGAATGATCCTTACTCACGGCAATGAGGAAGAACTATCGAGATTGCTTGAAACAACTCAAGCACATCTCGAGATCAAATTGCCGACTGAGTTGCGACAAGTGTGGTTGCCAATTCTGATGAACCTAGACCCCGGCTTGGGTGTGGCTGCTCTAGAAAGACAATTCGAATCGATAGAGCCAGGAGAATGGACAGAAGCTGTTGAATGGCTAGCCAATTTATTTGGGGATCATCACAACACGATTGACTTGAATAACGGTCACTTCACACCCGATCTGCTGCTGAAGTTGGTCCGATTAGCCTACAAGCATGTGCGAACCAAGGACGATGTCTCCCATGACGGCGGGTATACACCCGATATGAGAGATCACGCAGAGCTTGCTCGGTCGAACATTGTAAGAGCGCTACTCAACGTGACAGGTGAAACAGGTTTGGCAGCAAAGCTTGAGATGGCTGACGACCCTCTTTGCGCACACTTTCGAGATCGAATTCTCGCGGTGGCTGACGAAAGTTGGGCGCAAGAGATTGACTCAGATGTACTCAATGAAACGCAGGCAGCGGCTCTTGATCGTAGAGGAGAAACGCCAGTTACGACAAATGAATCGATGTTTGTCGTCATGAAAGATCGGCTATCTGATCTTAGCGAACTTCTTTTGCATGACGATTCACCGAGGGAAGCTTGGGCAGCAGTTTCAAATGAAAAGGTCATGCGCAGGCAGATTTCTCGAGAACTAAAAAATTCAGCCAAAGGCATTTATAGAGTCGATCAGGAGGCGGTTACAGCTGACGAAAAAGAAACGGACATTCGTCTCCGCTCGACCGAGTCTCAATATGAAGCGGTAATCGAACTAAAGCTGGCTGACGAACGATCTGCACGCGATCTCCGAGACACCATTAAAATCCAGCTGGTCAATAAATACATGGCATCAAACGATTGCAGATCAGGTGCTCTTCTTGTGACACTCGCTAAGGACCGTAGGTGGAAACATCCAGAAACGGGCAAGCGAATCGGCCCAGACAAACTCATCGCCCTATTGCAGACCGAAGCTGAACGAGTTGAGCGTTATTTGAGTGGAGCCGTCTCGCTACATGTGGAGTTTCTTGATTTGCGACCGCGACTGCCGCTTGAAAAGAACTCATAGGAACCAATAGCTTCCCCAATAGGTTAGGGAAAAGTGGCGGAGGGGGTGGGATTCGAACCCACGAGACGCTTGCACGCCTGCCAGTTTTCAAGACTGGTGCCTTCAACCACTCGGCCACCCCTCCGTGCGGCATCCGGATAGCACCCGGCAGCCGAGTTTGGAACGCCGTTCTTGCGTTCTAGTCCGACGACCGGCCGAGCCGGCGCGGCTGTTCCGAACGCGCGGCGAAGCGCAGGTCATCAACGAGCCGCCGCACGTCGCGAATCTGGAACAGCACGCGGCTCATGGAGTGGCGCAGTTCGAGCGCCGAATCCTGGTTCCGCAGGGCGACCGTGATATCGCTCTCGATCTCGGTAATCGGCGCGCGTAAATCATCACCGATCTCGTCGAGCACATGGCGACGTCTGGATTCGAGCTCTATCAACGCCCCGTGAGTCTGACGCAATTCACGCGTCTGTTCCGCGACAGTGACCTCGAGTTGCGAGCGTGTCACCATCGTGTCGCGGAGATTTTCTGCCATTTCGTCAAATGCCTGCGCCAACTCACCCAGTTCATCGGAGCGGCGCGATGCAAGCTCGACCTCAAAATTACCGGTACTGATGGATTGAGCCACACGTGCGAGGTCACGTACCGGGCGGCTCATGCGCCCCGCCAGAATTGCGGCAGCGATACCGGCCAGCACCAGTGCGACCAGCCCGATCAAGGCGAGGATCAGCGCCAGTTCCTGCAGTGCCGCGTCGGATACCTTTGTCAGTTCGGTGCGCATCGCGGATATTTCGGCACCGATATAGCGGGCATCGAAATTGACGGCGATCACACCAAACACATAGCCGTCGGCGACGATCGGTTCGACGACCCGGAAGTCGAACGCATCGATATCGAGCAGCATGTGTCCACTGTTCAACGTGGCAAGAACATCCGCCGGCGCGGCATCGCCGAAACTCGGCAATTTCTGGGACCCGTCGTGAAAGACCGTGCCGTCACGCCCGAAGACCATGACCGCGCGCACATCCTCGCGTTCCACGAGCGGCCGAATGATATTCCCGACACTCTGGATATCCTCGGCGAATAGCGGCTCGAGCAGTCGGTCAGCCGTTGTTCTGGCCGATAAAACAGCCTGATTGCGCGCATTCTCGGAGAGAACGGTGTCGAGCCGTTCCAGGTTTTCAAGCTCGAACGCAGCCACAATCCGATCAATCGCGGTCCGCTGTGCCACCAGCGTGGCAACAGTTACCGCGGCCACAAGCGTGACCAGGGTCAGTACGTATTTGGTGCGAAGCCTGAATTGCATAATCCCCATCAGCCTCCATGCCGGGATTGAACGGCTTTGCGAATATGTTCGAGACGATTCCGGGATTCAGCATCGACCACGGCATATCGGCCGACTTCGAAGTATCGGTCCAGCACCACTTTCCCCGCCTCATCCTCATGCATTTCGAGCAGAACCTCCATCAGTTTCGATTTGAGGGCCGGGTCCATGGAGCGACGCAGCAGCAGGACGGAGCGGGGGACCCATTGGGTGAGATGGAACACCCGGAGCTGTGGCTTGAAGCGCGCCGTCATTACTTCCGGGTCATCGAGATCCGTCTCACTGATGGCCCCAACATCTGCGCGGCCCCGAATAACCGAACCAACGACATTCACTTCCGATTTCGCGAATGCGTAGCGAACCGCACCGGGGGCCGGACTGCTCTGTTCAACCGGAGCCAGGTCGAGGCCGGCATCCATGATTTCGAGATAGGGCAGGAAAAATCCTGATGTCGAACCAGCGTCTTCGAACGCCAGCGTCCGCCCCCGCAAGTCCGCCAGGCTATGAATATCGCTATCGACACGAACAATAAGGGCTGTGCGATATCGCTGAATATTGCGCTTCCATTCCAGCAGGGCGATTTCCATCGCACCGGTATTTACCAGCCGCGACGCCGTAAAAACCGTTTCCGAAATCACATCGATTTCACCACGTCCCGCCTTGGCAATAAGGCTCTGCGGATTGGCATCGAGAACGACATTAGTGCCGGTCGGTCCATACGCCGCCAGCCGTTGCGCCAGATACCCTCCAAACGCCGCCAGGCGACCGGCATGTTTTCGCGGGTTCCCCGAAACACGGCCAATCGTCAGCGTCGTCCGTTCCGGTGTTGTGATCTCCTCGCGGTCGGCGGCCCACGAATCCGAAGGCGCTGACATTGCGACGCCAAGCACCAGAACCGGCGCAAGGAAAGCCAATATCAGGAACGGTCGCCTCGGGAGGGCAGGACATCTGTGAATCATTCAATGCCACCGTGACGTTACAGCAACCACCTTGTGGTCACGACGAAATCTCAACACAGAATATTTCGCATGAATGCAGACTGAATCGCCATTCATGTTGCCAACGGGGCAATGGCTGCCGATATTGCCTTTGACCGCCACCACACAGGCTGAAAACGATGCCAGACGAAGCACCCAAGGAAATCATGAGTGTCCGGGCTGACGTGAAGTACATGATCGATACCGGAGAGAAGCGGTTGATCTATATCCCGTCCGAAGCGGGGCAGGACAATTCGAAATGGGCCGGACGTTATGAAGACCGGCAGGTCGAGATACGCAACGCGCGCGTCGATCCTTCGACATTCAGCCTCGATACGGCCGGCTTCGCGGTCGCGCCGCAGACGAGCGCCGTGACCGATTTCTACGACGACGCGCAGATCGCCGGCGTGTACGAGCCCGAGGTTGAGGCGTTTCTGCGGCAACTGACCGGCGCCGCACGCGTGCATATTTTCGATCACACGCGCCGCGCCGATTCGGAATCCATGCGCACGGAGAAAATTGTGCGCGAACCGGCGGGCGTCATTCACAACGACTACACCCAGGCGTCGGCCGAGAAGCGGGTCCGGGACCTGTTCCCCGAGGACGAGGCCGAGGACCTGTTGTCGCGCCGGTTCGCGATCGTCAATCTGTGGCGCAGTTCCAACAATGCGCCGATCGAAACGGCACCGCTGGCCCTGTGCGATGCACGCAGCGTCGTTGAAGGCGACCTCGTCACGGTCGAACGCCATTCCAAGGACCGGATCGGGGAAGTCCAGCAGGTGGTTTTCAATCCCGATCACCAATGGTTCTACTACCCGCAGCTTCGGCCTGACGAGACTTTGCTCATCAAGACCTATGATTCCGTGACGGACGGACGTGCGCGATTCTCCGTCCACACCGCCTTCGAAGACCCGTCGGCACGGCCTGATGCACCGCCACGCGAAAGCATCGAGACGCGGGCGTTCCTGTTTTTCTAATCAGTACGATCAGATACGACGGTCGAACGTCCGGAGATTATTCAGCTGCCACGTGACGCAGGTCACGCTTCAACACCAGGTCCTGCAGCACGTCGAATGCGTTGCCCGGGAGTTCGGTGAACTCGCCGCTGAACCGGGCGTCCTCGATCTCGACACTGGTGATGTTGACCAGAATCAACACGTCACGACCCCGGTAGTCGGTAAAACGCAACTCGGCCAACTGGTCTAATTCGGGCCAGATGGTGTCTTTTGTCACCTGCCTGGCGCCGTCGGCACCGAAGCCCGACAATCCGATGTCCAGAATCCGAACGGGCTCATCATTGAGAGTGGCCTCAATGAGAATCTCCCGGCGCCGGTCGCGGCGGCGTTCATTGGTGTATCCGACAATTCGCGTGGACATTTTTTACCCATATTCTCTAACGCAGTACGCCACGTTCGCCGATTTACCTTAACCAAAGCTGAACGGACCGCCGCCGCGACAAAGCCGGCGTGACAACCCGACGGGCCTCGGCCATAAACGTACGATCACCCCGCAGGCGTTCGAGGCATTCACGTTGGTCAAAGTCATCGTCCAGATGTATCCGGTCATGCCGACCGCATCCGAGGCCGAACGGATGGCGCTGCGCCCCATCGGGCGGGACGCGGAGCTGTTCCAGAAGACCCTGCGCGGCTGGTGCGACATCGTGGAGGCGGCTGACAAACTCGGCCTCTGGGGTGTCACCGCCATCGAGCATCACTTTCATTCCGAGGGGTACGAGGTCAGTCCCAACCCGGGCGTGATGAACGCGTTCTGGGGTGCGCGGACGGAGAATATCCGCGTGGGCCAGCTCGGCTATGTGATGAGCGCGCAGAACCCGATCCGGGTGGCCGAGGAAACCGCGATGCTCGACCATTTGACCGAGGGGCGCTGCTTTGTGGGTTTCTCGCGGGGGTTTCAGTCCCGCTGGACCGACGTTCTCGGCCAACATCTGGGCACCCGCGCGACCCTGTCCGACGGCGGTGAGAATGACCAAATGAACCGCGAGATCTTCGAAGATGCCGTCGACATTGTGCTCAAGGCCTGGACGCAGGAAAGCATCGAGCATCATTCCGCACGCTGGCAAATTCCGTTTCCGCACGATACGGGGGTCGAGGACTGGCCCATGGCATCCTGGACGGAGAAGCTCGGCGCCGAGGGCGAAATCGGCCCGGACGGCGAGGTGCGCCGGGTCAGTGTCGTTCCAGCGCCTTTAACCAAGCCCCACCCGCCGGTCTTCGTCGCCTCGAATGCGAGCCGGGAAACGGTGGAGTATGCCGGCAAGCATGGTTTTATCCCGGCGTATTTTTCGCATATGGACAAGGTGGCGGATTTCGGCCCGGCGTATGTCGAGACCGCCCGACAGGCCGGGCATGACTTCGCGCTCGGCCAGAACCAGGCCATCGTGCGCATGCCGCGTATCGCCGACACCATGGCCGACGCACGCCAGGCGGTCGCCGACTACGACGGCATGATCTACAAGCATTTCTACGAGAACTTCCTGCCCGCCGGGATGCGCGCGAAGGCCAACGTCCAGCCGGATACGCCATTGGCAGACCTCGTCGATCCCATGATCGACACGGGGCTTTTCGTGCCGGGGACCGCGAGCCAGGTGCGCGACCATTTCGTTGAACAGTGGAAGCACCTGCCGGCGGAATACGTGATCCTGATCTATCACTACGCCCAGCAACCCAGGGACAGCGTGATCGAAAACCTCAAGCTGTTCATGGAAGAGGTGAAGCCCGCGCTGGACGAACTCACACCCTATATAGACGATTGACCGCCTAGAGCCGCTTGCCCGCCGCGTCCGCGGCCCCGTGCAGCGCCGCCTTGGGCAGCATCACATGGCAGCCCTTGTTGATGTTCACCAGCTGCGAGACGCGCACGTCGGCCGCGAGGCTGCACAGCGAGTAGGCGTCCTCCGCCGACAGGTTGGTACGCTCCCGGATCAGGACGATCATGTCCCGCAGGCCCTGCTTGGCCGCATCATCGAGGTCCTGGTCGATTCCGATGGTGATGTAGTGGGTGTCGGTCTCGGCCCGCGGCATCTTCCAGGAGATGTCCTTGCGGACATGAAACTCGAAGGTCCCGATCAGCGCGGTCTCCGCCGCCGACAGGCAGCTCTCGCCATCGCCCTGAAGCGCGTGGCCGTCGCCGGTCTGGAAGTTCGCGCCGGGCACATGGACCGGCAGGTACAAGGTCGCACCGGCTCCGAGTTCCTTGATGTCGAGGTTGCCGCCATGGGGCTGGGGGACGATGGAGGTTATCGTGCCCCATTCCGGCGGCGGCGAGACGCCCATCACGCCGAAGAAGGCGTTGCACGGCAGGTCCACACCCCAGGGCAGTTTCGCGACATGAGCCTCGCGGTCGAGGGGGATGTTGAGCACGCGTTTTTTATGGAAATCCTCCGGCAACGAACCTTTGAGCGGCATGATCATGTTCCACGCCCAGTCCTGGCGCAGCGCGACGTCGATGATCCGCACTTCGAGCACATCGCCAGGTTCCGCGCCCCGCACCGCGACCGGGCCGGTCATGATGTGGCCGGGCAGGATCGGCTTGTTGTCGGCGATGAAGGCCGCATGGTCAGGCAACAGACTGTCGGCGACTTCGGGCGGAACCTGATCCGGCCCGCCGGAGATCGTCTCAATGATGACCCGGTCGCCGGGATCAACTTCGAGGACGGCCTCGAAATCTGCTGAAAACGCGCCCCAGCGGAGATTCTCCGGCTTCGATTCCAGTCGATGTTCTTTGCCCATGATATTTCCCCCGGTTACTTGTGAACCTGCATTGTGTCGGTGTGCCGGGGCAGGGGCAAGCTCTGCTACATGGCGGAGATGCCGCCGTCGAGCACCAGTTCCGAGCCCGTCATGAAACGGCTTTCGTCCGATGCCAGATAAACCACCGCGTAGGCGACATCGTCGGCGTCCGCAACAATCCCGAGCGGAATCTGGCGGGCCAGCCGGTCGAGGCCTTCCTCGCGGGTCCCGCGTTTGAGGATATTGTCGAGGATGGGCGTATCCACGAAGGCAGGATGCACCGAGTTGCAGCGCACCTGATTGCCCTCACGCGCGCAATGCAGCGCCACGGATTTGGTGAGATGGCGGACTCCGGCCTTCGCCGAGTTGTAGGCGGCGAGGTTGTGCCCGGCGATGATCCCGGAAATCGACGAGATATTGACGATCGAACCGCCGCCCGACGCGGCGATGTGCCGGATCGCGTATTTGCAGCCGAGGAACACGCTGTCGAGATCCAGTGAATGGAGCCATTTCCAGTCCTCGAAGGACGTCTCCTCCACCGTACCGCCGATCGCCGTTCCGGCGCAGTTGACCAGCACATGCAGGCCGCCAAACGCCGCGACGACCGTATCCAACGCCATCGTCCAGGCGATTTCATCCGTGACGTCATGGGCAATCGCGATGGCGTTCTCGCCGATCTCGTCGGCGACGTCGCGTGCGCCGTCCAGATTGATATCCGATACGGCGACCCGCGCGCCCTGGTTCGCCAGCATGATGGCCGATGCGCGCCCGATCCCGGATGCGCCACCCGTTACCAGCGCGATTTTCCCGCCGACCCGTTCCAAATCCAAAACCCTCCGCTAGACTGAACGCATGAAGGCGCATGGACCCGATCAATGCAACCGCTGACCACGGATCGGCTCGAATTGCGGCCGTTTCAAATCGAAGACACGGCAGCGGCGTTCGGGTTCTTTGCCGACCCCGAGGTGATGCGTTTCAGCCTCAATGGCCCCCACAGCTCACGCAAGACGACCGAAGATTTCATCGTCGCGAACATCAACCGGCAGGACCGGCTGGGTTTCTCCATCTGGGCCGTCATCGAATCTTCGAGCAACGATCTCATCGGCATGTGCGGGTTGGCCGAATTCGGACACGGCGTCCCCGGCATCGAACTCGCCTATCGCCTGCGCCGCGACCGCTGGGGCCGGGGTTACGCGACCGAGGCCGGGCGGGCCACGGTCGACCACGCATTCGGCCCGCTCGGGCTGGACCGCCTGATCGCCGCCGTCGAGCGCGCGAACGCGCCGTCGATCCATGTGCTGATGAAGTGCGGGTTCACGTTCGTCGAAGACCGGGACATCGCCGGCAAGGACGCACTGGTGTACGCGCAGACACGGGATTGAAACCAGGCCAGGGGCCCTAGGCGATGGGGCCACCGGCAGATTTCCAGGCATCGATCCCGCCCGCCAGGTGACAGGGGTTCTCGATTCCCGCGCTCAATGCTGCCTCCACCGCCATCGCCGACCGTTCGCCATAGGCGCAGTAGAAAACAATCCGCTTGCCCGAGGATCGCGCCAGTTCGAACAGCATGCCGCCCGGGTTCACATTCTCGTCGAGATCGGGGTAGGGGGCGTGGACCGACCCGGGGATGACACCGTTCTTGTCTCGCTCGGGGTCGTCGCGCAGATCGACGAGGATGATGCTCGGGTCCTCGACCCGGGCGATGCCCTGTCCGCAATTCAGGGAGAGCCCCATGCGTTCGAGATCGTCCTGCTTGAGGCCGATCTTGAGATTGGCCGGCACGGCCACGTCCATCATTTTCGGATTGGCGAGATTCAGATTCTCCATGATCTCGACATACTGGGCCTCGGTTTCGACCTGCAGGCGCGGGTTGTAGGCCTTCTCCTCACCGATCGTGCTGACCGTGTCGCCCTTATAGTCATGGGCCGGATAGACAAGCGTATCGTCGGGCAACGTCAGCAGCTTGTTGAAGATCGAATCATACTGCGCGCGCGCATCGCCGTGCTGGAAGTCTGTGCGGCCGGTCCCGCGGATCAGCAGCGTATCGCCGGTGAAAACCCGGTCGTCCATCCGGAAACTGTAGGAATCATCCGTGTGTCCCGGGGTGTACACCACGTCGAGACGCACCCCTTCGATATCGATGCTGTCGCCCTCCGCCACCCGCATCGACACGACATCCACGCCGCTCTGCTCACCCATAACGGTGATGCAGCGTGTGCGATCACGCAGCGCGCCGAGGCCGGTGATGTGGTCGGCATGGACATGGGTATCGACCGCCTTGATCAGGCGCAGGTCGAGTTCTTCGAGGAGCTGGAGATACCGATCCACCTTCTCGAGCACCGGGTCGATGATCAGGGCCTCGCCGCCCCGGCGGCTCGCCATCAGGTAGGTGTAGGTGCTCGATTCACTGTCGAACAATTGCCGGAAGATCATCAGCATGTGTCTCCATGGGAGAAATCACACACAGAATACGTGAAATGGACCCCGTTTAGGAAACACTTTTCGTGCGACGGGCCGGCCGATCAGAGGCTGTAGAACCTGCGCGCGGTGTCGTGGAAGAACTTCTCCTGCTCTGCCTCGGAGCGTTCCGCCAGAACATCCTTCTGGGTCGACACGTAATCTCCGAAAGACGTCCACATACGCTCGACGGGATAGTTGCTGCCGAAGAAGCAGCGATCCGTGCCGAACATGTCCAGCGCGGTGTTCGCGGCTATTCCCATGATCTCCGCATCGACGACCCGGGTAAAAGTGTTCAGTCCCGAGACCTTGATGAAGACATTCTCGCACGGCTTCAAAACCGCCAGCGCCTCACGCCATTCCTCGACGGTCGAACTGTCTGTCGAGGTCAGCATGCCGGCATGCACCAGACAGATGTTCAGATTGGCACATTCGCGTGCCAGCATCGCCAGATCGCCGAACTGGGATGCGAAACCCTGGAAATCGAATGTCAGCCCCTTGTCGGACAGGACGGAGAGACCGCGCCGGAAACTCGTCGACAGGCAGAAATCCGCCCGGTCCACGAAACGCCAATATTCATTCTCGGGATGCCAATAGACCTGTTGGCGAATGCCGCGCGTGTTGGCGTGGGCCAGATGTCCGTCGATCACGGTCTCGATATCGGGGTCGGTCAGATCCGCATAGGCAACGATGCCGGTGGGGAACCCGGTGTCATCGGCCATCGCCTGCAGGCCCGAGGTCTCGTCCACGGGCCGCGCGATATCGAAGTTCGCCTGAACATGGACCGACTTGACCACGTTGTGGGGTTCGAAATCGGCCATCAGATCGCCGACGGAGTAGGGCTGCTTCAGGGCCGACCAGTCGTCACCGAAAATCATCGGCCGCATCGGCTGGGTCATCCACGGGTAATTGGCCTCGAGGTCCCAGAAAATATGATGGTGGGAATCGATAATCGGACCGTCGTAGCGCGGCATTGCAAAGCTCCTTCAGAAGTAGCGTCTATTCGCCGAGCGCCTTGTTGACGCGCGGCATGACCTCATGGGCCATGAGTTCCATGGAACGACGTGACAGGGGCACATCGGCCCAGTCATGCCCGGTGTACATCAATTGTCCGAACGGGCCGATGATCTCGCGCAGTTCCAGAATCTGCTCGACCACGTCCTCGACCGACCCGGCGATCACCTGGGTATCGAGCGAATGACGCACGGAAACTTCCGCGTCGGGCTGATCGGGATGTGACTTGAAGAGGCCCATGCCCGTGGCACCGCGGCCCTTCAGAAGTTTCTTCTGGATGTTCGAGAAGTAAAAGCCGTAGGGACCGTCTTCGCTGCGCGCGTATTTGATCGCCGTGTCCGCATCGTCGCCGACGAATATGCTCTTGGCCACGGACCATTGGGACGGGTCTTCGGGCAGGCCCGCATTCTTCTGACCCTCGACGAATTTCGGCAAATGGGTCGCCACCCAATGGGCCTGCACATAGTTCGACGAGATGCCGCGCCAGCCGCGTTCGGCGGCATGGGTGATACCCTTGGAATAGGGGGCGAGCGCCGTAAAGACGATGGGCGGGTGGGGTTTCTGCAGCGGCTTGGGAACAATCCCCTGGCCGATTTCCGGATAAAGCGTGCGCTCGGTCGAGGTCCTGAAGAACTTGCCCTCGAGATTGTACGGCGCTTCGCCGCCCCAGATCGCCAGCACCTGGTCGATCGCCTCGACCATCTTCTCGTTCTTGTCGAGGTCCAGATTACCAAACACCTCGATGTCAGACGGCAGGCCTCCCGGGCCGATGCCCAACACGAAACGGCCATCGAGCAGATGGTCCATCATCGCGACCTGGGCGGCGACATGTACCGGATGATAGCTCGGCATGTTGATCACACCGGTACCGAGTTTGATCTGGCTGGTGCGCTCGATCAGCGTCGCCAGGAACACCAGGCAACTGGTGATCGGCTCGGCCAGATCGGTCATATGCTCGCCGACGAAGGCCTCGGTGTAGCCGAGTTCGTCCGCCAGGATTATCGCCGCCTGATCTTCGCGCAGAACCTCGCGGTAATCGCGGGTGATGGGGTGTACGGGCTGGGTGAAAAAGCCGAGTTGCATGATTTTTGTTCCGCTGGATAATTTTTCAAACACAAACTGTTCAGCGATGTGTCCCAAATATCAGGTTGGCGTCGGAAGAGCGAATACGGAAATGCACTCTTTCAATATTGTGGTAAATTACCCGGATATAGCCTCAACCGTTTCGTATTTGAAAATACAGGAATCCCCGTATGGACAGGATCGACGCCATGGCACTGTTTGTCGCAACTGTCGACGCCGGCAGCCTTTCGGGCGCTTCTCGCGATATTGGACTGTCTCTTTCAACTGTCAGCCGGCACCTGACATCCCTCGAAGAACGGGTCGGTATGAAACTGCTCGTTCGCACAACGAGAGCCTTGGCGCTGACGGAGGCCGGGCAGAAATACCACGAACGGGCCAAGCAGTTGCTCTCGGAGATCGATGATCTGGAGCTTAGCCTGACAGAACAAACAGCATCACCTTCCGGGCAGTTGACCATCAGCGGGCCGACATTATTCGGGCGGGTATACCTGTTGCCGATCCTTTCGGATTTTATGATTCGCTATCCCGACATCACCCTGGACATGGTCTTGCTTGATCGCGCCGTGAATCTCGTCGAGGAGGGAATTGATCTGGCGGTTCGAATCTACGACCTCGATGACTCGAGCCTGATCGTACGACGGCTGGGCAACCTCCGCTGGGTGTTCAGCGCCGCGCCCGAATATCTCAAGGCGATGGGAACGCCGGAAAAACCCGAAAATCTGGAAGATCACGATTGTCTGCTGTTTTATGAAGAAAGCAGAACGCCGCGTTGGCCGGTGCTGGTAAACGGCAAGCCCGGCCACATAAAGATTCCCGTCAAGGCCAGTTCGAACACCCTGGACGGCGTCATCGCGGCGGCGGTCGCCGGTGCTGGTGTCACCTTTACACCGGCATGGGCCGTTGCCGATCACGTCGGACATGGCCGTCTCAAGGTGGTTTTGAGTGAGTACGAATTACCTCCCCGCCCGATTAACGCAGTTTTCACTCACAGCCGGTTGTTGTCGGGCAAGGTTCGGGCGCTTCTGGATTGTCTGGTCGAAGAAATATCGACGCATGAATTGGACACCCTGCCGGCGTTCGGTGCGTTCAAACATCGCTAGCGCCGGCGCGGTGCGCGCGCGATCGTGATTGCCCGACGCGAAGCGGGTATGGCACCCCTCGGTTGGCAAAACTTATGAGGCGTCATGCGACTGAACCGAATTCTTCTGGGAGGGTTGCTCGCTCTCCCGCTCTGGCTTGCGGCGGGTGCCGCCGTGGCGCAAAGCGATGATGCGCGTTTCCTCAGTTGGCTCAACGAATTGCGCGCCGATGCGCTGGCCAACGGCATCAGTCAGGCGACGCTGGACCGCAGCCTTGTCGATGTGGCGCCGATCCCGCGGATCATCGAACTCGACCGGCACCAGCCCGAATCTACGGTCACCTTCGAGAAGTATCAGGCCCGGATCGTCAATTCGACCCGCATCAGGATCGGACGCGAGCGCCTGGCCAAACATCGTGCATTGCTGGACGAGGTCGGCCGGCAGTTCGGTGTGCAACCGCGATTCATCGTCGCCTTGTGGGGAATCGAGACAAACTTCGGCCAGTTCACCGGCGGGTTTCCGGTGATCCATGCGCTCGCGACGCTCGCCTATGACGGGCGGCGCAGCCAGTATTTTCGCGGCGAGTTGCTGAAGGCGCTGCAGATCGTGGAGGAGGGACATATCGATCCCGCCGAAATGAAGGGCAGTTGGGCCGGTGCCATGGGCCAGTCCCAGTTCATGCCGTCGAGTTTTCTCAACTTTGCCCACGACCATGACGGCGACGGCGCGAAGGATATCTGGAACACCCAGGCCGATGTCTTCGCATCGGCGGCAAACTATCTGAAAGGCGTCGGCTGGAATGACAGCATCACCTGGGGCAGGAAGGTGCGCCTGCCCGACAGTTTCGACGGGTCGCTGATATCACTCGATGTCGTCAAGCCGATCGGCGCCTGGCAGGAACTGGGTGTGCGGCGAACGGACGGGAGGGACCTTCCGACACGCGATATTCCGGCATCGATCCTCCGGCCGGGCGGCGCGAACGGTCAGGCCTACATGATCTACGACAATTATCGCGCAATCCTGCGCTGGAACCGCTCCCACTATTTCGCCATGGCGGTTGGCCAACTGTCCGACCGAATCGCGGGCCGCTAGGGTAGAAACATCGGATGGGTGAAGCGGGCGCGAGATTCAAAGGGAAACCCGGCATGGGTCGTCGACTCCGGCCGGTTGCACTGGCGGCCCTGTGCTGCTTCGGGCTTGCCGCCTGTGCGGAAACCGAATTCCTCATCCACACCGCAAAGCAGGTCAACGGCCCGGGCGATTCGAGTGGCAAACTCGGGCGCTACAAGGTCGGCTCGCCGTATCAGATCAAGGATGTCTGGTACTACCCGGCCGAGGATTACGAATACACCGAGACCGGCATCGCGTCCTGGTACGGCCCGAACTTCCACGGCAAGGACACGGCCAATGGCGAAACCTACAACCAGAACGACCTGACTGCCGCGCACCGGACCCTGCCACTGCCCAGCGCCGTTCGGGTAACCAATCTGGAAAACGGCCGCTCGATCGTCCTGCGGATCAACGACCGTGGCCCGTTTGCGCACGGCCGGATCATCGATGTGTCGCGCCGCGGTGCCCAGCTTCTGGACTTCGAACGGAACGGCACGGCCAAGGTCCGTGTCGATATCCTGCCGGACGAGAGCCGCCAACTGAAAGTCGCCGCGATCAACGGCAGCGAACAACAGCTGCAGGTTGCGGCGTCCCCGCGCGAGGCCGTGGTGTCGAAACCGCTGCCGGCGAATGGCGCGAGTGCCGGCTCGGCCCAGGTACCGACGGCCAGCCAGACGCCTGTGCAGACGGCTCCACTGGACACAGCACCCGTGCAAACAGCGCGCGCACCGATCCTGCCCGACGAAGTCGAGGTACTGCCGGTGTCTCCCACGGGCATCTACGTTCAGGCGGGCGCATTCTCCCGGCTGGAGAACGCGCTGCGCATGCGCGACCGGGTCTATGACCTGGGGCCCACCCAGATCAGCCGGTTTGCCGTTTCCGGGACCGAGATATACCGGGTTCGGATCGGCCCGCTTGGCACCGTCGATGTCGCGGATGTGACCCTTTCCGAAGTTATGAATGCCGGCGTGCCCGAGGCCCGGCTTATCGTCGAGTGATCGCGTGACATCATTCCGTCGTATTCACTCGTATAGTTGCGCCATACGCCCCACCCGTACATGTGAATTCAACGCCATGACCCGTATCACGCGACACCTCCGCAACGCCCTCCTGGCCCTCACGGTCTTCGCTGTTGTCAGCCCGGCCCAGGCCGCGCCGCCGACCTTTCAGACGACGGCGCGCCAGGCCATCCTGATCGATTTCGACACCGGTGCGGTGCTCTACGAAAAGAATGCCGAAACCCCGATGTTCCCTGCGTCGATGAGCAAGATCATGACGTCGCTTCTGGTGTTCGATGAATTGCGTGCCGGACGCCTCGAATTCGACAGCACGTTTCGTGTGTCGGAAAAGGCCTGGCGCATGGGCGGGTCGAAGATGTTCGTCGGCGTGAAGGACGAGATCACGATCGAGGACCTGCTGCGTGGAGTTATCGTGCAGTCCGGCAATGATGCCTCGATCGTCATCGCCGAAGGGATCGCCGGCAGCGAGGAGGCGTTCGCCGAACGGATGACCGAACGGGCCATCGAGATCGGCCTGAAGAACACCCAGTTCCGTAACGCCACGGGCTGGCCGGACCCCGATCATGTCACCACGGCGCACGATCTTGCCCGGCTGGCCCTGTTCCTGATCCGCGAGTATCCGGAGTTTTATGGCCTGTATTCGGAACGCGAGTTCACCTACGGCAAGAGCCTCGACGGGAAACCGATCACCCAGGGAAACCGCAATCCGTTGCTCTACAAGGCCGTGGGGGCGGACGGCCTCAAGACCGGCCACACGGAGGCATCGGGATTCGGCCTCACCGCATCGGCGGTGCGTGGCGAACGCCGGCTGGTCATGGTGATCAACGGCCTCGACAGCGTGCGCGCACGCAGTTCCGAATCCGAGCGCCTGCTCAACTGGGGCTTCCGGGTCTTCGACAATTATCAATTGTTCGAGGCCGGAGAGACGGTCGAGGAAGCAAAGGTCTGGCTCGGCGATGCCGGAACGGTGCCGCTCGTTATCGACGAGGCGCTGGCCGTGACAATCCCGAAATCCTCACGCCGGGGCATGCGCGTCAAGGTCCTGTATGACAGCCCGCTGCCCGCACCGATCAGCGCCGGCGTCGAGGTTGCGCGGATCGAGGTCACGGCGCCGGATATGGAGCCGATCAGCCGTCCGCTGAAAACCGCGCGCGATGTCGGCCAGCTCGACTTTTTCGGGCGCATCACGAGCGCCATCAATTTCATCATCTTCGGCTCGTCCTCGGGCGGTTGACGCCACCGGCAGCGCATGTGACATCTGCCGATATGATTGCAAACCCGCCGCGCGGCAAATTCATCACATTCGAAGGTGGGGAAGGGGCCGGCAAGACGACCCAGATCACCCGCCTCGCGGACCGTCTGCATTCCCGTGGCATCACCAGCATCACGACACGTGAACCCGGCGGGGCACCCGGCGCGGATTCCATCCGCTCGCTGCTCGTATCCGGGGCGACCGACAAGTGGGACCCGGTCAGCGAAGTCTTGCTGCTTTATGCCGCACGGCGCGAACATCTCAAGCAAACCATTCTCCCGGCACTCGATCAGGGCGTCTGGGTGCTGTGCGACCGGTTCGCCGATTCAACCATGGCCTATCAGGGCTATGGGCACGGCATATCGAAAGAATTTATCCGGGGCCTGCACGCCGAGGTGGTCGGAGACGCCGATCCGGACCTCACGTTGATTCTCGATATTCCGGTCGAGATCGGAATCGGACGTGCGGTTTCGCGCAACACGAGTGCACGAAGCGGCGAAGACCGTTTCGAGCGGATGGACACGTCCTTTCATGAACGCCTGCGCGCCGGTTTTCTGGACATCGCGGCGGGTTCTCCGGAACGGGTCCGGGTGATCGACGCGGATTCCACGCCCGAGGCCGTCACCGAGGCCGTTTGGCAAACGGTCACCGACAACTTCGACCTCAACCCACCGGCGGCGCCCGCATGAGCGACGAACTGATCGAACGCATCGAGCGCCCGCGGCTCGAGACCGGTTCGCTGATCGGGCACGAAACCGCGCGCCGAACCATTGTCCAGGCGCGAAGCACCGGGCGCATGGCCCATGCCTGGCTGATCACCGGACCGGCGGGGATCGGCAAGGCGACCCTGGCCTGGCGGTTCGCGCGCCTCGTGCTAGCCGCGCCGGACGCAGCGCTTTCCGACGACGATATCGAAACCGACCCCGGGCATCCCGACGTGCGCAAGATCATCGCGGGCGCGCATCCCGACTGCCGCCTGATCCGCCGCAGCATGACCAAACGTTCTCCTTATCGCTTCCGAACCGAGATTTCGGTCGAGGATATCCGCGATTCCGCGACGTTTCTGCACCATACGGCGGCCATGAGCGACTGGCGCTGCCTGATCGTCGATGCCGCCGACGACATGAACCTCAATGCCCAGAATGCTCTGCTCAAGGTCTTGGAAGAACCGCCGCCGCGTACATTGATCCTGCTGGTGGCCCACACACCGTCGCGATTGTTGCCCACGATCCGTTCGCGCTGCCGGGGGTTGCCGCTACATCCGCTCGGCGCCGAACAGGTCGCCGAGGTCATGGCGCGCACCGGAAGCGGTCTCGCACCCGATGAGATGCAGATCATTGCCGATATTTCCGGCGGCTCGCCCGGCAAGGCCATTGATCTGGCCCGGGCCGGCGGGCTCGAACTTTATCAGGATCTCTCCCAACTGGTCGAAAACCTGCCGAAACTAGACACCGAGCAGTTGCACATGACATCGGACAAGTTCGCCGGGGCCGCAGGAGAGGCGGGCTACCGCACTTTTCTGGAAATCCTGAACTGGTGGATGTTGCGCCGGATTCGCAGCGATGCCACGTCGGGTGGGACCGTCGGCGGCCGCGGGCTTGAGCGTTGGCTCAAAGCATGGGAGAACGTCAACGAATTGACCACCCGCGCAGACAGCGTGAACCTCGACCGCAAACAAGTTGTTCTGAATACGTTTTTTGAACTTTCCGCCGCTGCGAAAACAGCGTAACGAACGGAGCCCGGTAACGCGCCATGAAGGCACTGCTTCTGCGATATCTGACGCCGCTGACCTACATGATGTGGGTGGTCATCATCATCGGCATGGTTGATCATTTTTTTCTCGAGCCGCGCGGCCAGGCATTTCTGCCGCCGGCCGTGTTCGACTGGCTCCTGATCCTGATGTGGCCGTTGCTCGCCGCGGTCTGGTTTGGCAATAAGGAAAACGAGAAACGAAAAGCCCAGGCGCGGGCCGAAGCGCCGGAACCGCCGGCGGAAAATTGAAGCGGAAATACGCGTAACCCTGGCTTTCGAAAGACCAACACCGTGGCATCAAGCCCGTACTACCTGACGACGCCGATCTATTATGTGAATGACCGGCCCCATATCGGCCACGCCTACACCACGTTGGCGTGCGATGTGCTGGCGCGTTTCAAGCGCCTCGACGGCCATGACGTGCATTTCCTTACCGGGACCGACGAACACGGGCAGAAAGTCGAGAAATCCGCCCAGGCTGCGGGCGTCGACCCGCAGGCGTTCACCGACAAGGTAAGCCAGAATTTCCGTCGTCTCGCGGAAGACATGAACTATTCGAACGATGACTTCATTCGCACCACCGAGGAACGCCATGTCCGCGCGGCACAGGCGATCTGGCAGGCGATCAAGGACAACGGCCATATCTATCTCGGCAGTTATTCCGGCTGGTACGCGGTCCGCGACGAAGCGTTCTATGGGGAAGCCGAGCTCGAGGAGAATGCCGACGGCCAGAAGATCGCGCCCACCGGAGCCGAGGTCGAATGGGTCGAGGAGCCGAGCTACTTCTTCGATCTGTCGAAATGGCAGCAGCCGTTGCTCGATTTCTACGCGGCAAACCCCGATTTCATCGGTCCCGATACCCGGCGCAATGAGGTGGTTAGCTTTGTCGAAGGCGGGCTCAAGGATCTGTCGATCAGCCGCACCAGCTTCAAATGGGGCATCCCGGTGCCCGACGATCCCGAACACATCATGTATGTGTGGCTCGATGCGCTGACCAACTACATCACCGCTGTGGGATATCCAGACGAAGAAAATTCAGATTTTTCAAAGTTCTGGCCCGCAGACCTTCACATGGTGGGCAAGGACATCGTGCGGTTCCACGCGGTCTACTGGCCGGCGTTCCTCATGGCGGCCGGGCTGGCGCCGCCGAAACGGGTCTACGCCCATGGCTGGCTGCTCAACAAGGGCGAGAAAATGTCCAAGTCCCTGGGCAACGTGGTGTTGCCCGAGGATCTGGTCGAACAATACGGCCTCGATCCCGTGCGCTATTACCTGCTGCGCGAGGTGCCGTTCGGCAATGACGGCTATATCAGCCACGAAACCATGGTCTCGCGGATCAACGGTGATCTCGCCAACGATATCGGCAACCTGGCCCAGCGATCCCTGTCCATGGTCGCCAAGAATTGCGACGGCGCCGTCCCGCAGCCCGGCGCCTTCACCGCCGAGGATGACGAGCTCCTCGCCGCGGCCCACGGAGCACTGGAGAAAGTCCGCACGGAATTCGACCGGCAGGCCTTCCACCGGGGGCTCGAGGCAATCTGGCAGGTCGTCAGTGACGCCAACCGCTATGTCGACGCCCAGGCGCCGTGGGCGTTGCGAAAAACCGATCCGCCACGCATGGGAACGGTACTGTATGTGCTGGCAGAGACAATCCGCCATCTGGGGATTCTGATACAGCCGGTGATGCCGGAGGCCGCCGCCAACATGCTGGATCAGCTCGATATTTCGCCTGAAACCCGCAGCTATTCCCATCTCGGGCCAGACCACGCCCTAGTTTCCGGCACGGCGCTGCCCAAGCCGAACCCGGTCTTCCCGCGTTACGTGGACGAAGAGGCCGCGGACTGAACCCCATGCTGGTCGACAGCCATTGCCATCTGGATTTCGAGGATTTCGGCACCGAAGTCGATGCGGTCGTCGCGCGCGCCCGGGAAGCGGGTGTCGCAACGATGGTCTCTATCTCGACCCATCTGAGCCGGTTTGACGGCGTCAAAGCGGTCGCCGAGCGCTTCGACGATGTCTGGTGCAGCGTCGGCGTCCACCCGCACCATGCCGGCGAGGAGGGCCAGGACACCCCCGACCGTCTGATCGAGCTCGCCGCTCATCCACGCGTGGTCGGTATCGGCGAGTCCGGCCTCGACTACTACTATGACTGCAGCCCCCGCGACCGGCAGCAGATCAGCTTTCGGGCCCACATAGCCGCCGCACGCGCTACCGGACTTCCGCTGATCGTGCATGCCCGCGATGCCGACGAAGAAACCGCCGACATCTTGCGCGATGAAATGGGCAAGGGCGCCTTCACCGGCGTCATGCACTGTTTCTCGAGCGGCCGCGGTCTGGCCGAAGCGGCGCTCGATCTGGGCATGTATGTGAGTTTCTCCGGCATCCTGACCTTCAAGAACGCCGAAGAACTGCGTGATATAGCCCGCGACGTGCCCGAAGATCGGTTGCTGGTCGAGACCGACGCGCCTTTTCTTGCACCCGTGCCCAACCGGGGACAGCGCAACGAACCCGCCTTCGTCGTCCACACGGCAGATACCCTGGCGAAGGTGAAGGGACTCGATGCCACGGATTTGCGTGCCACGACGACCGAGAATTTCTTCCGCCTTTTCTCCCGCGCCGTTCCACCGGCGACACGGCCCACAGGCCAATGAAAGTCACGCTTCTGGGATGTGGCAGCTCGGGAGGGACGCCCTTGCTGGGGCCGAACGGATGGGCCGATATCGACCGTGATGACCCGCGCAACCGGCGCCGCCGGCCGTCGATCATCGTCGAGAGCGAAAACACGCGAATTCTGGTCGATACGTCCCCGGACATGCGTGAACAGCTCCTCGATGCAGAGGTCTGGCAGGTGGACGCGATCCTGTTCACCCACGCGCATGCGGATCATGTGAACGGCATCGACGATATTCGCACCCTCAACCATTATCATGGCGGTGCGATCGATGCCTTCGGCAGCGTCGAGACCCTCGACATTCTGCAGCAACGTTTTGGCTATATTTTCGAGCCATACCGGGATGTTAACCCGCAATTCTGGCGGCCTTGTTTAACCCCGCATGTGATCGACGGCCCGTTCACGATCGGTGACATCGAGATCCAGCCCTTTGCACAGGAACATGGGCGGATGCCGTCACTGGGGTTTCGCTTCGGGCCGTTCGGCTACTCGACCGACGTCAAGATGTTGTCCGAAGACGCATTCGCCATGCTCGCCGGGATCGAGGTCTGGATCGTCGACGCGCTGGGAGAGACGCCCCATCCGACTCACAGCCATGTGGATCAGACCCTCGACTGGATCGACCGGATAGGCCCGAAACGCGCCATTCTGACCCATCTCAGCAACCGGACCGACTATGCACGGCTCGCCGCACGGCTACCGGCGGGCGTGGAACCCGGAATCGACGGAATGGTGATCGAAATTCCCGAATGAAGTGCCGGGCAGGGGTTCACCGCGGCGCGGACAACGCTTTACTGTGTGCCAAAGCGTGACAATCGAGAGACGCCCCGGGAGGGCGACAAGCATGGACCGAGAAATTATCTATGTCGGCGACCCGATGTGCTCCTGGTGCTGGGGGTTTTCACCCGTACTCCAGAAGATCGTGGAGAAGTATGACAATACCGCGCCGATGCGGCTGGTTGTCGGGGGCCTGCATGCCTTCGACACCGATCCGATGAACGACGAATACAAGGCCCGGATCAAGCATCACTGGGAACAGGTTGCCGAAGCGACCGGACAGCCGTTCAACTATGCGTTCTTCGAACGCGACGGCTTCGTCCTCGACACCGAACCGGCCTGCCGCGCTTCGGTCGTCGTCCGCAACATGAAGCCGGATGCGCTGTTGTCATTCTATGAGCGGATTCACAAGGGCTACTACGTGGAAGACACGGACACGACGAAACTCGAAACCTTCGTCGGCTACGCCGACAAGGAAGGAATCGACATGAACGCGTTCGCCGAAGCGTTTGATTCCGATGAGGCCAAGCAGGAAACCATCAATGACTTCACCTGGTGCCAGCAGTCCGGGGTCACGGGTTTTCCCACGGTGGTCTTGCGCGAAGAGGACACACTGGCGGCACTGAGTGTCGGTTATCAGCCGTTCGACAGCCTGGAGCCAATTCTGGATGCCTGGGTTACGGGCGAGATGAGTGTGAAAAAGCAGGTCGAGGCGGCACAGGCAGCCGAGGCAGACGGGAACCCGTCGCCGACCACGCATTAATATCCTGGAGCTAAACGCGCGCTAAGGCATTGATCCTGTATGACTTATATTATTTAACATAATATATATTATGCGTATTACTGAAATCTATAGCTGGATATCTTTCTTCCCCGGATTATCCCGGTAAAGCATAAACCGCGCGAGCGGCCGCTTGATCAGATACAGATACGCACCGTGCAAGACCACGACCCAGATGACGGTCTCCGATACCCCTTCATGTAAATCCTCGAACACATGCCCGCCATCCGTCAGCGTGAGCAATCCGGTCACGGTCGCCAGGACGACCGACACGGCCACGGCGAGAATAAGGGCCTTGCTGATTGCCGGATGGGTGACCGCATTCGTCCATTCGATGCCGTCAAACACGGGATAAAAACGGTTGAGTCCCAGTTGTCGCGGGTTGAACACCGCCCAGCCCAAACGCACGACAATGATGGCGCCGACCCCGTAACCCAGAAAGTCGTGAATGAACCCGAAATCACCGGTGAAATACGCCAGCAATGTGAGGATCGCGAGGACTGCGTGATACCAGCGGATTTTATGCATCAGACTCATGGCAAGCACTCAAACGAAAACATCATGAAATCACCCCGGCCGGAACCACCCTGCTCAAAAACCGGCTAACGGGCCAAACTACTCGGTACGATCTCGATAATCTCCGTCATCCGTCGCACCATTTCCTGCAATTCCGCCTCGGTCACGGGCCAGTCGTCACGATCATCGATCCCGAATGCCCCGCCCCGCCAGCGCTGGTAAACCTTCACATACGTATCCTCGTAGATCAGAAACCGCCAGACACTCACTTCGCCCACGTCCGGCCCGTAGCCCACATTCGTCGGCCCCCCTGCCGTTGATCCGCAGACCATGGCCAGCATGGAATCGGTCTCCGTGAGATTGAGGGTCTGCACCCCGAATTCACCTTCCGCGCAGGCCAGCCCATTCTGTTCAGCGGCGAGGTCGATGAAATCGCCCATCGAGGCCTTCTGCCGGACCCCGAATTCCTCTGCCGTGACCGCATAGAGGCTCATCCAACTTTCAAACGCCTGACCGACGGGAATCTGTTCCAGGACGAATTGGCTGCCCGCGTGGTTGCGGTAGAACTCGCTCCGGTCCAACAACTTTTCCGGGTCAATATCGCCCGTAATCCAGGCAGGTTGCGGGTAGGTCAGAACCACGTCGTACAGTTCGATCTGCTGCGGAAAACTGCTCGCGTCGGCGCCATGGACGGGCGATTCAATTATGCCCAGCAGCGCGAAGACCGCGAGCGTTGCGCCGAGCATCGTATATTTCTTCATCTTCACGCGCTTTCCGGTCATCGCGATCTCAAAAACTCTTCACATCGCCCGCGCCGCCATAGGCCATCCAGCCGCCGTCGACAAACAGGGTCTCGCCGGTGATATAGGACGCAAAATCCGACGCGAGAAAGGCAATCGCCTGCCCCACTTCCGCCGGTGTGCCCAGCCGCCCCATCGGCGTGCGGCTGTATATCCGTTCCGTATCGACCTTGTCGGCCTCAATCAGGCCCTGAATCATCGGGGTGGCGATATATCCCGGCCCCACCGCGTTGATCCGCACCCCGTGCGGCCCCCACTCGCAGGCCAGTTCCTTGGTAAGGGCGATGATCGCGGCCTTCGACGGGCCGTAGGCGGTGCGCCGGGGCCAGCCGCCGGGGCCATTGACCGAGGCAATGTTGACGATTGAACCGGCGGATTGCGGCACCATCACACGGGCCGCCGCGCGGCAGATCTGATAGGTGCCCTTGAAATTGACGTCCATGATCCGTTGCCACGGTCCCATATCCCGCTCGAGTGCGTATTTGACTTCATCGACGACTCCCGCCGCGTTGACGGCGATATCGAGCCCGCCCAGGGCCTCTGCGGCCGCGGCCACGGTCGATTCTGCCTGCGCTTCATCGGCCACATCGCAGACGAAGGTGGGACAATCGCCGAGTTCGGCGCTGACGGCTGCCAGTCCTGCGTCGTTGATGTCCGAAATGGCGACCGTCGCCCCGAAGTCGCGCAAAATTCCGGCGGTTACGGCGCCGATGCCGCTGGCACCGCCGGTCACGAGGGCGCGCTTGCCCACGAGAGAAATACCGTTGGTCATGAGTTTTCCGCTTCCCGATAACCGAAGACACCCCGATTGGAGCATCGACCGCAAGGCGCAGCAAGGCCCGACGCCGGATCAGCAGCGATAATCGCCAAATTCAGAAAAATCGGAGGCGTTAGCCGAACTGGATATCGTCGGACCAGACACGTTCCAGCCCGCGCAGGAGCGCCCAGGCGGCGTCCACATTCTCAGCCTCGGCATTCAGCGCGCCGGCGTGCCGCGATTCCATCTCGACGAGTGACGCACACAGTGTCGTGCCCTTCTCGGTCGCACGGATCCGGACCGAACGGCGATCGCGTTCCGAACGCTCCTGATCGAGATACCCGGTCTCGACCAGATGGCGCACGTTATAGGTCACGTTGGAACCGATGTAGTAGCCCCGATCCACCAGCTCGCGGATCGAGACTTCGGCGCTCTGCACATTCATGAGCAGCAACGCCTGGACGGCATTGATGTCATCGATGCCGAGCTGGCTCAGTTCATAGCGGATCACATCCAGGTAGCGACGGTGCAAACGCTCGATCAAGCGGGTGATGTCGCCGTAGGAGGCCGCGGTGGTATTTCCAGATGCGTCAGGCATACCCGCATCTTGCGCGCGGGCTTATTAACGACGGGTGAACAATAGATTGGACCCGAGATATTCCCGGGTCCAATCCATTGTCGCGCTTCTTGGGACGCGGCAGCTAGACGAGAATTGTCCCCTGCTCGCCGTCATCGTAATAGGTCGCGGTATCGCGCTGGGCCCAATCGCCGGCGCGGCGCTGGGCGGTGTCCTGGCCCGGCGTCGTCGGGGTGGCGCAGATCAGGATTGTGCCGGGGTTGCCGTCGTCATACTCGCGACGTTCGGTTTCGAGCTGGGTGGTGAAGCGGTTTGGGGCGGTGAGCTGGTTCATCGGATTGCTGCCTTTTGACTGGGTGTGCCGAAGCGTTGACAAACCCTATCCGCACAAGTCGATGAACCGCCATTAAATTCAACATATTCAGTTGTTTACGTGTAAAGCTCTTTGCAAGATCGGCGCGAGATCCGTCAACGTTGTAAAGATTCGCGGATGCCTTTACTGGGCCTGCATGGCCAGAATGGCCGTCGTGCGGGGGCGGTAGATCGCCTGGTAGTAAAGGCGTTGCGGCGGAATCATGAGGGGCAACAGGAACGGCTCATAGTCGAAATAGACCTCCGTGATGACCAGCCCCTCACCCTCGTCCACATTGAAATCCTCAGGCAGGACGGCCGGATCGCCAGGCATACCGATCTGGCTCGGATCGGTCACATTGCCGGCGCCGATCTGCTGCCACAGCACCTCCGGGCCGGTATCCTCGCCTGTCACCGAGGTGACGATGATGTTGCCGCCGTCGAACAGATCGAAGGGCCGGCCGATCTGGTCGGCGGCGGCGAAATAATCATCGAAATCCGTCTCGTCCAGCGCTTCGGCCCGGGCCACGAAGTCTCCGACGAAACTCGTCACCCGCTCCATCTTCTGATTCACCAGCGCGAAACGCGCAAACTCGACGCCGCCCATCAGCAGGCCGACGAGAATCGGCATGGCGAATGCGAATTCGAGCATCACGCCGCCGCGCAGGTCTTGTAGAAATCGTCTGAAACCCGTTCCTGCTAAGGGTTTTCGGGTCAGTTCGCCCTTATTGAATAATGCCATCGCCATCCTCCAGGTCATACGGCTCGTTGCGCACGGCGATGCTGGCGACGAGCTGGATCACGTTGTCGTCGCCGCCGATCAGGTGGCTGAGGAAACCCGTCAGGGACGGCGCGTCGTAGGTTACCCGGTAGAGCACCACCTCACCCGACTGGCCCGCGCTGGCCAGGCCCTGATCCGGGTCCCACTGGCTGTTTCCGTTGATATCGGTGTAGGTCTCGCCGACGTCATACACCCCGTTGAACGGCGGGCCGTCGACGAAAGGCTCCGGTGCACCGATGACGTCGAAGCTGCCATAGGTCAGGACATCTACCTGCGCCTCGTCCGTGTCCACCAGGCCGATGGTCCGGTCGGCGATGATGTCCTGGATGATACTCAGCCGTTCGGCCTCGTCCTGGCCGGTGACGCCGTACCGGGCCGCATCGCGCACCGCACCCTCCATCAGGGCCTCCGTCGACAGGATCATGCCGATCTCCATGGTGCCCAGAATGGTGAGAATGAAGAGTGGCCCGGTGAGCGCGAATTCGACCCCCGCAACACCCGACTGATCTCGTCCGAATTTATCGAAAATTCTATTTAATACAGATAGTTGAGGTTTACTTCCTGATAACCTGGTTGAATTTATCATGATGTCATCCTTTCACTTCCAGAGGCATCCAGATGACCCTCGTTGAACGACTGAAACAGCACCCTGCCCGCCTCACCCTCGCGGCCGGCCTTCTGCTTTCCGCCTGTGCCCCGGCCGCCCATACCGACGGCGTGTCCGGCGGCGGCAGCGACACCATGCTGCGGATCGGTGACACGGCCCGCGATGCCGGTGATATCTCCGCCGCGATTCCGATTTACCGCCGCGCCCACATGCTGGCCCCGCTGGAACTCGAACCGTTGCTGCGCCTGGCCAACACCCTGAGTGGTGTCGGCGCCCATCGCGAGGCCGGGAACGCCTGGAAACGCGCACTCCTGATCGAACCGCGCAGCTTCGATGCCCGACTCGGCTACGGCGAGACCCTGGCCGCGCTCGATCAGCCCATTCTGGCGCTGGAGCAGTTCCGGCTGGCTGCCGAACTCGGCCAGAGCGCCGACATGTTCAACGGCATGGGCGTGGCCCACGATCTGCTGGGCGATGCCCCGGCGGCGCAGCTTGCCTACCGCAAGGGCCTGGGCGACGAACGCAGCCTTAAGCTGCTCAACAATCTGGGGCTTTCCCTGGCGCTTTCGGGCGAATATGACGAGGCAATCGCGATCCTGGAGGAGGCCAGCGGCTTCCCGGCTGCGGGTTCCCGCCACCGTACCAACCTGGCGCTTGCATATGCCCTTTCGGGCGAGGCCGGACGTGCCCGCGCGATCATGGCCATGGATACCGACGAGGTGTCGGCCCAGCGCGCGCAGGCCTTCTACACGATGCTCGCCAGCCTTCCCGACCACGAATCCCGGGTTGCAGCGGTCGGCACCTACAGCGCGGTCCGTGACAACGGAACGCGCAGCATCGAAAACCCGCGCCGCGTGCGGTAGCGCAACGACATCCGAACAGGCTGCGGGGTGGCTCACAACACGCCCCGCAGCGCATCGATCGTCTGTAGCGCGCCCGGGCCGATCAACACCACGAACAGGGCCGGCATGATGAAGAGGATCATCGGGACGGTGAGCACCGCGGGAAGCCGCGCCGCCTTCTCTTCCGCCTTCAGCAGGCGATTGGTCCGCATTTCCGACGACAGGACCCGCAACGCCTGGGACAGCGGTGTGCCGTAGCGCTCGGTCTGGGCGAGCGTGTTGACCAGGCCGCGCATGCCCGACACCCGGACCCGGCGGGCCAGGTTCTGCAGGGCCTGACTGCGATCGGGCAGGAAACCCAGTTCGATCGACGTCAGGCTGATCTCATCGGCGAATTCCGGCCAGGACTGGCGCAATTCTCGTCCCACCCGCTCCAGTGCGGCGTCAAGGCTCAGACCCGCCTCCGCGCAGATCACCATCAGGTCGAGCCCGTCGGGCATCGCCTTGGTGATCTTCTGCTTGCGTTTCGAGATCGTGTTGGCCGTGAACAGATCCGGCGCATACGCGCCCAGAATTACCGCCAGCAGCGCGCAAAAAAGCTTGCCCATGGGCCCCATATCGAAGACCGGGAGCAGATACAGGAAAATGACCGCGACCAGCCCGAAGGCGAGCGGTAATGCGAATTTGAGAAACAGGTAGACGACCATCGCGTCCTTGCCGCGCCAGCCGGCCTGCAGGAGTTTCTCGCTGATGCGCCGGGCTTGCGTCGATTGCAGCAACCGCAGCCGCTCGACGACGCCGGTGGCCATATTGAGGCCACGGATGCGCATGGGATGGGCCCGCGGTTGCAAACGCGCCCGGTGCAGGGCCACGCGCCGGTCGGACAGCGAACGCATCCGGGCCCTGATGGGCCGCGGCGCGATCAGGCCCGCCCAGACGGCCAACACGGCCGCGATCGCCGCCAAGCCGGCGAGCCAGACGACCAACTCCTCCATCGGGATCGGAATCAGCTCTCCGGGGGTCATATTTCGAACCTCACCATTTTCCACATGATCGCCACGCCGATGAACTGACTGGTGAGCCCAAAGGCGATCAGGGTCGTCCCGCGCGGATCTGTGAACAGGGTCATCACGTAGCCGGTGTTCACGAAGAAGATGATCGCGAACATGATGAAAGGCAGGCTGCCGAGGATCCAGGCACTCGCCTTCGGTTCGGACGCCATCGCCTTCACACGTTTCTTCATCTGGCGCCGCTTGCGCAGCACATCAGCGAGATTTTCGAGGGTCTCGCCCAGATTACCGCCGGTCTCTCGCTGGACCGCGATGGATACGACGAAGAATTTGAACTCCGGCGTGTCGATCCGCGGCACCGCGTCCCACAAGGCGTCTTCCAAGGTTTGTCCGAAACGCACGGCGTCCGTGATGGCCCGAAATTCCTGCCCGACGGGTTTCGGCATTTCCCGGGCCACGGTCATGATCGATTCCACGACCGGCAGGCCGGAGCGGATACCGCGAACGATCAGGTCGATCGATTCCGGGAACTGCCCCGTGAAGGCCCGCTGGCGCCGCCCGGCGAGATAGCCGATGAACATGTGGGGCAGGAGCAACCCGCCGGCGCAGCCGCCGAGAATCGAGACGGGCGTGGAGAACCCGAACAGGAAAGACATCGTGGTTCCGGTCGAGGCACCGACGATAAGGCAGGCAACAAGGTATTGCCCGACGCTGATCGAGCGCCCCGTGCGTTTCAGCCGGCGGCGCAGCATCTCGCGGCGTGGCACCAGGCGCTTGAGGATACGGTCGACCGACGGCAGCGAACTGTCATGCTGGGCCAGCCGCAAGGTCGGCGTGCCGTCCGCCGCCACATTCGGCTGCCAGCGGCGCATGACGCCGGACAATCGCTTGTTGGTCTGGCGCTGTTCGCCGAACACCAGAATCCCGCCGACCACCGACAGACACACCGTCGCCAGCACCACATTCGCGATCATGACCGCAACCGATATATCCACCGAGCCGAACATCGTTCCGTTCATCAGCAGCCCCCCATCAGCGCAACGCCTCTGTCAGTGCCCGACCGAGACCGAAATACTCTGCTTTGGTGGTCAGGTGCGGCCGCACTCCGGAATATTCATAGGTGCCCATAATCCGCCCGGAAGGGTCATCCCCCTCATACTTGAAGACGAACAAATCCTGGGTGGTGACCACATCCCCTTCCATGCCGACCACCTCCATGACATGGGTGATCCGGCGCACCCCGTCTCGCATGCGGCTGACTTGCACGATGATGTCGAGCGCGGCGGCGATCTGGGTCCGCACGGCCTTGGCGGGCAGATTTATGCCGGCCATCCCGACCATGTTCTCCAACCGGGTCAGGGCCTCGCGGGGGCGGTTCGCATGGACCGTACACATCGAGCCCTCATGGCCGGTATTCATCGCCTGGAGCATGTCGACGGCCTCCGAGCCGCGCACCTCGCCCAGGATGATGCGATCCGGGCGCATCCGCAGCGCGTTCTTGACCAGATCGCGCATGGTGATCGCCCCGTGGCCCTCGAGATTCGCCGGGCGGGTCTCCAGGCGCACGACGTGCGGCTGCTGGAGCTGCAACTCGGCGGCATCCTCGATTGTCACCACCCTTTCGCCATGGTCGATCATCTGGGACAGCGCGTTGAGCAGCGTCGTCTTGCCCGAGCCCGTGCCCCCGGAAATCAGGATGTTCAGCTGGGCGCGGCCGGCGATCCGCATCACTTTCGCCATGGCCGTCGACAGGTTGTTCTGCGCCTCCATCACGTCCAGCGTGATCTTCTTCTTGGCGAATTTACGGATCGATATCGACGGGCCGTCAATCGCCAGCGGCGGGATGATGATGTTCACCCGGCTGCCGTCGGCCAGCCGCGCATCGACCAGCGGGTTCGTCTCGTCGATCCGCCGCCCGATATGGGACACGATGCGGGTCGCGATATTCATCACATGCTTGTTGTCGCGGAATGCGATGTCGGTCAGCTCGAGCTTGCCGAACCGCTCGATGTAGATCTGGTCATACCCGTTGACCATGATGTCGGTGATGTCCTCGTCGGCGAGCAGCGGCTCAAGGGGACCCAGCCCGAGCATCTCGTCGAGCAGCACCTTGACCAGATCCTGCTGTTCGAACTGATTGAGCTGCAGTTTCTCCTCATGCAGGATTTCCGTGACGATGTCCGCGATCTGCGCTTCGAGCTCCTCGCGGGGCAACGTCACGGCCGTGCCCACGTCGATTCGTTCCACCAGTTCGGGCTGCACCTTCCGGCGTGCATCCTCCACGACCTTCGAAACCTGGCGTTTCTCCGTCTTCAGACCATCGAGAGAATATTCGTGCGCCGGGTCCTCATTCCCGGTGTTGACGTCTTCGACCTTGAGGCTCGCCGCCGGTTCCGCCGCCGCGGGTTCGTCACGCACGGGCGCGGTATAAACCTGATTCAGGACCTGTGTGATCAGGTTGCGCTGTTCAATCTGGTTGAGTTTGCGATAGCCACGACCCAGCGTTTTCTCGGCCGTTCGGGTCACCAGGGCCGCCACCTCACCGCGCGGCAGATCCTGAATCGCGTCTCCTTCGCGCACCGCCGCGACGACCATGTCGACAAACTGCGCGGGCTCCAGTCCCGGGTCGGCGCCGTCCCCGGGATCGACATGCCCCGCTTCGGCAAATGACACTATGTTCTCGCGCGCGCGTGGCGTGGCTCCGCGCGACGAATTCTCCCGGCCAGAGACGACTGGCGTCCCGTCGGATCGCCGGCCGAAACTCATGCCCCTGCCTCCGTGCCGGATTTGCGCAACGACAGCAGGCTGCGCCGTTTCTTCGGCAATGGGGCAATGTCCTGAACGATCTTGCGCAGGCCGACGGCAAACTTTCCACGCCCCGCGATCTGGGCGACCGGTTTGCCCGTGGTCGCCGCGCCACCCGCCTTGGAGTCTTCGGGCAACCGCGCGATCACCGGCTTGGGCACCCCCTTGGCAAACTGCGCCACGGGAATTCCCTTCGCCCTCCCGATCCGGTTCACAATCACGCCGATGTCCGCGTCGCGGTTGAGTCCGTCGCAGTAGTTGGCGACACGCATCGTATCGCGCATGCCCGCCAGCGACAGGTCGGACACCACATGAATAAACGAAGCGTCCGAGATCACGTTCGAATTCACGTGACAGAGCGTGCGCGGGATGTCGATCCAGACCCAATCGAAACTGCGGCGCAGTTCTTCGATCAGGCGTTCGATCCCCGCGGCGCTGTAACTCGCATCGCGCGCGAGATCCTCCTCCGCGGCGAGGACAGAGAAATTCGCGGTCTTGGGCACCAGCGCACTCGCCAGAAACAGCCCGTCGACGCGGTCGGGATTGCGCAACGTCTCAATCATGCCGCCGGCCGGCACGAGGTCGAGTGACAGGGCGGTGGAACCGAACTGCAGATCGAGATCGACCAGCACCACCTTCTGCTTTTGCTCCTCGGCCAGCATCCAGGCACCGTTCGTGGCGGTTGTGGTCGCGCCCACGCCACCGCGCGCGCCGATTGTCACGACAATCTTGCCGAGTGGCACATCCACGGCTTCGATCACCTGCTGTTCGCGGAACGCGGCGGCCAGCAATGCCGTTTCCAGATCTTCGGGGCTAAGCGGCTTGACCAGATAGTCGGCCACACCCGCCGCGACGAACTGCTTGTAGAGGCCCAGATCATTGACCGTGCCCAGCGCCACGACCTGGGTTGAGGCCTCGCAGGAATCCGCCAGTGTCAGAAGTTCTTCGAGCGGGTTCTCGCTGTTCCCGAGATCGACCACCAGCAAATCGGGCGCGCGCGTGCAGTCGAGATAGGTGGCCGCGGCACTCAGCCCCCCCTCCACCACGGTCGCACCGGGCCAGTGATAGCTGGCGACCTGTTCGATCATCGTCGCGGTCACCACATCAGCGGCGAAGGCCGCCAGGACCACGCCGCTCTCCCGCCTCGTATCGATCGCTGCAACTGTCATCGCTATTCGTTCGTCTCGACAGCGACCGGGTTTCTGACTTTCCCGGCGCGGTATCGCTGGATTCCCAGCGACAGCGCCTGCCCGTCTCCCGGCGCCAGGCTTCGCCCGCGCACAAGGTCAGCCGGATCAGCGATCATCAGGCTGAGATTTGTCGCCTGGGCACATCCGAAATTCGCATCCGTGAGGTTGCCCGGGTTGGCGCCCGACGGGCGCGACCAGTTCGGGCAGTTCGGCGGCACGGCCACATACCGGCCGACCACCAGTCGCGCGCCGCCGGCGGGTGCGGCGCCACCGGAGAACATCAGCGCATCCACACCGGGGAGATGGCGCCGCAGGCGTTGCGAAATGGAAGTGGCGCGGGCCTGGGCCAACGGGTCGAGCCCGCCGGTATCGCCCGTATCGACCAGAAAACGATCGCCGCGGCGCAGGGTCAGCCCCGCCAGGAACGCATCGAGATGAAACCGTTCCGACGTCGAGAGCACACTGGTGCCCGGTTCGAACAAGACCGCATGATCAAGCGAGACCCATCGCACCTGAATATCGCGCGGCGACTGCGCGGGGCTAAAATCCGCCAGGGACTGTGCGCACCCGGTGACGATCACCGCCGCGACAGCCAGCAATGGCCACCACCGCGAGGGGCGTTTGGTAAAAATACGCCGGTTCCTGATCACCTTCTGTCGTCGCATCATGGTCAACCTCTACTCAATCTGAAAACCGCCGGGCCCGGACGCCCCATCAAATTCCGGCACACGCACTTCCCGTTCGCTCGGGCCTGCCTTCCGGCGTTGGGTCTCGCCATGGACAATCCGGTCGAAGTCGTCGGGAATTTCGAAACCATCCGTCGGTGCCAGCAGCGCATTGCTCGATACCGGCCGCACCAGATAAGGCGTGACGATAATCACCAGCTCCGTCTCCTGCCGGTTGAACTCGGTCGAGCGGAAGAGCGCGCCGAGGATCGGCAAATCCGCAAGGCCGGGGAACTCATTGACGTTCTGATTGCTGTCGGCCTGCAGCAGGCCCGCGATGGCAAAGCTCTGGCCACTCCCGAGCTCGACGGTTGTGTTTGCGCGCCGGGTCGTGAGTGCCGGGATATTCAATCCGTTCACGTTGACGGCCCCCGAGGACGACAAGGCGCTCACCTCCGGCAGGACCTTCAGGCTGATCCGGTTGGCGCTAAGGATCGTCGGCGTGAAGGCCAGCGACACGCCAAATGGCTTGAAGCTCACCGTCACTTCACCATCATTGTCCACGACCGGTACCGGGAACTCGCCGCCGGCCAGGAAACTCGCTGTCTCGCCCGTCAGCGCCGTGAGGTTCGGTTCGGCGAGAAGCGAAATCAGGCCCTCCGTCTCCAGCGCGTCGACGACCCCGGCAACATCCACCGAGCTTGAAATATAGTTGGCCTGGGCCAGCCCCGTGTCCGGCAACCCGCTGATCAGCGTCCGCGCCGGGTTCAGAAAGCCGCGTCCCGATGCCAATCCGAAAGAGAAAGTTCCCACATCGATCAACGCATCGAAGTTGAACCCCAGCCGCTTGAGGACATTGCGTGACACTTCGGCAATCCGCACCTGCAGGTTGACCTGGTTCGGCCCCACCACCTGGATCTGGTTCACCACGACTTCGTTCTCGGCCAGGAACCGGGCCGCGATCCGGCGTGCCTCCTCGGATTCCGTCGCGGAATTGACAAGCCCCGCCAGCATCAGGCCGCCGGGTACCGAGCGCGCCTCGATCGCCGTGTCGGGCAGGACAGAGCGCAGCGACGCGCTCAACGCGGACACATTGTGGGTGACCATCAGGTTGATATTCGCCAGCACCGCATCGCGGCCATCCAGCGCAAACAGGGACGTCTCCCCCGTCCGCTTCGCCATGACATAGACGAGGGTCGGGGATTTCATCGAAATATCGGCATAGGCGGGGTTGGCCACGAACACCGCCGAGGCCGGCGCGGGCAGACGCACGAGCGCGCCCTTGTTGACTTCGATGTCGATGGTCTCGACGCCGGAGCCGACCGTTCGCACCGGGGCTTGCGCCTGTGCGCCGCCAACCCCGATCAACAGCATCGAAAGCGCCGTGAGCAGACCCAGTGCGGGGGCGAGACGCGAAACAAGCCTGATCATTTTCGGCCTCGCTTGAACTCGACGACGGCTGAATTCTCGCCGCGCACGACACGAACCTGGTGCAAATTTCCCTTCGAGGCCGGTGCGATCAGCAATCGGCTGACTTCGCTATCCCAGGTGTGTCCCCGGCCGCGCGCGGGTTCTTCGCCACTGACCAGGCGCGCCAGGATCGGGTTGATATCGAGCGGATCGGTGGATCCGGTGTCCGGAGCGGCCCCAGGGACACTACCCGGCGTGCCAGCCGCACCGGCGACGTCCGGCCCGCCGATCGCACCCTCATCGCGCTGCAAACTGCGCAGACTCAGGGACAGGCGGCCGATGTCGGTCACCAGGGAAACGATTTCGACCTGTTTGGGGGTGACCTCGAGCGTGACGTTCTTCGACGGGTTGGGTTTCTCGGCCTGATCGTTCGTCGACTGGTCGATGGCCAGCACGCGGACATCGGTCAACACCGTCTCGGAAGCGCGTCGCACGCGCCCGTTCTGGCCTTCACGTCCCACGGAGTGGGAGAGAATCAGATCGATCCGGTCACCCGGGAACACGAACCCGGCCACGCCACTGGTCGTGTTAACCCCCACCGTGATGGCGCGGAACCCGGGACGCAGGACTGCCGCCATGAATCCATGCTGGCCCGGCCGCACGACGCGGGTCTCTGTTATCGGTTCGCCCGCGGCGATGCCCAGCCGCACAACCGTGCCGACAAGGCTTTCGAGATTGGTCTTGCCGTCGACAAGATAGGCGTCCGCGACACCGGCGTCGGGCCAAGCCTGCCAACGTAGGTGGGTCTTCTTGATGAGCGTTCCGGCGGGTAGCCCCCGTTTGGCGACAATGATGCGGGTATGGTCCTTCTTGACCTGCACCTGATTTCGGTTGGCGGCCTCAAGCGCGGCACGCTGGCCCGCAAGCCAGCTGTTCGCGCCGAAGATGGCGCCACCGGCCGCGATCAACGCGACCAGGACGAGACCAATCAGTCGTACGTTCATCAGAATGCCTCCAGAGAGCCGAAGAGAATGACCGCACGCGAAACGGCCACATAAAGCGCACCGGCGAGGATCGCCGCTGCATAGGGCACGACGGCCCGCTCACGGGCGGCCGGCACGGCGATCGCGCCGTCCATCGTCGGAATATGTCGGGCCAGCAGCCGGTTGAAACCGCCGATGCGGAACCATTCGGCGAAACTCATGATCCCGCCGGTGAGCGTAATGATGACGACCATCGGCAGGACGAGCTCCGTTCCGGCCCACAGGCTGAGCGCGGCAAGAAGCTTCACGTCGCCCCCGCCCATCCAGCCGCGTGAGTAGAGAAAGACACCGACCGCGAAGACCAGGCCGCCCGCGAAGAGCCCGCCCCGAAAATCCGCGCCGCCGGCCAGTACAAAAATCGGAAAGCTGGCGGCAATCGCCAGGCTGATGCTGTTGGGAATGCGGTAGCTCCGCAGATCCGTGACCGCGGCGGTGACCGCCAGACCCAGAAGGCCGAGCAGAAGAATGATCTGGAGCGAGAAAAATGACGTCATGTTGATCAGTTCCGAAATCCGTCGGGTGTGTTCTGGAGCGTGAGTGGCGGACGGCACCTGCCTGGCGCCGCCCGCCGTTTCACTTGTGTGGTGTTTACGGGCTACCCGTACCGCCACCCGTGCCGCCGCCGGTACCTCCACCGGTGCCGCCACCCGTACCGCCACCGGTACCGCCGCCGGTGCCAGCACCAGCCGGCATGTTCGCGACTGCAGTGTCGAGACGTCCCGACACAGCCGTGAACATCGTATCCAGCGAGCCCCCCATCAGGGTCAGGGCACCGATCGAGGCAACCGACACAAGTGCGGCGATCAGGCCGTACTCGATGGCGGTGGCACCCGACTCATCGCGGGAAAGATTTTTAAGAGTTTGGTACATCGCTTATCTCCTTGTGGACGCAGTAGTGACGCGGCGAAGCATCGCGCTGCAGGCCTTAAGGAAGTGTTAAAAACGATGTACAGTTATTGTATTCGTAAGGCATTTTACATGTTGCGAAATGCCGTTGTTACGGTTATTTATTTAATACGATGATATATTATTACTATTTTATTTTTAGCAGAAAATTGATTGAAATTTCATCGATATATCTGGCAATCGTCGAGGGAAAGTAAAAACGTTTTAACACGTTGATATTATTTTATTTATCACATATCCGGATATCGACATCTTTATCCGATAGAAATTGATGGGAGGGTCACAACACATAAGTATTGACGCACCGAAACAACGCCGCGGTGCCCATGAAACGTCTCTCCATATTCATGTCCGACATCCTGAGCAGCCTTGCTCTCGGCGCGTTGAGATTGTGGCCCGACCGGCGCGGTGCAGTCGCGGCCTTCGTGGCGGTGGGAATCGTGCCGACAGTGGGATTCGTGGGCCTGGCGACCGATGCCGCACGCGGCTACATGGTCAAGACGAAGCTGCACCAGGCACTGGATGCAGCCGGCCTGGCCGGCGGCCGCGCGATGCTGGAGCCGGACCGGGATGCGGACATACTTCAATTTTTCAACGCAAATTTCCCCGACGGGTATCTCGGGGCGACGGTCAACGGCCCGAATATCGATGCCGATGAAACAGAAGGACTGCTGACCCTTTCGGCATCAGCCGATATCCCGACCTCCTTCATGCAGGTGCTCGGTTTCCAGGATATCACCGTGAGTGCGCAAACAGTCGTCCATCGCGCGGTTCGCGGGATGGAGCTTGCGCTGATCATGGACAACACCGGATCCATGCGTGGCGGCGGCAAGATGGACGCCATGAAACTGGCGGCCCACGACCTCATCGATATTCTCTACGGGGAAGAGGAAACCGTGAACGACTTCTGGGTCTCGCTGATACCCTATGCCGCCACGGTGAATGTCGGCGCCGGCCGCACGGGCTGGCTGGCCGCCTATGATCCGGCGGAATACCTGCCGCCTGTCTGGGAAGCGGCAACGAACTACGCGGCCGATGAATTCGCCAGCTTCAACAATCTTCCCTTCCAGGCTCTGCAGGCAAATGTCGGTGCCCAGCCGGACATCAACCCAGCCGACTGGCAGGCGTTGACCGCGATCCAGTGGAAAGGCTGCATCGAAGCGCGGAACGCGCCGTTCGATCAGACCGACGATCTGCCCGGCACCCAGCCCTTTGTACATCAGTACTGGTCGTCGACCAGCGGCGTTTATACGCCGCAAACCGGCGACAATGACTGGGACTGGGCCAACATCGACGAAGCCAACGGCGCCCAGAATGACGGGCTCGGCCCGAATCTCGGTTGCGGACCGTCAATCACACCGCTCGTGGCCGAAAAGACCAGCGTGCATGATTCGATCGACGACATGCAGCCATGGCACCGCGGCGGCACCATGGCAAATCTCGGTCTGGCCTGGGGTTGGCGCGTTCTGTCCCCAACATGGCAAGGCCTCTGGGGTGGCGCAACACCGTCGGAGTTGCCGTTGGATTACGACACGCCGCTGATGGACAAGGTTGCGATCATGCTCACCGACGGTGTGAACCAGTGGTACGACTGGCCCACCGGTCTGCCCAACAATCCCGACGCCGACTACACGGCCTACGGGCGGGTCAGCGAGGGACGGCTCGGCACCACGAATGGCGGCGCGGCGACGGCGGAGATCAACACCCGGATGCTCGCGGTCTGCAACGCAATGAAGAGCGAGGGCATCATCATCTTTGCGATCACGTTCCAGCTCAACAACAACGCGACCCAGGATTTGTATCGGAACTGCGCCACGTCGCCGGCGCATTACTTCGACTCCCCCTCGAACGATGAGTTGCAGGACGTGTTCCACGAGATCGGCAATGAGCTGACAAATCTGCGCCTCGCCCAGTAGGTCTGCCGTTCCTCCGACTCCCCACACCCTCTAGGCTGCGCCTCCTGTTCGACCGGAGGCTGGAATGACGACGCGGAACATCGATCGGCTCAATGAAATCATGGCGCAGTTGCGTCATCCGACCGACGGCTGCCCCTGGGATATTGCCCAGGACTTCAAATCGATTGCGCCCTATACGATCGAGGAAGCCTATGAGGTTGCCGACGCCATCGCACGCGACGACCGCGACAGTCTGCGCGAAGAACTCGGGGATCTCCTGCTCCAGGTGGTATTCCACGCGCGCATGGCGGAAGAAGAGAAATCTTTCGATTTCGAAGACATCGCCGGCGCCATCGCCGACAAGCTGGTCCGCCGTCACCCCCATGTCTTCGACACCGAAAATCACGATCCGAACTCGAGCCTGCGCGACAATTGGGAGGCACAGAAAGCGGCCGAACGTATGCGCAAATCCCACGCCAAAGGTGAAAAGCCCAGCCTGCTGGACGATGTGCCGATCGGCCTGCCCGCTCTCACGCGCGCAGAGAAACTGCAAAAGCGCGCGGCGCGTGGCGGGTTCGACTGGGCGGAAATCGGTCCCGTCATCGAGAAGATCGACGAAGAACTCGGCGAGCTGAAAGCCGAAATCACCGGCGGCGGCAGCCCTGAAAGACTGGCCGACGAAATGGGTGACCTGCTGTTCTCCTGCGTCAATCTCGCCCGGCACCTGAAGCTCGATCCCGAAGAATCGCTGCGCGGCACCAACGGCAAATTCGAACGCCGTTTTCGCTATGTCGAGACATCGATCCGGGACGATGGCCTGGACCGGGAAAAGGTTGAATTGGATGATTATGAGGAACGCTGGCAGGTGGCGAAAAAACAGGGGCTTTGAGCCAGCACGTCAGCTAATCCCTTAAAATCCAACGAAAAATCAAACGTGCATTAATCTCGTTTTCCTACATTCGTCCCGCGATGCAAACACATGCGCGCATTGTGCGTGCGGCATGAATGACCATTGTGCGTGCGGCATGAATGACGGGGAGAATGGCGATGGATATGAGTGTTCTCGACGGGCATAGCGACGGCCCTCTGCTGAACGATCTGCTCGAAAATGCCCGCGAGGCCGTGCGCGGCGGGCGCCTGAGCGAGGCGCGCGAGACCTGCCGGTCGCTCATCGAAATTCACCCCGATCAGCCCGACGCCTGGTTCCTCTCGGGCATGACCGCATTGCGCAACGAGGACTTCGACACGGCACACACCCATTTGTCGCGCGCCGTCGACATGCGGCGCGGTTTCGCGCCGTACCGGATCGCACTCGGCCAAACCCTGCGGCGAACGGGGGACATCGAAGGGGCCACACGACAGTTTCGCGATGCCTGGATTCTCGACCCGCGCGCCCATGAGGCTGCGTTCGGGCTCGCCGGCGCAATCGCGGCCCGGGGCAACCGCGCCGAGGCCACCCGTGTCCAGCGGTTCGCGTTTCGATTGCTGCGGCGGAACTTGTTCCGCCAACTCGGCCGGCACCTGCTTGGCCGCGCCGCGGCCCTCGGTGCGCTTGTGCTGACCCTCCCCGGTAGCGGCGTTTCCCGGGAGTATCGATCTGCGATGACTTGCGCACGCTGGCTGACAAACCGTGGCGACCCGAATGCGGCGTTCGCGGCGCTCGAGCGTGCGCGACGAGCGGTGCCGGACGATGCGCGGCCACTCATCGCGTTGGGGCGTCACGCCTTCGATGCCGAGAATTTCCTTCTGGCCCAGGATTTCCTGGCGCGTGCGCACGAGATCGCCCCGCAGAGCCTCGACGTGCGTTGCGAATATGGCCGTCTGTTGAGCCGGCTCGCGCGGCATGACGACGCGCTTGCGATGCTCGAAGACGCCCATCTCCAGAATCCCGACGCGATCCGGCCGCTTCTGCTCCTCGGTTGGGCGCGCTACCGTGCCGGGCAGAGCCAGCGCGCGATTGCAGATTTCGATGCCGTTCTGGAACAGGTCCCGACCTCGATCGAGGCGCATTACGGGCGCGCGCGCGCCCTCATCGATGCCGGCGCGTTAAGCGACGCCAAGCGCTGGCTTCATCGAACCATCGCGCAATCACCCGGCCATGCCGGCGCCCTGCGCGAACTGGCCAATTTGAAAGAACTCGCACCGGGCGACAAACAGTTTACCGGCCTCATTTCCGCCATCGAGGACGAGGCCACGACATCATCGCGGCGCGCGGTCCTGCACATGGCAGCCGGCGCGAGCTGTCACAATGTAGGGGCCTGTGCCGATGCGTTCGAGCACTACAGGAACGGCAACCTGCTCAAGGATGTGGTCTTCGATATCCGGGGCTATGCCCGGCATATCGACGGTTTGATCGACAGTTTCGACCGGCAGCATTTCGAACGCACAAAGGGTTGGGGCAACCCCTCCGAAGTACCCGTTTTCATCCTCGGCATGCCCCGGTCGGGCACGTCGCTGGTCGAGCAAATTCTAGCCAGCCACTCGCGTGTGCGTGGTGCGGGAGAACGCGAAGAGATGCTGCAGCTTGCCGATCGGCTGTCCGAGGCGTTGAACGACAGCCGACCCTATCCGGCCTGCGTCGAAGGCCTCACGGCAGATTCCGGAAAGGTTATCGCCGAGCAATTTCTCGCTGGTCTGAAAAGGGCAGACCCCCATGCCACGCGCATCACCGACAAGATGCCCGGGAACTTTCATCATGTGGGGCTGATCACGACCCTGTTTCCCAATGCCCAGATTATTCATTGCCGACGGGACCCGCGCGACACCTGTCTGTCCATCTTCTTCGGCGACTTCGTCGGCAGCCACCCCTACTCCTACGACCTCACCAACCTGGGCCGCTACTATCGCCAGTATGAGCGGCTGATGGCCCACTGGCACGCGGTGCTGCCGGGCCGCATCCTCGATGTGAAATATGAGGACCTGGTCGACGCGCAGGAGGACTGGTCGCGCCGAATGGTTTCATTCTGCGGCCTCGACTGGGAGCCCCAATGCCTCGATTTCCATAAAACGACACGCAACGTGAAGACCCGCAGCAACGCCCAGGTCCGTCAGCCGATCTATCGCTCATCGATCGAACGCTGGCGGCACTATGAGGCGCATCTCGAGCCTCTGTTCGCGGCACTGGGGGCGCCGGCCGAGACCTGGCGCTAGTCGTCGTCCGTCAAAAGCTGAAGCAGGCTTGACGTATCCCACCTGCCGCCACCACGCGCCTGGACCTGAGCATAAAACTGGTCCACCAGCGCTGTCATCGGCAGGCGCGCCTCGTTGCGCGCCGTCTCGGCCAGGCAAATTCCCAGATCCTTGCGCATCCAGTCGACGGCGAACCCGAATTCGTACTGACCGTCCACCATGGTCGACCAGCGATTTTCCATCTGCCAGGACTGCGCCGCGCCCTTCGAAATGGTACCGATGACCTTTTCCATATCGAGCCCGGACTTCATGCCGAAATTCATCGCCTCGGACAGGCCCTGGACCACACCCGCGATGCAGATCTGGTTGACCATCTTGGCAAGCTGGCCCGATCCGCTCGGGCCGATCAGGGTACACGCCTGGGCATAGGCATCGATCACCGGGTTCGCGCGGTTGAATATTTCCGGCGCACCGCCGACCATTACGGTCAGCGAGCCGTTTTCCGCACCGGCCTGCCCGCCCGACACTGGCGCATCAAGGAACCCGATATCAAGGCCGGCGCAGGTCTCGGCCAGTTCACGCGCCAGATCCGCCGACGCCGTAGTGTGATCCACGAGGATCGCCCCCGCCGTCATGCCGGCCAGCGCACCGTCGTCTCCCAGGACGACACTGCGGACATCGTCATCATTGCCGACGCAGACAAACACGATATCACTGCCCTCGGCTGCTTCACGCGGGGTCGGGTAAGCTGTACCGCCGCCTTCGGCGACCCATGCGTCGGCCTTGCTGCCGGTCCTGTTATAGACGGACACGGCATGTCCCGCCGTTCGCAAATGGCCGGCCATCGGGTAACCCATGACCCCCAGGCCGATAAAAGTTGCTTTCACCTGATCGGACATCCGTCCCCTCCTTAATTTATCGTTCGTCGCTTTCGCTCGATGCGATCACCGCATGTATTTTTTGCCACACGTCCTGGCTGCGCGCTGTCAGCATATCGCCCTTCGGCTTGGTCAGATCGTAGCGCCCGCCATTCAGCAGGGCATTATGGCCGCCCGCCTCGCGAACCAGGAACGTACCGGCTGCATGATCCCACGGCAGCAGTTTCGTATACGCCGAAAATGCCCGCTCGCCCGACAATATCTGGACATATTCATGACCTGCACAGCGGGGCCGGAAGACTTCCCGGACTGTCTCCGGCGCCCGTTCGGCGCGTTCACGCAGGTATCGGGCCGCCGTGCCGACGAAGTCGGTTTCCGTTTCCGCGTTCCCGAGCGCGACATCGCGCCCATTCAGACGCACCCCGTCGCCGCGCGCGCCCAAGGCAAGCGTTTCGGAAACCGGTTCGTAGATCCAGCCCACCTGCACCTCGCCGTGGATAACGTAGGCCACGATGACCGCAAACGTCGCACGCCCATTCGCAAAGTTCGAGGTGCCGTCCACCGGATCGATGACCCAGACCGGGTCGTCTCCGGCCAGCCTGTCGAAGACCGACTTGTCCGCAAACACCGCCTCTTCGCCCACCACGGTGCTGCCCGGCACCAGTTCGGGCAGCCGCTGGGTGAGCCATGTCTCTGTCTCGATATCCGCGATCGTGACCAGTTCGCCGCCATCTTTTTCATCGATTTCGCCGTCTTTCAGACGACGAAAACGCGGCAATATTATCTCCGCTGCCGCGGTCGCGATCAGTTCCGCGACCCGATCCATGTCCGGTCGTTCCCGGCTCATGGCGCCATCGCCCCTTCATCCAGGCGACGGCGGAACCGCGCCACATCTCGCGGTGCCAGCCGCACGGTAATCCGCGTGTTCGCGCCGCTGTCGTCCCGCTTGAGCACCTCGCCCTTCTCGTAGAGCCAGGCAAGCGCCGCGCCATCGGCAAACGAAACATCGAACGTCTCGACGGTTTCCCCGGCTGCAAGAATGGCGTCGATCCGGGCCAGCAACGCGGCGCAGCCTTCACCGGTGACGGCCGATAGCATCACCACATCGTCGCTGTTCCGCGCCCGGTCGGCGAGGAACGCGCGCTCGTCGGCATCGATCAGGTCGATCTTGTTCAGGACCTCCAACTGCGCCGGCGGCCCCTTCTTTTCGCTGTCGTCATCGGGGCCGCGTTCGGCGCCCGCGAGCAGGTTTTCGAGGATCGCCTCGACATCCTGGTTCTGGGCCTCCGTGTCGGGATCCGCACAATCGCGCACGTGAACAATCACGTCGGCCGCCGTCACCTCTTCGAGCGTGGCGCGAAACGCAGCGACGAGGTCCGTCGGCAGATCGGAGATAAACCCGACCGTATCGGACAGTATCGCCGTTCTGCCCGATGGCAGTTCGAGCTGGCGCATTGTCGGATCGAGTGTCGCGAAAAGCATGTCTTCGGCATGCACCTGGGCATCCGTGACCCGGTTGAACAGCGTCGATTTTCCGGCGTTGGTATAGCCCGCGAGCGCAATTAACGGGTACGGCACACGCGCGCGGGCACGCCGGTGCAGTCCTCGTGTACGCCGCACCTGCTCAAGTTCCCGCTTGAGCCGGGCGATCCTGTCATCGATCAGACGCCGGTCGATCTCGATCTGGCTCTCACCGGGGCCGCCAACGAACCCGAACCCGCCGCGCTGGCGTTCGAGATGGGTCCAGGAGCGCACCAGGCGGCTGCGCTGGTAACTCAGGGCCGCGAGTTCAACCTGTAATTGTCCTTCGCGCGTCCGCGCCCGGGCACCGAAAATTTCGAGGATCAGACCGGTACGGTCGATCACCTTGCATTTCCACGCACGCTCCAGGTTGCGCTGCTGAACGGGCGTCAACGGGCCGCCGACAATGACCAGGCCGATCTCGTCGGCATCCAGCCGATCATGGACCTCCTCCACCACGCCGCCGCCGAACAGGGTCGAGGGCCGCGGGCGATTCAAAGGCACGGCCCGCATGCTGACAATGTCCAGCGCAATAGCGCGCGCGAGACCCGCCGTCTCTTCGAGAAGCGTGTCCGCGCTGCGCCCGCCGTTGGAATCGACGCCGCCACGGATGACGGGCTGAAGCACCAGCGTCCGCGTTGGCACGGCGCCGAATTCGTCCGTCACGGAGTAGTCATTGGTTCCCAAGACGCGCGGTTACTCAGCCGCTTCGGCTTCAGCCTCGTCTGTTTCCGGCTCGAAGAGCTGGATCGGCATCGACGGCATCACCGTCGAGATCGCGTGTTTGTAGACAAGTTGCGAGTGCGCATCACGACGCAGCAAGACGCAAAAATTGTCGAACCAGGTCACGACTCCCTGCAGTTTTACGCCATTGACGAGAAAAATCGTGACCGGAGTTTTGTTTTTTCGAATGTTATTCAGGAACACGTCCTGGACATTCTGTGACCGTTCTGCAGCCATCTTGTTACCTCAGCTTTGTTCTTGTGTTGGTTGTTATATTCGCTGTACGAAACTCAACTTAGCATGTGTTTCCGACCGCATCGCGGCTTCCCAGACACACACTTATATAAGATATGCCTCGCGGACCGGATTTCCAGTCCTTCATGCACCGATTTCGCGGATTCATCCCCGACCGAGCGCCAGCGGCACGGATTCCATGAATTCCATGTATCGCTCGTGTAGCGCCGCGCTCAGCGATCCGGGCTTCCCGTTCGCGATGACCGTGTCATCGATTGCCGTCACCGGGGTCACAAAGTGCGAGGAATTGCTTAAAAACGCCTCGCGCGCCGCCAGCGCCTCGTCGCAGGAGAACTTTCGTTCCTCGAACGCTATTCCCATATCCCCCGCAAGCCGAATAATGGCCTGGCGCGTGATGCCGCGCAGGATGTCCGGGCCTGCTGGGCGGGTCACGAGCGTCCCGTCCGCGGTCACAATCCACGCATTCGATGATGTGCCCTCGGTCACGAAACCGTCCGTGTCACACATCCACGCCTCATATGCACCGGCTTCCGCCGCCGCTTGCTTGCCGAGCACGTTGGGCAGCAATGCAACCGTCTTGATGTCACAGCGGGCCCAGCGCAGGTCATCAATCGTGATGACCTTGACGCCTTCCTCGCGCATATCGGCGGGAAACTCGGTAATCGGGCGGACGGTCATGACCAGGGCCGAACGCGTTTCTTCGGGAAACTTGTGATCGCGTGGCGCCACCCCGCGGGTGACCTGGATGTAGAGCAGGCCCGTGGCATAGCGGTTGCGCCTGACCAGTTCCCGCATGGCTACAACAAGCGCCGCTCGCGACAACGGCCAGGGGATGCTCAGCTCCCCGAGGGACCGGTCCAGTCGGTCGAGATGCGGCGCCTCATCGATCAGGCGTCCGCGGAACAGGTGGATGACCTCATACACACCGTCGGCAAACTGATACCCGCGATCCTCGACATGCACGGCAGCACGACGGTGCTCGATATATCGACCGTTTACATAGGCAATACGCGGCACGAACGGCTCCCGTCGACGTGATCTAGAAAAACTCGAGACGAACGGCGAACATTTTCTCGACCTTGCGCACGGCATCCTTCGTCGCGAACAGGATGATCCTGTCCCCGACATTGATCACCGTATCCTTGGTGACCATCAGCACCTCGTCATCGCGCAGGATCGACGCCACGATGACGCCCGTCGGCAATTTGGCATCGTTGATCGCCTTGCCGATGAGGCTCGACGTCTCCAGCGCCTCGGCCTCAATGACCTCCCCGAAGTTTTCTCCGATCGAATGGACCGAGCGAATGCGGCCGCGGCGCACGATCTGCAGGATCGTCGAGACGGTAATAACCCGGGGATTGACCACGACATCGATGCCCAGGGGCGCCAGCAACGGGTTGTAGGTGTTGCTGTTCACGAGCGTGACCGCGCGTTCGGCCCCGTAGCGCTTGGCCAACAACGACGCGAGGATGTTGACCTCGTCATCGTTGGTTATCGCCACCACCGTGCTCGCCTTGCTGACGCCGGCCTCCGCCAGGATATCCGGATCGAGCGCATCGCCATGGATGACACTGGTCTTGGCCAACGCGTTGGCCGCTTCTTCGGCACGCTCCTTGTTCAGTTCGATGACCCGGGCAGTAATTCCCGAGAACCGTTCCTCGATATCCGCGGCAAGGCTCTGGCCGATGTTGCCGCCGCCGATGATGATGACCCGGCGCGCCTCCTGCTCCTGATGACCGAAAGCGGCCATGGCGCGCGGCACATGCTCGGCATCGATGACGATATAGACCTCGTCGCCCGGCTCCAGATGATCGTCGCCGGTCGGCACCATCGGCTTGCCTTCGCGGATGATGCCGACGATCGACAACCGCAGATCCGGAAACAGCGTCGTCAGCTGGCGCAACGGCGTATTCAGGATCGGGCAGTCCACTTCACACCGGACGCCGATCAACCGCAACCGGTCGTTCGCCAGCGGAATCATCTCGAAGGAGCCGGGCACGGTGAAGCGCCGGCTGATCGCTTTCGCGACTTCGATTTCCGGCGAGATGATCACGTCGATCGGCATATTGTCGCGTGAGAAAAGGTCGGCCCAGATCGGATTGCGGTAGGCCTGCGACCGAATGCGCGCAATTTTCATCGGCACGTCGAACAGCGAGTGCGCGATCTGGCATGCGATCATGTTCACCTCGTCGGCAAACGTCACGGCCACGATCATGTCGGCATCGCGCGCACCCGCCGCCTCGAGCACATCGGGATGCGAGGCGAACCCGATCATTGTGGTCACATCCAGCGTATCGCGTATGCGTCGGATCAGTTCCGGGCTTTGATCGATAACAGTGACATCCACGCGCTCCGAAGCCAGCTCGCGCGCAATACTCGATCCGACCTGACCGCCACCACAGATAATCGCTTTCATGGGAATCCCCTGAAACCAGCCGCGCCGCCGGGCGCCGCATTCAACAGTTCGGCCGCCCGCCTACTCCATACCTCGAACGGTGGGCCCTTTTACGCCAAGCGACTTCAATTTGCGATGCAGCGCCGAACGCTCCATTCCGACAAAGGTTGCTGTCTTGGAAATATTGCCGCCGAAACGGTTGACCTGCGCCTCAAGATACTGCCGCTCGAATTCTTCGCGCGCATCGCGCAGCGACAACCCCAGGAACTCCGTATTCGCACTGCTCTGAAACGCCCTTGGCGTTTTATCCATGATTTCCGGGGGCAGCATCTCGGGGCGAATCGAAGCACTCGAATCGCTCGATGACATGATCAACAGCCATTCGATCACATTGCGCAACTGACGCACATTGCCGGGCCAGTTATGGGCCTGCAAGGCCGTCATCGCGTCGGGGCCGATCCGGCGCGGCGGCATGCCGGCCTGCTCGGACGCGCGGCGCATGAAGTGTTCGGCAAGCTTCGGTATGTCTTCGCGCCGGTCGGTCAGGTTCGGAATTTCGAACGGCACCACGTTCAGCCGGTAATAGAAGTCCTCGCGGAACTCGCCTGATCGAATTTCCTCGAGCAGGTCGCGGGTGGTGGTGGCAACAACACGCACGTCGACCTTGATTCGTTGACCTCCGCCGACCCGCTCGAAGGTCTGGTCCTGCAAAACCCGAACGATCTTCCCCTGTGTCTCGATCGGCATGTCACCGACTTCATCGAGCAACAATGTCCCGTTATGAGCCTGTTCGAACAGACCGATCTTGCGACCTTCCGCCTCGCTGGTACGCCCGGACTCGACCCCAAAAAGTTCGATTTCCATGCGATCCGGCGCCATGGACGCACAGTTCACCACGACGAACGGCTGGTCGGCGCGGCGCGAGCTGGCATGCAGCATGCGCGCCGCCACCTCCTTGCCCGAACCCGCAGGGCCGGTGATCAGAACCCGGCTGCCGGTGGGCGCAACCTTCTCGATTCCCTGGCGCAGCAGCACGATGCCGGGTGAATCGCCTACCATCTCGGTCTCGGGGCCCGCGCGCAGCCGCAACTCGCGATTTTCACGCCGCAGACGCGCCGCCTCGATCGCGCGGCTGACGATCGTGATGAGCCGGTCGGTCTTGAACGGCTTCTCGATATAGTCATAGGCCCCGACCTTGATCGCCTGAACCGCCGTCTCGACCGAACCATGCCCGCTGATCATCACGACGGGGACGTTCGGATGCTCACGGCGGATCAGATGCAGAAGCTCCATGCCGTCAAGGCGGCTGTCCTCGAGCCAGATATCGAGCACAACGAGGCTCGGCCGCCGCGCCGCGATCTGCTCGATCGCCTGCTCGGCATTCGCCGCATCGCGGGTCTCGTACCCCTCATCCTCGAGTACACCGGCGATCAGAAGACGAATATCGTCTTCATCGTCGACTATGAGAATATCTTCAGCCATGCCCTGACGTATCGCCCCTATCTCGCCGTCGACTGTTCATCGTCTTCGGTATTGCCGGATTGCGGCAGATCGACCTGCAGGGTCAATACAATGCGTGCGCCCGGAAGGCCGACACCCCGGTCCTCCAGGATCAAGGTTCCACCATGTTGTTCGACGATTCGCGACACAATCGCCAACCCGAGCCCGGTTCCCTTGGAGCGAGTGGTGACGTAAGGCTCGGTCAGGCGATCGCGCTCCTCGACCGGCAGGCCGCGACCGTTATCCTCGACGATGATCGACGCCGTGTTCCCGGTCTCGGTTAGCTGCATGCGCACCCACCCCGGCTCGCGCGCCGCGCCATCCGCCCCGTCGGGGCGGCCGACAATCGCATCGACGGCGTTCTGCAACAGATTGGTAAGCGCCTGGCTGACCAGGCCCGAATCGCAATTCGCGAGCACCGGGATGCCCGGAAATTCGGTCTCGAACCGAATATCCGCGTGCGCCTGATCCTGCAGGAAAATCGCCTCGCGACAGATCTTCGCCAGGTCGACCGGCCGCATAACGGGATTGGGCATCCGTGCAAACGCCGAGAACTCATCGACCATTCGGCCGATGTCCCCGACCTGCCGGACGATGGTGTCCGTACATTGGGCAAACACATCCGGGTCGCTCTGGACCTCTTTCAGATATTTTCGCTTCAGGCGCTCCGCCGACAATTGAATGGGGGTCAGCGGGTTCTTGATTTCATGCGCGATACGCCGCGCCACATCCGCCCACGCTGCCTTGCGCTGCGCCGATTGAAGCTCCGTGACATCATCGAATGTCACCACAAACCCGATCACTGTTTGCTGGGCATCATGCTCCGCCGCGATCCGGACATGCAGGGTCTTGCGGTCGGTGCCGGTTTCAACCGAGACCTCATCCTCGACAAGCCGCTCGGGGTCGCCGACCGCGCGCGCAATCAGATCGGCCAGTTCCGGCACACACTCGCCGAGCTGGCGACCCATGAGTTCGTCCAGCCGAATACCAAGCAACGCGGTCGCGGACCGGTTCGGCAGGCTGACACGCCCGGTATTGTCGAGGCCGACAACCCCCGCCGACACACCGCCGAGAACCGCTTCGGTGAACCGCCGCCTATCCTCGAGCTGCCGGTTCGCTTCCGTCAGTTCGCGGCGTTGCTCATCGAGCTGGCGCGTCATGCGATTGAAGGCGCGGGTCAACATGCCGATCTCGTCGTCGGACCGGCTCGCCTCGGCAAGACGCACACCAAGATTACCCGAGCGCACCATTTCCGCGGCATGGACGAGGCTGGCGATCGGGCGGGTTAAACGGTTGGCAAAAACGAAGGCGAGCCCGACTGCCGTCATGAGCAACAGCAGCGTGACGATGACAAAAATTGCTGCGAGTTCGATCTGCAAGTCGGTCAGTTCCGACTCGACCAGCGCATAGTCGTTCGCCGCGCGACGGGTCGTCTCGCGCAACTCCAGTACGTTCGGGTCGATGAACCGGCCGACATAGAGAAATACCTTGGGGCGCACATCGAGCCCGATCAGGGCCCGCACACGGTCGCGCCCCTCCGCCACCAGGACCACGGGTTCGCCGTTGCTCGAATCGACATAGGCCCAGGCGGGCGGCAGATCGAAGGTCAGGGACGAGGTGAAGCCAGCCTGGGTCAGGATTCGCCCCGTCGGGTCGAGCAGAAGCGCGCCATGCACGGAATGGCGTTCGGCCAGAACATCCAGGCTGCGCTGGGTTCGTCGGGTATCGGTCGCGATCTGCGGCCAGATTCGGTTCAGTTCCTCGGTCATCGCGAACGCGTCCGACCGGAAGATCTGTTCATGCTCGCTCAGATAGGCTTCCGAGACCCGCACCGAACTCTCGACGGCCTGGCGCACCCGGTCGCTGAACCAGTTCTGAATCGTGACATTGAAGAACAAGGCCGCCAGAACAACGGCCAGGATCGCCGGGACGATCGCAACGATCGAAAACAGACCGACGAGCCGGACATGCAAGCGGGCTGCTGCCAGACCGGCGCGGCGCTGACCCCATAGGCGCACCAGACCCTGGACGACAACCGCACCGAGCGCCAGAACGAGCACGAGATCGACGGCAACCAGCACATCGAGCGCGGAATCGCCCATGCCGAAATCACTGTTGCCCGTCAGGGTCAGGAGTGTCGCGATACCGGCGGTGACGCCGACCGCCATAAGCATGAAGGCAAGGCGTCTACCGATGTTGGCACGCCCGGCCCACATGGCCACGCGCCGCATGGCGGCTGCGTCCCGGCGCCCGGAACCTCCCGCATATTCCGGCGTCGGTTCAGACGTCACATGCAAGGCCTGTCCGTGCGCCTTCCCGGGGCTTACTTCATCGGTCATTCGATGCTCGATAGTGCACGTGCTTCCGTTGCCCCATCAGGGGTAGACCCAATATGGGGTCAATTCGGTGAAAACGCACGATTTCCTATTTTACGCCTCGTACAACATCAATGTCTAACTCACGGATTTTCTTACGTAATGTGTTCCGGTTCAGCCCCAGCATTTCGGCGGCGCGAAGCTGATTACCGCGCGTGGCCTCAAGCGCCAGCGCGATGAGTGGGCGCTCCAGTTCATGCAACATCCGACCGTAGAGTCCGGGGGCCGGCAATCCGTCCCGGTGGGCCGAGAAATATGTCCGCAAGTGGCGTTCGACGGCGCCGGAAAGCGATTCGTCCTCGCCCCCCGCTTCGCCTGCCGAGCCCGGTGCGGACTGCGCCAGTTCCGCCTCGATCATTTCGACGCTGATGACTTCCTGGCTGTAGAGTGCGGTCAGCCGCTGCACGAGGTTTTCCAACTCCCGGACATTGCCCGGCCAGCGATAGTCCTGCAGGCGCAGCATCGCCTCCGGGACAAAGGTCTTGGGAGCCATACCGCCGGTTTCGGTATTCGAAAGGAAATGCCGGACCAGCTCCGGGATATCCTCGGATCGCTCGCGCAAGGGCGGAATGCGCAGCGGCACCACGTTCAGACGGTAGTAGAGATCTTCCCGGAACAGGCCCTGACGGACGGCGAGGCGCAGATCACGATGGGTCGCGGCGATGATGCGTACGTTCGTGGAGATCGGGGTGCGGCCGCCAACCGTCGAATACTCACCTTCCTGTAACACCCGGAGCAAACGTGTCTGGGCCTCAACCGGCATGTCGCCGATCTCATCGAGGAACAGCGTGCCGCCCTCCGCCTGTTCGAAACGTCCCGAGTACCGACTGGTGGCGCCGGTGAAGGCCCCCTTCTCATGGCCGAAGAGCTCGCTTTCAATGAGTTCGCGCGGGATTGCGGCCATGTTGATCGCCACGAAGGGGCCGAACTTGCGTTTGCCATAGTCGTGCAGTGCGCGCGCGACCAGTTCCTTGCCAGTGCCCGATTCTCCGGTCACCATGACCGTCAGATCGGTATTCATCAGTCGGGCCAGCACCCGGTAGATGTCCTGCATCGCCGAGGAACGCCCGATCAGCGGCAGATCCTCTTCCTCGCCCGGCAGACCGTGATCCGGTGCCGCGGCGGGCGCCGGGCTCTCGGACAATGCGCGCTGGACGACCTCGACCACCTCCTTGAGGTCAAAGGGCTTGGGCAGATATTCGAACGCGCCGCGTTCGGTCGCCCGAACGGCGGTCAGCAGTGTGTTCTGGGCACTCATCACGATGATGCGCAGGTCGGGGCGAATCTTCCGAATTCGGGGGATCAGGTCGAGGCCATTCTCGTCGGGCATGACCACATCCGTGATCACCAGATCGCCTTCGCCGTCGGCAATCCAGCGCCAGAGGTTGGCCGCCGTCCCGGTCGAGCGCACCTCATGGCCAAGGCGTCCCAGCGCCTGGCCCAGAACGGTGCGGATACTCCGGTCGTCATCGGCAACGAGAATCGTCGCGGCGCTCATGTCGTATCTCCCGCCGCCGTGTCATCCACCGGCAGCATCACCTTGAACGCGGTGCCCGTATTATCGCTCTCCAGATCGATGACGCCGCCATGGTCGCCAACCAGCTTGGCCACAAGAGCCAGCCCCAACCCGCTTCCGTTTTTCTTGGATGTCACGAAGGGATCAAACAGGTAGGGCTGGATATCGGCGGGCACCCCTGATCCATTGTCACGAATGGTGATTTCGATCGGCAGGTCGACCCGCTCGCCGGTCCCGGGCAGGGCCAGGCGCAGCCCGTGTCGGTAACGGGTTTCGATGCGTATTTCGCCGCCTTGGTCGTCGACGGCCTCGGCCGCATTCTTCACCAGATTGAGGAACACCTGAATCAGCTGGTCCCGGTTTCCGAATACCATCGGGAGGGAAGGATCGAACAACGGTACGAACCGGACATTGCGGGCAAAGCCGCTCTCCGCAGAACGTTGTGCCCGATCGAGGACTTCGTGAATGTTTACCGCGGATCGTTCTGGAAGCCGCTCATCGGAGAACGCCTCCATGCGATTTACCAGGGAGACGATCCGGTCGGCCTCTTCGCAGATCAACTGCGTCAGTTCACGCCCGTTCTCGTCCGTATCGTCTTCCAGCAGCTGTGCTGCACCGCGAATACCGGAAAGCGGGTTCTTGACCTCGTGGGCCAGCATCGACGCCATCGCCGTCACCGATCGAGCCGCACCGCGATGCACCAGCTGCCGGTCGATATGCCGTGCCAACGTCTGCTCATGCAGGCTGATGATCACCACGCCGCCGTCTTCGGGAGAGGGCTGCACCTGAACGGACATCTCACGCTCGTTCAACCGCGGCCCCTCGATACGCACATCGCGTTCGGCATAACTCGCGCCGGCCCGCCTGGCTTTTTCTATGATGAAGAACAACGGGTTGTCGGATGCAATGAAGCCATCCAGGGAGGTGCCGACAAGACCATGTGCCGCGACGCCGAACATCTGCTCGGCCGCGTAGTTCACAAAGCGAATCGTGTTGTCCTCACCGACCGCGATCACGGCGTCGCTGAGGGCGTTGAGAATCGAGACGGGGTCAACACCGGCAAACATGCCAACGGCGGAATGGCGCGAAAGATCATCGGCGATCGTCATCACGCGGCCTCCAGCGACAAGTCATGGAAACGGTGCATCTCGTCAAAAATCACCCGCTCGTCGAGCGTGTTGTTGACCACATTGCGGAACTCGGCGGCACCGGGAATTCCCGTGATGTACCAGCCGATATGCTTGCGGGCGTTGCGAATGCCGGTGCTCACGCCATACAGACTGAGCATCCCGTCGAGATGCTCGCGCAGGATGCGCCAGCGCGCGGCGATATCGGGTTCGGGCCGGACCTGCCCGGTCGCGAAATGATGTGCCACATCGCCGGGGAACCAGGGGCGCCCCTGGGCCGCGCGACCAATCATCACCGCGTCCGCGCCAGACCGGTCGAGACAGGCATACGCGTCTTCGATCGTGCGAATATCGCCGTTCGCGATCAGCGGTATGGACACGCTGTCTTTTACGTTTGCGATAAAGTCCCAGTCGGCCGTGCCGGTATAGAACTGGCAACGGGTACGGCCATGAACTGTCAGCATCTGCACCCCGATATCCTCGGCGATGCGTGCAAGTTCGGGGGCATTCCGGCTGTCATCGTCCCAACCGGTGCGCATTTTCACGCTCACGGGCACGTCAACCACATCGACCACGGCCCGCATGATCGCTGTCGCCAGGGGGACATCGCGCATCATCGCCGAACCGGACGCCTTGCGGACAATCTTCTTGGCCGGGCAACCGAAGTTGATGTCGATCAGATCGGCGCCCCGTTCGACGGCCAGCACGGCCGCGTCGGCCATGATCTGGGGTTCGGTGCCCGCCAGTTGGATTGCCACAGGGCCGGTGCCCTCGTCAAACAGCATCCGCTGGGAAGACTGGCGCGTGTTCAGAAGCATCTGGCGGCTGGCCACCATCTCGGATACCACCAGACCGGCACCGAATCGCGACGCCAAACGCCGGAACGGGCGATCACTGACACCCGACATGGGCGCAAGCACGACCCTGTTGGGGAAGCTGACGGCCCCGATTTTGAGGGGCTCTGACGGATTCTGGAATATATTGCTCATTTATTGCGCACATGCACCAAGTGACTATGGTTTGTGCATAATAGACGCTATGTTGCAGTGCAACAAGAACTATTTATGGCCTTTAGCCCACAAGCACATCGGTCACGAATTTGACCCCGGGGAAGGCCAGCGTGATGAGCAGATAGGCGAACAGCACGATGCGTGCGGCACGCCGGCCACGCAGGCCACTCCCGCGGTTGAGCAGCAGCAATCCCCCGATTATCACGAACGTTGCCACCGACAGGATGGTCTTGTGATCCAGTTCAAAAACCGCGCCGGTCGCGGACAATTGGGTCGCCACCCCCGTCAGCAAACCGGCCCCGAGCACGATTTCCGCCGCCACCAGAAGCCTGATCTGCAAATGCTCGGCATCGGCGACCGCCGGCAATATCTCTGTCCGGCCAGACACCTTATGGGCACGCAATGCCCGTTCCTTGAGCCAGATCGCCAGCGCGGCGACGGCGGCGATACTGATCAGCCCGTAGGTGACCAGTGACACGCCGATATGTACCCGCAGCCACGTCGTCAACAAGCTGCCCGACAAGGGCTGCTCGGGAACGGACGACCATGCCAGCGCGATGAGCGCCAGCAACACCAGATAGGGCAGCAGCAAGCCGCTCAGGCGGCGCGCGGCCGGCGACAGAACACAGACGCCCAGGTAGATGACCATCGTCGCGGCAATGATCGTCCACAATGTGGCGCTGAACCCCGTACGCCAGATGCCGCCGGCAACGGAAATATCTAGCGCGAGCGGGCCGACCGTCGCCACCAGTAACAAAATCCAGAACATGGACCCGCCGCCCGGCACGATCGCATCACGTCGGCCAAATGGCAGCGCCGCCGCCGGCAACAGCGTCAACAGCGCCGCGAGACCCAATGTGATCGATCCACCCATGACCCCATCATACGAGGCGCGCGCGCGCCGGTCACTGGCCGGTGATCGTGCAGGCAACATCGCCCGTCACGCCTGCGTCTGGGTATCTTCCACATTTGCCGTGCCGGATTTCGGCGCCACGCCTTGGCAAGGCACAGGCGGGCGACTAACGTGCGCCCAGATTTCCACTGGAGTGGCCGAACGTGCCCGAGAACGCGCCCGAAACCGTTGCCCTGATCGTCGCCGCCGGCCGCGGCGCGCGCATGTCCGGCGACCTGCCGAAACAGTACCAGCATCTGCATGGTCGCCCCATCCTGCGCCATGTGCTCGAGGCGTTCGCTGCACACCCTGCCATCGACAGGGTACACACGGTCATTCACCGCGACGACGATGCGCGGTTCGCCGACGCCAGCCGGGGTCTGGATCTGGGGTCGTCGGTCGTCGGCGGCGAGACCCGGCAGGAATCCGTCCGCAACGGCCTGCAAAGCCTGGCTGGGGGAACGCCGCCGGCGCGGGTGCTGATCCACGATGGCGCGCGCCCCCTCACCTCCCATGCCCTGATCGAACGCGTGATCGGAGCACTGGAAAACGCGGACGGCGCGGTGCCGGCCCTGCCACTGACGGATACGATCAAACGGGTGGAAGATGACACGATCATCGATACCGTCGATCGCAGCGGCCTGTTTCGCGCGCAAACACCCCAGGGGTTCGGATTCCAGGCGCTGCTCACGGCACATGAGCGCGCAGCCGGTGACACCAGCTTCACCGACGACGCGGCGATCGCCGAGGCCGCGGGCCTGCGCGTCGCCGTCGTCGCGGGCGAGGAATGCAACATCAAGATCACCCACGACGACGACCTGGCCCGCGCGGCCGCCTGGCTCCAGGGCACGCGCGAAACCCGCGTCGGATCGGGTTTCGACGTTCACGCCTTCGGCCCCGGCGAAAATGTGCGTCTGGGTGGGGTCGATATTCCCCACGACCGCGCGCTGGCCGGGCATTCCGACGCCGACGTCGCGCTCCACGCCCTGACCGACGCCATCCTCGGCGCCATCGGCGACGGGGATATCGGCTCCCATTTTCCGCCATCGGACCCCCAATGGCGCGGCGCGGACTCGAGCCGGTTCCTCGCCCACGCGGCGGGCCTGCTGCAACAACGACGCGGCGCGCTGGTCCATATCGACATGACGATAATCTGCGAGGCGCCGCGCATCGGCCCGCACCGCGATGCGATGCGCGCGCGCATCGCCGAGATTCTCGAGGTCGATGTCGGCCGCATTTCGGTCAAGGCGACCACCACCGAAGGCCTCGGTTTTACCGGGCGTGGCGAAGGCATCGCCGCGCAGGCGAGCGTGACCGCTACCGTCGAGACAAGCCCATGACACCCGAAAAACAATCCGACGCCGCCGAACCAAAGGTCGCGCGCATGCTCGCCACATGGTTCGGCGCCGGTGACCTGCCGGGTGCGCCCGGCACATGGGGCTCGCTCGCTGCGCTTCCTTTCGCTGTCATCGCGGTCATGATCGGCGGGCAGTTCCTGCTGATGGCCCTGATTTTCATCGGGTTCGTTGTGGGCGTGTGGGCCAGCGGAAAGCTGGCGTCGTTCCACCGCCTGCAGGATCCCCAGCGGGTGGTCATCGACGAGGTGATCGGCCAGTGGCTGGCGATTCTGCCCGTGGCGCTCGACTGGCGCTTCTACGTGGTGGCATTCGTCCTGTTCCGTTTCGCCGACATCACCAAGCCATGGCCGCTGAAAGACCTCGAGAAACTGCATGGCGGGGTCGGCATTATGGCCGACGATATCGGTGCGGGAGTCTATGCCGGCGTCCTGACCTGGCTCATCGCCGTCTGGCTCGGAACGGCCGGCACCCTTCCTACCCTGTTTGGATAACAAATGTTCGATGCCCAACTCCTCCACGACGCCGCCGAACTGCTGGAACTGTGCCGGCGGGCCAAGATGAAGGTCGCGACGGCGGAATCATGCACCGGCGGCCTGATCGCCGGTTGCCTGACCGAAATTGCGGGCTCGTCGGACGTGGTTGAGCGCGGTTTCGTGACCTATTCGAACGAGGCCAAGATGGAAATGCTCGGCGTCCCGAAGATGCTGATCACGCTGCATGGTGCGGTCAGCGAACAGGTCGCCCGCGCCATGGCCGAGGGCGCACTCGCCAAATCCCTGGCGGATATCACGGTCTCCGTCACCGGCGTCGCAGGCCCGGGCGGCGGCACGAAGGACAAGCCCGTCGGCCTCGTGCATTTCGCCTGCGCCGGACGCGGCCGACCCACCATCGTCCATCATGAAGTCTTTCCCGGCGACCGCGCCGACGTGCGCGATTCAACCGTCCAGACGGCTTTCACGATCCTGCGCCGCACCGTGCAGGGAGAAAGCTGACCCGGCCACGGCGTCGGGGGACGAGAAAAGCGTACCCTCGAACCGGGCCCCTGTCCGTCAGGCAGATTTTATCAGGCTGAAGCCTTCGTCGAGCCAGCCGGTAATGCCACCGATCATCATTTTCACCGGCATGCCAAGCCGTGCGAGACGGACAGCAGCTTTGTTCGCACCATTGCAGTGTGGACCCGCGCAATACACCACGAACAACTTGTCTGCCGGAAACTCGGACATCCGTTCAGGCGTTATTTCCCGATGTGGCAGATCGACAGCACCTTCAATATGTCCTTTGGCAAAAGCACTGGCACCCCTGACATCGAGCAGAACAAAATCTGCATCTCCGGTCCCGAGACTCTCGTGAACATCCCAACAGTCCGTCTCGAATTCAAGCATGGCTTGGAAATGGCGGAGTGCGACATCCGAGGGTGCAGCCTCGGTCTCGGTAACATAAGTGCTCATATTGTCCTGCTCCTGATGGTTCCAACCAGAACTCTAACGCGGAAAAGGAAATATCGCGGCTTCGGGCCGGGTCAGTAGTGAATTGTCATACCGGCCGATAGAGTTCGGCCGCGCGTTTCTCGAACGCGCCGACCATGCGGCTGATCGCCTCGTGGAACAGCGCGCCTATCATTTTCTCGAGGATGCGGCTGCGGAACTCGAACTCCACATAGAAATCGATCTCGCAGGCACCGTCCTCGCGTGGCACAAAGACCCAATGGTTGCGCAGGAATTTGAGCGGCCCGTCCACATACTCGACATCGATCCGGGCGTCCTGCGTGTCGTGCCGCGGGGTCAGCGTAACTTTCGACGTAAACCGTTCGCGGATCAGCTTGAACCCGACCACCAGATCGGACCAGACGATCTCGCCATCCGGTGTGTCTTCACGCTTGCGATTGCGCGCCGCGATACACCAGGGCAGAAACTCGGGATAGCTTTCGATGTCACCGACCAGCGCATAGAGCTGATCGGGGGTATAGGGAAGAACGCGTATTTCCTTGTGGGACGGCACGCTGAAGCGGGTCTTGCCGGTCAGCCCGCCGCCGCGAGCTTCGCCTCGCGGGCATCCCGCAGCTTGGCGAAGTCATCCCCCGCGTGATAGCTCGACCGGGTCAGCGGCGTCGCCGACACGAGCAAAAACCCCTTGCCGCGCGCCATCTTGGCGTAACCCTCGAACTCGTCCGGCGTGACGAACTTGTCGATCCGGGCGTGCTTCGGGGTCGGCTGCAGATACTGGCCGATGGTCAGGAAATCGACGTTGGCGGCGCGCAGATCATCCATCACCTGCCCGACTTCTTCACGGGTCTCGCCGAGCCCGACCATCAGGCCGGACTTGGTGAAGATGCTTGGCACCTTGTCCTTGATCCGGTGCAGCAGATCGAGGCTGGTGAAATAACGCGAGCCGGGGCGGATCGTCGGGTAGAGCCGCGGCACGGTCTCCAGATTGTGGTTGAACACGTCCGGCGGGTCCTGTGCCAGCACGTCGATCGCGCCCGGCTTGTCCTTGAAGTCCGGCGTCAGAATCTCAATGGTCGTGGTCGGGGCCGATGCGCGCAGCGCGCGCACGACCTGGCCGAAATGGTCCGCGCCACCATCGTCCAGATCGTCCCGGTCGACCGACGTCAGCACCACATGCTCGAGCGCCATGCCGCCAACCGCCACCGCGACATTTGCCGGCTCGTTCGGGTCCAGCGGCTTCGGCACGCCGGTTGCCACGTTGCAGAACGCACAAGCGCGCGTGCAGGTGTCGCCCATGATCATGATCGTCGCGTGCTTCTTGGCCCAGCATTCACCGATATTCGGGCAGGCTGCCTCTTCGCAGACCGTGGCCAGGTTGAGGTCGCGCATCATCTTGCGGGTCTCGTGATAGGCCTTGCTGGTCGGCGCCTTCACACGAATCCAGTCCGGCTTGCGCTGGATGGGGTTGTCCGGCCGGTTGCGCTTCTCCGGATGCCGGAGCGCGGGGTCGGTGCTCTTGTCGCGAACGGGTGTAGAAGTCATGAACTAGAAATGGATCGTGCGCCCGTAAGCGTCAAGCACGGACTCGTGCATCATTTCGCTCAGGGTCGGATGCGGGAAGACGGATTCCATGAGTTCATGCTCGGTCGTCTCGAGGGTCTTGGCGATGCCGTAACCCTGGATCAGCTCGGTCACCTCGGCCCCGATCATGTGGGCACCCAGGAACTCGCCCGTATCGGCATCGAAGATCGTCTTGATCAGACCTTCGGGTTCACCAAGCGCGATCGCCTTGCCGTTGCCCTGGAACGGGAAGCGCCCGACCTTGATCTTGCGACCGGCCTTCTTCGCGGCGGCTTCGGTCATGCCGATCGACGCCACCTGGGGGCTGCAATAGGTACAACCCGGGATGCGGCTGGTGTCGAGGGGGTGAAGGTTTTTCTCGCCGGCCATCTTCTCGACCGCGATGATCCCCTCATGAGACGCCTTGTGGGCCAACCATGGCGGGCCGGCGACATCGCCGATGGCCCAGATACCCGGCTCGGCCGTCTGGCCCCACTCGTCGATCACGATGTGCGACTTCTCGACCACCACCTTGGTGTCTTCGAGGCCGATATCCTCCACATTGCCCACGATCCCCACGGCCATGATGACGCGCTCGGTCTCGATATTCTGGAACTTGCCGTCTTTCTCGATCGTCGCGGTGACCTTGTCCGGCTGCTTGTAGAGCGATTTCACCGATGCCCCGGTGATCAGCTTCATGCCCTGCTTCTCGAACGCCTTGGCAGCGAGGTCGGAAATCTCCTCATCCTCGACCGGGAGAATACGGTCGAGAACCTCGACCACGGTCACCTCCGCCCCAAGCGTTCTGTAGAACGAAGCGAACTCGATGCCGATCGCGCCGGACCCGACAACCAGCAATGACTTCGGGAATTCCTCGGGCACCATCGCCTCGCGATAGCTCCAGATCTGCTCGCCGTCAGCTTCCATGCCCGGAATATTCCTGGCGCGGGCGCCGGTCGCCAGCAGGACATTCTTCGCCGTGACGTCGGCGATTTTCTTGCCGTCCTTCTCCACGACGACCTTGTGCGCCCCGGGTTTGCCGCCAGCGAGCTTGCCCCAGCCGTCGATCACCTCGACCTTGTTCTTCTTCAAAAGGAAGCCGACGCCCTGGTTGAGCTGGTTCGCGACCCCGCGCGAGCGCTCGACGACCTTCTTGAGATCGAACGAGACATTATCCGCCTTCAACCCATAGGCTTCGGCGTTCTGCATGTAGTGATAGATTTCCGAGGTGCGCAGGAGCGCCTTGGTCGGTATGCAACCCCAGTTCAGGCAGATGCCGCCGAGATGGTTGGCCTCGATCACGGCCGCCTTCATGCCCAGTTGGGCGGCACGGATCGCCGCGACATAGCCGCCGGGCCCGCCGCCGACTACCACCAGATCGAATTGCTTGTCCGCCATAGGTTCAACCTCGAAGGTTTCGGCGCACGCAATATCGGCGCCGGGTCAATTTTGATTACAGGAGAAGCCCGAGCGGCTCTTCGATGAGACCCTTGAGCGCCGCCAGATACTCGGCCCCGATCGCGCCATCGAGCGCGCGATGGTCTACCGACAAGGTCAGGGACATGACCGTCGCCACAGCCAACTCGCCGTCATGCACCACCGGGCGCTGTTCGCCCGCACCCACGGCCAGAATTGCGCCCTGGGGCTGATTGATGACGGCATCAAACTGTTTCAGCCCGTACATGCCAAGGTTCGAGATGGAGAAGGTGCCGCCCTGGAACTCTTCCGGTGCCAGCTTGTTTTCCTTCGCGCGCGCGGCAAGATCCGCCATCTCCGACGAAATCGCCTTGAGACCCTTGCTCTCGGCCCCGCGCACGATCGGCGTGATCAACCCATCGTCGATTGCCACGGCGACGGAAATGTCCGCCCGCTTGAACAGCCGGACCCCCTCGTCCGACCAGGCCGCATTGGCGCGCGGCACCTCGATCAGCGCCGCGGCGGCGGACTTGATAATCATGTCGTTTACGGAAATCTTGAATTCGCCGTCCTTGGCCCGGGCATTGAGATTCTTGCGCGCCTCCAGCAGCCGGTCGATCTCGCAATCCACCGTCAGGTAGAAATGCGGAACCTGCTGCTTGGAGTCCGTCATCCGCTTGGCGATGACCTTGCGCATATTCGACAGCGGCAGCACCTCATACGGCGCATCGCCCTCGACCGAGGCGGCCGGCGCCGGCGCTGTCGCTCCCGATGCCGCGGACGCGCCCGAGAAGTTCTCGATGTCGTCTTTCACGATACGACCGTTCGGGCCGGAACCGGTCACCTGGGCCAGATCGATCCCCTGCTGGGCCGCCAGACGGCGGGCCAGCGGGCTGGCGACCACCCGATCACCGGTGCTCGCCGGCGTGGCCGGTGTCGCGGGTGCGGTCGGTGCAGCAGCCGGTGCCTCGGCTTGCGGCTCGGGCGCTTCGGGCGCGGGAGCAGGGTCATCGCCTTTTGCGGCCGGTTCCGCACCGCCGGTGTCGAACCCGTCGAGGGCGGAATCATCCTCGCCCTCTTCCAGCAGGATTGCGATAGGTGTGTTGACGGCGACTTCTTCGGCACCTTCCGCGATCAGGATTTTTGCGAGGACGCCTTCATCGACCGCCTCGACTTCCATGGTCGCCTTGTCGGTCTCGATCTCGGCTATGACGTCGCCCGGCGCGACGGCATCCCCTTCGGCCTTGAGCCAGCGCGCAAGATTGCCTTCGGTCATGGTGGGCGACAAGGCGGGCATGAGAATGGAAATCGGCATCAGTGCTTCCCTCAGGTACAATCTGCAAAACGGTCCGCCGGGATCATATCCCCACCACCGTTTACGCGTGTTGCGACTTGAATGGTCGTTCGCGCCATCCGCGCAACGTTCTGCTTAAATCGCATTGACTTGCAACTATTCGTGCCAACGCATCGCTGTGATCCGTCACGCACCGCATCAGTCCTTGTAACAAACGCGCTTGGCCGCGGCCGCGATCTTCTCCGCCTGCGGCAACGCCAGTTTCTCGAGGTTGGCCGCATATGGCATCGGCACATCCTCGCCGGTGACCCGAACGACCGGCGCGTCGAGATAGTCGAACGCGTCTTCCATCATTCGCATGCCGATTTCCGCGCCAATGCCGGCAAAGGGCCAGCCCTCTTCCACCGAGACGATACGGTTCGTGCGTTTCACGGATTCGACGACGGTCTCGGTGTCGAGCGGCCGAATGGAACGCAGATCGATGACCTCCGCCTCGATGCCCTCCGCGGCCAGCATTTCGGCGGCCTCCAGGGCGCGACCGACCATCAGCGAAAACGCGGTGATAGTTACGTCTCCACCCGCGCGCACAATTTTCGCCTTGCCGATCGGCACGGTGTAGTCAGCGTCGTCCGGCACATCGAATGTGGTGCCGTAGAGCATTTCATTCTCGAGGATCAAAACCGGGTTCGGATCGCGAATCGCCGACTTGAGCAGTCCCTTCGCATCCGCCCCGGAATAGGGCGCGACAACCTTCAGGCCCGGAACATGGCCGTACCAGCTCGCATAGCATTGGGAATGCTGTGCTCCGACGCGTGAGGCCGCGCCGTTCGGACCGCGAAACACAATGGGCACATCCATCTGGCCGCCGGACATGTAGAGCGTCTTGGCCGCCGAGTTGATGATCTGGTCGATCGCCTGCATGGCGAAGTTGAAGGTCATGAACTCGACGATCGGACGGAGGCCGTGATAGGCCGCACCGACGCCGATGCCTGCAAAACCCTGCTCGGTAATGGGCGTGTCGATCACCCGGCGATCGCCGAACTCCTCAAGCAGGCCCTGGCTGACCTTGTAGGCGCCCTGATACTGCGCGACCTCCTCGCCCATCAGGAAGACCTTGTCGTCGCGGCGCATTTCTTCCGCCATACCGTCGCGAAGGGCCTCGCGCACCGTCACTTCGACGGTCGGGCCGTCATAGTCGGCCTCGGCGGCGGGTATCGCCGCAACCGGTGCGGACGGCGCTTCGTCCGCCGCCGCATCCGGAGCAGCCGCAGACTCTTCTGCCGGCGCACTCTCGGCAGCCGGTGCGGCATCACCGATATCCGCAGCGCTCTCGCCATCCTGCAGGATCACCGCGATCGGCGTGTTGACCGCGACTTCCTCGGTGCCCTCGGCAATCAGGATCTTGCCCAACGTGCCTTCGTCGACGGCCTCGACTTCCATTGTCGCCTTGTCGGTCTCGATTTCGGCGATCACGTCACCCGGTGCAATGCTGTCACCTTCGGATTTGAGCCAGCGCGCGAGGTTGCCCTCGGTCATGGTCGGCGAAAGCGCCGGCATTAGTACCTGGATCGGCATATCAATTTTCCTCCCTGTCCCGCGTCTGGGTCAGGCTTCAATCAGAATGTCGGTGTAAAGCTCGGACGGATCGGGCTCGGGGCTCTCCTGGGCAAAGTCCGCCGCCGCGTTGACCCGCTCGCGGACATCGCGGTCGATCGCCTTGAGCGCATCTTCGTCCGCCATTTTCTGCGCGATCAAGACGGCCTTGAGGGTCTCGATGGGATCCTTCTCGGTCCGCATCTTCTGGACTTCTTCCTTGGTCCGGTACTTGGCCGGATCGGACATCGAATGCCCGCGATAGCGGTAGGTCTGCATCTCCAGGATAAACGGTCCCTTGCCGGAGGAGCGGGTGTATTCGACGGCTTCCTGGCCGGCCTCAAATACTTTCACCACGTCCATCCCGTCGACCTGGGCACCCGGGATGCCGTATGCCGAACCGCGGTTGAACAGGTCCGGCTCGGCCGAGGCGCGGGCGACCGACGTGCCCATGGCGTAGCGGTTATTCTCGATGATGTAGATGATCGGCAGGTCCCAAAGGGCCGCCATATTGAAGGATTCGTACACCTGTCCCTGGTTCAGGGCACCATCGCCGAAATATGCCAGGCAGATGCCGTTATCACCCTGATACTTGTGCGAGAAGGCGATGCCGGTGCCGAGCGGCACGTTGGCACCGACAATGCCATGGCCGCCGTAGAAGTTCTTCTCCTTCGAGAACATGTGCATCGAGCCGCCCTTGCCGCGCGAATACCCGCCCTCGCGGCCGGTCAGCTCTGCCATCACGCCGTTCGGGTCCATGCCGCACGCAAGCATGTGGCCATGGTCGCGGTAGGTCGTGATGACCGAATCCTGTTCCTGAAGCGCGGCCTGCATGCCGACGACGACGGCTTCCTGACCGATATACAGATGGCAGAACCCGCCAATGAGGCCCATGCCGTACATCTGGCCGGCCTTCTCCTCGAATCGGCGGATGAGCAGCATCTCGCCATAGAGTTCAAGTAGTTTGTCGGCGCCGTATGATTTGTAATCCGGCTTGTCGGACTTGGCTCTTGCCGCAGCGGTTTTCTTGCGTGGGGTTGCCCCCTTGGACGCCGACCGTTTGCTTGTCCGTGACGATTTCGTGGCTGGCTTTCGCGCCATCACACTCTCCCCCTACAACAGTGATCGGCGTCTTTCGCCTCCCCGACAAGTAGGCGAAAAGGCAAATTTCGACAAGTGCGGATACGGCAAAAGACGTGTAAATTCAGGGAAAAGTGAGATATTTACTGATGTTCAGTTAATTAGCCCGATCCGGCGCGCAATATTTGAACCCAACGCAGCATTGTTGTTCGCGGATGTTGCGCGACGAATGTGGCCCGAATGCTACTCGAGGATGACGATCTCATTCGGGTGGGCGAAGTTCAGCATCACCCGGGCACGTTCTTCGAGCATATCGGGATCGAGGTTGTCGGGCCGGAGCAGCGCCACGCGGGCATCGAGCTTCATGCGCTCGGCCTGAAGAGTTGCATGCACCGTTTGCGCCTGGTCGACCTTCGCGCGGAGTTGCAACAACGAGAGCAACCCATGGTCGCCCTGGACCATGTGGTATGAGAAATAGGCGAGCAGCAGCGCCCCGATAATCGGCCACAAGGCGCTTCGGGCGCGCATTCGTATTTCGTCGAGCACTGCCATGCCGTCAACGAATCACAGGCCGAGTCATACCGTCAACACAGAATTGTTCATTGAATTCAATTCTTTGCCGACTTCGGGCTTAGTGTTGCAAAAGTGACTCAGAGTTCTCGTTTTGGACTCATTCAGACCGTCTGCGCAGAACAAACCCGATCTCCGCGCCGACCGGAATCCACGATCGGAGCGAGCGAGAATATGGAGCAGTCCGGCCCCTACCGCAGAATCGAACGTCCGGCATAGCTCGCGGCCGGGCCCAACGCCTCTTCAATCCGGATCAGCTGGTTATACTTGGCCAGCCTGTCCGAACGGCTCAGGGAACCCGTCTTGATCTGCCCGCAATTCGTGGCGACGGCAAGATCGGCGATGGTCGCGTCTTCCGTCTCGCCGGAGCGATGAGACATCACGGACGTATAGGACGCCTTGTGGGCGGTCTCGACCGCATCGAGGGTCTCGGAGAGTGTGCCAATCTGGTTGACCTTGATCAGAATTGAATTCGCGGCCCCCTTTGCAATCCCGTCGCGCAGGCGCACCGGGTTGGTGACGAAAAGATCATCCCCGACCAGCTGGACCCTGTCGCCGATGGCTGCCGTCAATGCGACCCAACCGTCCCAGTCGTCTTCCGCCATGCCGTCCTCGATGGACGTGATCGGATAGCGCGCGCACAGGTCGGCCAGATATTCGACCATGGCACCGGACTCGAGGACCTTATCTTCACCGGCCAGATCATACTTTCCGTCCGCATGGAATTCGGTCGAAGCCGAGTCCAGCGCCAGCACCACGTCGTCGCCTGGTTTGTAGCCGGCAACCTCGATAGATTTGCAAATAAACCCAAGGGCTTCATCCGCACTCTTCAGGTTCGGTGCGAATCCGCCCTCGTCGCCTACATTGGTACCGTGTCCTGCTTCTGAGAGTTGCTTCTTAAGTGTTTGAAATATCTCGGAACCAATCCGTATCGCATCGGCCATATTGTCGGCACCGACAGGCATGATCATGAATTCCTGAATATCGATCGGATTGTCGGCATGGGCCCCGCCATTGACGATGTTCATCATCGGCACCGGAAGGGTTCGGGCATGGCTGCCGCCGACATAACGAAAGAGCGGCAGTCCGGCGTCTTCGGCCGCCGCCTTGGCCACCGCCAGGGAAACGCCGAGGATCGCGTTGGCCCCGAGCCGCCCCTTGTTCTCCGTGCCGTCCAGATCACGCATCAGCTGATCGATATGTTCCTGCTCGTCGGCGTCGAGTCCCGACAGCGCCTCGAACAATTCCGTATTGACCGCCTCGACGGCTCCCAGAACACCCTTGCCGCCGTAGCGGGCCGGATCGCCGTCACGCCGCTCCACGGCCTCGTGGGCTCCCGTAGAGGCACCTGACGGTACGCCGGCGCGGCCGAAGGCCCCGCTCTCAAGCATGACATCCACCTCAACGGTGGGATTACCGCGGCTGTCGAGAATCTCGCGGCCGATAATATTGACGATGGCGCTCATCGTTATTTCCGTTTGCTTGCAGGTTGGGTCAGGTAATCGAAACCGGGTTCGCCTTGGCGATACGGTCGATGTCGAACAGCGTTTCAACAATCCCCGGAAGATCCTTCAAATGGATCATGTTCGGGCCGTCGCTGGGCGCGTTGTCGGGGTCCTCATGGGTCTCGAGGAACACCCCGGCGACACCGATGGCCACGGCCGCGCGCGCCAGCACCGGGGCGAATTCACGCTGGCCACCGCTGGAGGCGCCCTGCCCGCCCGGCTGCTGCACCGAATGGGTCGCGTCGAAAATCACCGGACAGCCGGTCTGGGCGGCCATGATCGGCAGCGAGCGCATGTCGGCCACCAGGGTGTTGTAGCCAAAGCTGGCGCCACGCTCGCAAACCAGAACATTCTCGTTGCCGGCCTCGAAGGCCTTTGTGACGACGTTTTTCATGTCCCAGGGAGCGAGAAACTGGCCTTTCTTGATGTGCAGCGCGCGACCGGTCTCGGCCGCCGCCACCACCAGGTCCGTCTGGCGGCACAGAAAGGCGGGGATTTGCAGCACATCCGCGACTTCCGCGACCTGCGCGCAATGCCCCGGGTCGTGCACATCGGTCAGGATCGGCAGGCCCGTCGTTTCGCGGATTTCGGCCATGATCGGCAGACTTTTGTCGATTCCGAGGCCGCGTGCTGTCTTGATCGACGTCCGGTTCGCCTTGTCGAAGCTGGTCTTGTAGATCAGGCCGATCCCGAGCTGGGCCGCCATTTCCTTGAGCGCGGCACTCATTTCCAGCCCGTGCGCGCGCGATTCCAGCTGGCAGGGACCGGCGATGAGGGTCAGGGGCAGATCACCGCCGAGGGTGAGATCACCGACCCGCACATGCCGCAAAACAGTCATCGCTCAAACCAGCCGGGACTGGTCGAGGGCCGCCGCCACGAAGGATTTGAACAGTGGATGCGGGTCGAACGGCTTGGATTTCAATTCCGGGTGAAACTGCACGCCGATGAACCAGGGGTGATCCACGAGTTCGATTGTCTCGGGCAACAGGCCGTCAGGCGACGTACCGGAAAAGATCATACCGGATTTCTCCAGTGCTGCCCGATAATTGATGTTGACCTCGTAGCGATGGCGATGGCGTTCCGCGATCTCGTTCAGGCCATAGATTTCCGCGATATGCGTGCGCTCGCCCAGGTTGGCCGGATAGGCGCCAAGCCGCATGGTGCCGCCCATATTGTCACCCGCGGCCCGTTGTTCGGTCTCGCCGCCACGTTGCCACTCGGTCATCAGGCCGACCACCGGATCGACGCAGGGTCCGAACTCGGTCGATCCGGCACCGGGAAGACCGGCCAGATTCCGCGCCGCCTCGATGACCGCCATCTGCATGCCGAAACAGATGCCGAAATACGGCACGTTGTGTTCGCGCGCGAATTGAACCGCCTGGATCTTGCCTTCCGCGCCGCGTTCGCCGAACCCGCCGGGAACCAGAATTCCGTGCACCCCGTTCAAATGCTCGACCGTGTCCTCGGTGTCGAACAGTTCCGAGGCGATCCAGTCGAGATTGACCCGCGCATGGTTTGCGATCCCGCCATGCACCAGAGCCTCCGAAAGCGACTTGTAGGCGTCGGGAAGATCCGTGTATTTGCCCACGACCGCGATGTTGACCTCGCCGTCGGGCACGCGAATGCGGCCGACGATCTCGCGCCAAGTATCCAGGTTCGGCTGCACACCGGCATCGATCCTGAAGTGGTTGAGGACCTGGATGTCGAAACCTTCGTCGTGATACTCGATCGGCACCTGATAGATCGTATCGATATCGAGTGCCGGCACGACGGCTTCCGGGCGAATGTTGCAGAACAGCGCGATCTTGTTGCGTTCACCATCCGGAATCGGGCGGTCACAACGGCACAGGAGCACATGCGGCCGGATACCGACGCGCTGCAGTTCCATCACCGAATGCTGGGTCGGCTTGGTCTTGAGTTCGCCCGACGCAGACAGATACGGCACCAGGGTCAGGTGCACGAACATCGCCCGCTCGGCGCCCAGTTCGTTGCCGAGCTGGCGGATGGCTTCGAGAAACGGCAGGCTTTCGATATCGCCGACCGTCCCGCCGATTTCACAGATCACGAAGTCCTCGCCATGCAGGTCGGCGGTGACGAATTTCTTGATCGCGTCGGTGACGTGGGGAATGACCTGCACCGTGCCGCCCAGATAGTCGCCACGTCGCTCCCGGCCGAGCACGTCGGAATAGATTCGCCCCGTCGTGACGTTGTCGGACTGGGTCGCCGCCACTCCCGTGAACCGTTCATAATGCCCGAGATCGAGATCGGTCTCGGCCCCGTCGTCGGTGACGTAGACCTCGCCGTGCTCGAAGGGGCTCATCGTACCCGGATCGACGTTCAGGTAAGGATCCAGTTTGCGCACACGCACGCTGTAACCGCGCGCCTGAAGGAGCGCACCCAGAGCCGCCGACGCAAGCCCCTTACCCAGAGAGGAAACGACACCACCCGTGATGAAAATGAACCGTGTCGCCATTGTTACCTTGTACTCAATTGATCGCGGCCCGCCAAAGGGGATTCATCCACAGTCGTCAAGCTGTTGAGATACCGGCATTTGGCAGAGAAAAAGGCGGCTTGAAAGCCGCCTTCGGAATTCGACTCGGGACGCCGCGCCATCTACTCGGACGTCGGAACCGATGGGGTTGTCGGCTCAGCCGGCGCCATCTCGTCACTATGTGCCGGCGGGGCTTCGTTGATGATCGAACCGGTGCTGCCGCTGTCGTTGGCGAGAATAGCCAGGCCGATGCTGGTGACCATGAAGGCCAGCGCCAACAGGCCGGTGGAGCGGGTCAGCAAATTGGCCGTCTGGCGATTGCCCAGCAAGCCGCCCATGCCGCCGCTGGCACCGCCGCCGCCGCCACCGCCGCCAAGGCCGCCCAGGCCGCCTTCGGACTTCTGCATCAGCACGACGCCGACCAGCGCCACGCCGATCAGCATGTGAATGACCAGTATGATGGTTTCCATAGTCTCGGCCGATTCTTGTATGCGCGGTGCCGACGGATCGCCGCACCGCAACTGCTTGGCGGGTATTTAGTCGGTTGTGCGCCGCAATTCCAGTCCCAATCCTGTCAAAAGACTACGCCGCGGCGGCGGCGGCGATCGTCAGGAAGCTTTCGGCGTTCAGACTGGCACCGCCGATCAGCCCGCCATCGACGTTTTCCACGGCGAGAAGCGTCGCGGCGTTCCCGGGTTTCATGGAGCCGCCATAGAGCAGGCGAATGGACGCCGCTTCGCCCTCCAGGGCCGCTTCCAGGGTCGCGCGGATGTGGTCATGTGCGGCTGCCACCTCTTCCAGGGTCGGCGTCCGGCCCGTCCCGATCGCCCACACAGGCTCGTATGCGACCACGGTGTTGGTGCCGGTCACGCCGGTGTCGGGCAGCGAGCCGGCCAGTTGTGCCGTCAATACTTCAAGCGTCTGCCCGGCATCCCGCTCCGCCTCGGTCTCGCCGATGCAAACAATGGCAATCAACCCCGCCCCATGCGCGGCAAGCGTCTTGGCGCGGACCCGGGCATCGCTCTCGTCCAGGCCATGCCGGCGTTCGGAATGACCGAGGATCACATGGCTCGCCCCCGCATCGGCGACCATCAAGGCTGATACATCGCCGGTGTAGGCGCCGTTTTCGGCCTCGTGACAATCTTGTCCGCCGGCCGCGACGGCGGTGTCGGCCAGGGCCGCCGCGACAGGTTGCAGGATCGTCGCGGGCGGGCATACCAGCAGATCGCAGGTGACGCCGCCCGCACCGGCGCTGATATCGCGCGCCAGCTGGACGCCGTCCGACGCCAGCATGTTCATTTTCCAGTTTCCGGCGATCAGTTTCTTCGGCGCGGCCATATCTTCACCAAAATGTTGCTTTTCATTGCGTTAGCAGGCCACTACATCGGCCAGATGCTGCTCTAGCATAGCCGTGAACGCGCCGCCAACCGGCCCCTTGCGAAAGGTCCCGCACGGCGCTTGAGACGGCGCATCGCGATCACTATCATGCGCCGCCCGCAGCCGGGCTGCGGTCCCGAACCAACTGGTGAAAACAAAATGCTCGAAGCTCTCAGACAAAGCTCAAAAAGCTGGGTGATGAAGGTCATCCTGGGGGCGCTCGCCCTGACATTCGTTCTGTTCTTCGGGACCGACTTCGGGGGCGGCGGCGGTCATGGCGGCGGGACATCCGGTGCCTCTTCGGTCGTCGAGGTCGGCGATACAAACTTCACGGTTCACGAAGTCGGCCGCGAGTTCAACGACCAGATCCAGCGGGCGTCCCAGTTCACCGGCCGTCAGCTCGACACCCAGACGGCCATTCAGGCCGGTCTCCTCGACCAGGCCATCGCCCAGCTCGTGACCCGGACCCTGTTCGACCAGGCCGCCCAGCAATTGGGGGTGACCACGTCCCTCGATGCCGCCGCGACGGCGATCCGCGCCCTGCCCCAGTTCCAGGGACAGAGCGGGCGCTTCGAACGTGCCCAGTTCGAACGCTACCTGCTGCACAACAACCAGACGGAGGCCGACTTCGTCAATCAGGTGCGCCTTGATCTCCTGCGCACCCAGTATATCGACACTATCCGGAATGCTGTCGCCGCGCCGGCACCGTTGACGGACGCGATCTTCAAGCGCCGCGGCGAACGGCGGGTCGCCGAACTCGTCATCGTGCCGCCGCGCGCGGACACGCAGGTCGGCGATCCGGACTCCGCCCAACTGCTCGGTTTCTACGAAGATAACAAGGCCGCGTTCGAGACCCCCGAATTCCGGGTCGCGGCGATCGCCAGCATGGACGCGGAAACTCTGGCGCGTGAAATCGTCATTCCTGAGGAAGACCTGCGCGAGGAATATGCGGTACGGGGCAACGAGTTCTTCCAGGCCGAAATCCGTGATGTCTCGCAGGCGACCTTCCTGTCGCGCGAGGATGCCCAGCGCGCCGCGACCCTGATCGAGGACGGCAAGACCTTCGAACAGGCCGCCGAAGAGGTCTCCGGCCTGCCACCGGTCGACCTGGGCAGCGTCAGCGCCACCGATGTGCCGGTCGCCGAACTGGCCGACGCCGCCTTCGGTCTGACAGCCAACGTGATCAGCGCCCCGGTCGAGAGCGATCTGGGCTGGCATCTCGTGCGTGTGCGCAACATCCGGCCGGGCCGCACAATTCCGTTCGAAGAGGTCCGCGAGGCACTGCGCAACGAACTCGCGCTGGACGAAGCCCGGGACGGCATTTTCGACGTCCTCAACGACGTCGAGGACGGGCTCGCCGGTGGCGCGTCTCTCGAGGAAGTCGCGCGCGACAGCAACCTGACCATGACCCGCATCGACGGCGTCGCGCGGACCGGCCAGCTGCGGACAGAGCAGGCCGATCCGGACGGCGCGGTATCCGCCGAACTGGTCCAGCGCCTGTTCGCCATCGAGGCCCCCGGCATCGCCGAGACGATCGAGGGCCGCGACGGCGGGTTTGCCGTCGTCCGCCTCGATGAGATCGTCGCCCCGCGCATTCCGTCCATCGATGAGGTTCGCGCCCAGGTGATCACGGCCTGGAAGGCCGATCGCATCGCCGCGCTCGCCGAGGAAACCGCCGAGAAGATTGCCGACCGGGCCCGCGGCGGCGAGAGCCTCGAGACCCTGGCCGGCGAATTCGACGCCCGGTTCGAGCGCACGCCCGCCTTCGACCGCACCGGCGATGGCTCGACGATCTCCACGGAACTGATCGCGTCGGTGTTCGAGGCCAACCGCGGCGACGTCGTCGCGCAAAGCCTGTCCAGCGGCGCGGCGGTGGCCAAGCTCATCGACATCGAGCCTGCCGACATGACCGACCCGGCGCGCGCGGAGATGTCCGCCGTGCTGACCGGACAAATTGCCAACGACCTGGTGACCCAGTTGTCGATCGCCCTGCAGGACGAGATCGGGGTCAACATCGACCGGAATGCGCTCGAAGACGCCTTCCAGCCGCAATGATCCCCCGGTAGCCGCGCCCGTGACCCTGCAAACCGCCACCGATAGCGAATCCTTCGCCGCGCGCTACGCCAACGGCGAGCCCCAGCTTGTCTGGACGGAACTGGTGGCGGATCTCGAGACTCCGGTCTCGGCGCTGCTCAAGCTCGCGGATGACGAGACGCATTCGATCCTGCTGGAGTCGGTCGAGGGCGGTGCGGTCCGCGGCCGCTACTCGATCCTGGCCTTCGCCCCGGACCTGATCTGGCGCTGCACCGGCGAGAATGCGGAGATCAACCGCAACGCCCGTACCGCACCCGACGCGTTCGAACCGATGGCGGGCCGCAGCCTGGACCTGCTCTCGGCACTGGTCGACGAATGCCGGATCGACCTGCCGCCGGAACTCCCGCCCATGGCGGCCGGCCTGTTCGGCTATTTTGCCTATGATGCGGTCCGCCTCATGGAGCGCCTGCCCGACGACAACCCGGATTCGATCGACATCCCGGATTCGGTATTCTTCCGGCCGACCATGATCGCCGTGTTCGACAATGTCGCGGACAAGGTCACCCTGGTCACGCCGGTCTGGCCCGACCCGGCGGTCGATTGCGACCGCGCCTATGCCGGCGCCTGCGCCCGGCTCGATGCGGCCGTCGAGGATTTCGACCGCGGCGTGCCCCGCATCGCCAGCGTACCCGAGGGCTCCGAGATCGAGATCACCCCTGTGTCGAACCGGACCCAGGGCGAGTATCACGCCATGGTCGAGGCGGCGAAAGAGTATGTCCGCGCCGGCGACATCTTCCAGGTCGTCCCGTCCCAGCGGTTCAGCTTCCCCTTCGATCTGCCGCCCACGGCGCTGTACCGCTCGCTGCGTAGGCTCAACCCCTCGCCGTTCCTGTTCGTGCTGAAAATCGGCGGCTTCTCCCTCGTCGGGTCGAGCCCGGAAATCCTCGTCCGCCTGCGCGACGACACGGTCACGGTCCGACCCATCGCCGGCACCCGGCCGCGCGGCGCCACGCCCGATGCCGATGCCGCGCTCGCCGAGGAACTGCTCGCCGACCCCAAGGAACAGGCCGAACATCTGATGTTGCTCGACCTCGGTCGCAACGATGTGGGTCGCGTGTCCGAGATCGGTACGGTGGAAGTCACGGAAGAATTCAAAATCGAGCGCTACAGCCATGTCATGCACATCGTCTCCAACGTGCAGGGCAAGGTGAAACCGGGCACCCGGGCGGTCGAGGCTCTGGCCGCGGGTTTCCCGGCCGGCACCGTGTCCGGCGCGCCGAAAATCCGGGCGATGGAGATCATCGACGAACTCGAAGACGAGCGCCGGAGTTTCTATGCGGGCGCGGTCGGCTATTTCGCGGCCGACGGCAGCATGGATACCTGCATCACCTTGCGCACCGCGCTGATCAAGGACGGCACAATGTATGTCCAGGCGGGCGGCGGCGTGGTGGCGGATTCGGACCCCGAAGCCGAGTATCAGGAAAGCCAGAACAAGGCCCGCGCGCTCATCCGCGCGGCCGAACAGGCCCACCGCTTCGTGAACTAGCATCCGGTGTCGGCGGCTAGTTGGCCGCCCGCTGCTTCCCCTTGGCCAGACGCAACGCGACCACGCTGACCGGCACCAGCGCGAAACCCCGCGCGCGGACATCCGGCAGCCATTCGGCCAGGGCGTCGATCGTCGCGTCCCGGGGATGGCCGATGGCGATGGCATGCCCCTGGCGGCGCGCGACCGCCTCGACCTGGTCCAGGGCGGCCCGCACCGCGATCGGCGACGGATCGTGGTCGAGGAATACGTCGCGTTGCAGCGCGGGTACCCCCTGCCGTTCGGCTTCCGCATAGGCCACGGTCGCGCCCGACGTGCGGCTGTCCAGAAACAGCAGTCCCCGGTCCCGGAGTTTCGTCATGACGGCGGTCATCGAGGGCCGGTGCGATGTGGCCTTGCTGCCCATATGATTGTTGATCCCGACGAACCGCGTGAACTGGGACAGGTTCCAGTCGACCCGGCGGTCGAACTCCGCCGGCGCGAGGCCGGTCAACAGCGCGTGGGGACCGGGATCCGCGCCGGGCCCGGGCTCCATCGGGACATGCACCAGCAATTCATGCCCGGCCCCGCGCGCCGCGTCCGTTTGCCTGTCGAGGTTATCCGCATAGGCCAGGTAGGCCAGGGTCAGCGGCGCGGGCAGAGCGATGGTCCGCTCGGAGCGCGCCCGGTCGAGCCCCATATCGTCGATCACGACCGCGATCATCGGCTGGCCCGGCGCGACCGATACGGATACGGCATGCTGCCGCCATGACTTTTCGGGCGCCGGTGCCGGAGGCGGCGCCTGTGAAGGGACTTCTGGCGGAACAGCGGCGATCTGCGGCGGCGGTTTTACGGCGGCCGGGGGCTGGGCCGGCACCTGCGTGGTTGCCACGCGCGACGGCGGGGTATCGCGCGCACCCGGCCCGAACATCAGGATCGCTGCCAGCGACAGGACCGCGACCGTCAGCGCACCCGCCGTCACCCACACCAGCCCCACGAGACGGGACTGGCCCGTCTTGGCCCGTCGTCGCGTCTTCTTTCCGGCCGTCTTGCGCGGCTTGGGTTTGGCGTTGCGGGCCCGTTTGGCCATGGCGTGGCGTCTCGTTTCCTCGTCGGCCCGCCAGAAGGACAGGCAATTGGGGCACGCTTATGACAGATTCGCGCGCGAACTCGATAATCGCGATCACCCGGGGCATCCACTCTGCTTTGCCGCCCCGGACAACGCTGTTATAAGTCTCCGCCCCGCGACAAGGCGCCAGCAACGTCGTCGGACCCAACGCAAGAACGCCGGACAACCCGTTGAGATGTTTCTGTTAATCGACAACTATGACAGCTTTACCTACAACCTCGTCCATTTCCTGGGCGAGCTGGGGGTAACTTGCGATGTCCGGCGCAACGACACCCTGACGCCCGACGAAGCCCTCGCGCTCGCGCCCGAGGCAATCGTGATTTCGCCGGGGCCGTCCGATCCCGACCATGCGGGCATCTGCCTCAAGCTGGTCGCGAAGGCGGCAGAAGCGCGTATGCCGGTGCTGGGCGTATGTCTGGGACATCAGACCATCGGTCAGGCCTTCGGTGGCAAGATCGTCCGCGCCCCCGAACCCATGCACGGGAAGGTCGATCGGGTGCGCCATGACGGCCAGAGCCTGTTCCGCGGCCTGCCGAACCCGGTCGAGGCGACCCGCTATCATTCGCTTTGCGTCGACCGCGCCTCCGTTCCGGATTGCTTCGAAATCACGGCCCACACCGGCGACGAGGTCATCATGGGCCTGAGCCACAAGGACTTGCCGATCCATGGCGTGCAATTCCACCCGGAGAGCATCGCGACCGAAGCCGGTCATGATCTGCTGGCCAATTTTGTTGAACTCGCGACCGGCCAGCCGGTGGAAGCCTATGGCGACGACACGCGCGCCGGAGAGATGATGGCGCTATGACCTCTGATATGGACGATCTGAAACCGCTTCTCGGCCGCGTCGCGGACGGCGGCACCCTGGGCGAGGACGAGGCCGAGATGGCCTTCGACATCATCATGTCCGGTAACGCCACCCCGGCCCAGATCGGTGCCTTCCTGATGGCGCTGCGCCTGCGTGGCGAGACCATCGGCGAGATCACCGGTGCCGCACGCACCATGCGGGCCAAGGCCCACATCATCGACGCGCCCGAAGGCGCGATGGACATCGTCGGGACCGGCGGCGACGGCACCGGCACCCTCAACATTTCCACCGCCTCCGCGATCGTCGTGGCCGGCTGCGGCGTGCCCGTCGCCAAGCACGGCAACCGGGCACTGAGTTCCAAGACCGGTGCGGCGGACGTGCTGACCGAGCTGGGCATAAACATCGATGCGGATTTCGAGCTGGTCCGGGAATCCATCTGGGAAAACAATCTCGGATTCCTGATGGCGCCGCGCCATCACAGCGCCATGCGCAACGTCGCCGGGCCGCGCGTCGAACTGGGCACCCGCACCATCTTCAACATCCTCGGGCCCCTGTCGAACCCGTCCCTGGTCAAACGCCAGATGACCGGCGTGTTCGCACCCCAGTGGACCGAACCCATGGCCCATGTGCTGGGCAATCTGGGCCTGGAACGCGCATGGGTGGTTCACGGTTCCGACGGCACGGACGAGTTGACCACCACGGGGCCCTCACGCGTATCCGAACTCAGGGACGGCAAGGTCACGACCTATGAGGTGAACCCGGAAGACGCCGATCTGCCCCGCGGCACCCTGGCAGACATCAAGGGGGGCGATGCCGCCTACAACGCCGCCGCCGTCCACGAGTTGCTCGACGGCAAGGCGAGCGCCTACCGCAACGCCGTCATCCTGACCGCCGCCGGCTCGCTGATGATCGCCGACAAAGCCGATGACCTGCTGGGTGGTGCGAAGATTGCCCGCGAGGCCATTGATTCCGGCGCGGCGCGTGATTGTCTTGCCCGCCTCGTCGAGATCACCAACCGGGGCGCGTGAGATGCCGGCTGATACAAGCGACGTCCTGACGAAGATCAACCATGACAAGCGCGAACATATCGCCGCCTGCAAGGCCAAAACGTCGCTGGCCACGCTGGAAGAACGCGCCCGCAACGCAGGCGAGACGCGCGGCTTCGCGCGCCGCCTCGCCGAGCGCGCCGCGGCCGGGCGCTTCGGCCTGATCGCAGAGATCAAGAAGGCCAGCCCGAGCAAGGGTCTGATCCGCGAAGACTTCGATCCGCCCGCGATCGCCCGGGCCTACGAGGCCGGCGGGGCGACCTGCATGTCGGTGCTGACCGACACGCCCTATTTCCAGGGACGCGACGAAGATCTGGTCGCCGCACGGGCCGCCGTCTCCCTGCCGGCCATCCGCAAGGATTTCATGCTCGACACCTATCAGGTGGTCGAGGCACGCGCGCTGGGCGCGGACTGCATCCTGCTGATCATGGCCGGACTGGAAGACATCCAGGCCGCCGAACTCGCCGCCGCCGCCCATGACTGGGGCATGGACGTGCTGGTCGAGGTGCACAATGCCGAGGAGCTCGACCGGGCGCTTGCAGTCGACGGCGATCTGATCGGCATCAACAACCGCAATCTCAAGACCCTCAAGGTAGACATCGCGACCACTGAAGAACTCGCCCCGCGGGTGCCGTCCGACCGGGTGCTGGTCTGCGAGAGCGGGCTGTTCACACCCGATGATCTGGTGCGTATGTCCCAAGTCGGCGCGCGGTGTTTTCTCATCGGAGAATCCCTGATGCGCCAGGACGACATTACCGGCGCGGTGCGCGGTCTGCTGGCGCCGGGCGAAACCCTGCAGGAAAGCGCCTGACATGGCTGATGAAGGCGACAAGCTCACCCACATAGATGCGGACGGGAACGCCCGCATGGTCGATGTCTCCGACAAGGACGTCACCCGCCGCACGGCGACCGCCGGTTGCCGGGTGATCATGCAGCCCGGGACCATCGCGCTGATCCGCGACGGCGCGGTCAAGAAGGGCGATGTGCTCTCCGTCGCGCGGCTGGCGGGCATCATGGGTGCGAAGAAGACCTCCGAGCTGATCCCGCTCTGCCACCCCCTGCTGATCAACAAGGCCGATGTGGAACTGTCCATCGACGACGGGGCCAACGCCGTGGTCATCGAGGCGACCGTGCGTGTCGACGGCAAGACCGGCGTCGAGATGGAGGCGCTGACGGCGGCAACCGTCGCCGCACTCACCGTCTACGATATGGTCAAGGCGGTCGACCGGGGCACCGAAATCACCGATGTCCGCCTGATCCACAAGGCCGGCGGCAAGTCGGGCACCTACGAGGCGAAATGAGCAAGACGCTCACCCTTGTCCTTCTGATCGTCGCCGCGTTCGCCGCGCCGGCGGTCGTGGTCGCGGTCGAATGGGCGCGTACCGTGATGGGATTCTTCAATCTCGCGCCGGGCACCCTCTACATGCCCAACGGGTTCCTGCAATTCTATCTGATCGTCGCCGGCACCATGCTGCTGATCGCCGTGCCGTCGTCCCTGAGCCTGCTGAAACTTGGTGAATTACGGGCCGCCCGCTACATCCGCAACGCGCTGATGATCCTGATCTTCTGGAAGATCATCGACGTCACCATGCTGTCGGGCGGCGTGCCCGACCTCGACGACTTGGCCTCCACCCTCGTGCTGTCCCTGGGCACGTTTCTATATGGCGTCATCGCCGGGTTGGTCTTCTGGCGCATCGCCATCCGGCCCCATCGCGGTTTTACGGCCATCACTATGGACGGGGTGTCGGACCAGTGACCCAGACCCTCATGCCCGTCGCCGAGGCGCGCCACCGAATCCTCGCAGATCTGCCGACCATGGCGTCCGAACAGGTCGCGCTGACCGAGGGTCACGGCCGGGTGCTGGCCGACGACTTGGCGGCACGCGTGACCCAGCCGCCATTGGCGGTCTCAGCGATGGACGGTTACGCCGTGCGCGCCGAAGACATCGCCGAAGTGCCGGTGGAACTCACCGTGGTCGGCGCGGTCCCGGCCGGCGGCCTCCATGACGGCACGGTCGGCAAGGGCCAAGCGGTCCGCATCTTCACCGGCGCCCCCGTCCCCGACGGGGCCGACGCCATCGTCATCCAGGAGGACACGGACCGAAATGGTGACAAAGTCACCGTGAAGGAAAGCGCCGCCGCCGGACGTTACGTGCGCAAGGCCGGACTCGACTTCGCGAAAGGCGACGTGCTGCTCAAGGCCGGGACGATCCTCACCGCCCGTGACATCGGACTGGCCGCCGCCATGAACCACCCCTGGCTGCAGGTCCGGCGCAGACCCCAGGTCGCGTTGCTGGCGACCGGGGATGAAATCTTCCTGCCCGGCGAGGAACGCGGTGCCACGGGCATCGTCAGTTCCAACACGTTCGCACTCGAAGGGCTCATCCGTGCCGCCGGCGGCGAGCCTGTCACCCTCGGCATCGCACCCGACGACCGGGCCGCGATCAGCGCACTGGCCGAGGGCGCGCGCGGCGCCGACATGCTGGTCACCACCGGCGGCGCGTCGGTCGGCGAGCATGATCTGGTGCAGGATGCCTTGCAGGATATCGGGCTGGAGCTGGATTTCTGGCAAATCGCCATGCGCCCGGGAAAACCATTGATGTTCGGCCGGCTGGGCGATGTGCCCATGCTCGGCTTCCCGGGCAACCCGGTCTCATCGACCGTCTGCGGTGTGCTGTTCCTGAAGCCCGCCCTGGCGAAGATGCTCGGCACGGATGAGACCGAACCGGTCTTCGAGACCGCCACACTGGGCGTCGATCTGGGCGAGAACGATCGGCGCGAGGACTATCTCCGCGCCACGCTGACCCGCGACGGCGACGCGCTGGTGGCCGCGCCCTTCCCCAGGCAGGACAGCTCCATGTTCTCACGCCTGGCCGCATCCGACTGCCTCATCGTCCGCCCGCCCCACGCCCCGGCGGCCAAGGCCGGCGCCAAGGTTGAATTTGTGCGGCTGGGGGACGGGAACGCCCGGATTTAGTCCCCGCATACCCCAAAGGGACAAGCGCGGTTGACGAGTCAAAAGAACATCACTAGAACATGCGTCGATGTTTGCGGTTTGTTCCGTATATTGTGGTACTGCCGCACTTTAGGAAATGTCCGAGACCGGACCGGCTTACTGGGGGCCCTGACAATATGTTGACGCGCAAGCAGCACCAGCTTCTCACCTTCATTAACGAACGGCTCAACGCGACCGGCGTTGCACCCTCCTTCGACGAGATGAAGGACGCCCTCGGGCTCAAGTCCAAATCGGGCATTCACCGGCTGATCACCGGGCTGGAGGAACGCGGCTTCATCCGCCGCCTCGCCCACCGCGCCCGCGCACTCGAAGTGCTGCGCCTGCCCGACGAGACGGGTGTCGGTGCCACGGACGGTCAGCAGGCAGCGGCCTTCTCACCCCAGGTCATCGAGGGCGGCCGGGATAGCGAGACATCTCCCGCCATCGCCCCCTCGGAGATGACCGGCCCGGTATCGTCGGGTGACAGCTCCGGCGCGGCGGAGATCGAATTGCCGTTCCTGGGCAAGATCGCTGCGGGCACGCCCATCGAGGCCCTGCGCGACCCGACGCGCCATATCAGCGTGCCCCCGTCCATGCTCGGGCGCGGCAACCATTACTGTCTCGAGGTCGAAGGCGATTCGATGATCGATGCCGGTATTCTCGATGGCGACACGGTCCTCATCCGGCGCACCGACACCGCCGACAACGGCTCCATCGTGGTGGCGCTGGTCGACGGCCAGGAAGTCACCCTGAAACGCCTGCGCCGACGCAACAATTCGGTGGCACTCGAAGCCGCCAACCCGGCCTACGAGACGCGTATCTTCGGCCCGGACCAGGTCGCAGTGCAGGGCGAACTCGTCGGGCTCCTCCGCCAGTACTAATCTTTCACAATCGGGTTCGGTAACTGGGTCGGACGCATCCAGGGCCGGCCCGGGTTCCGTTCGCGTGCCCGCCAGACCGTGACCGGTCGATTGGCCTCGGACAACCAAATGGCGTGAGCGCCGGACCGCCAGACATCGAAGCGCCCGATGGTCACCGCAGGCCCCTTCGGCCCCCGGCAACTCCGCGGAATCGGCTCACTCGAAATCAGGATATCGGCCCGGCGGCATTCCTCCTCGAATCCGCGCGCATCTTCGACGACCGCCAACGCATACCCACCCATGTCGCCGGTGCAACCCACGTCGTCGCACGTCAGGCCGCCTGCCCTGAACGGCGTAAACCGCGCGACACCCAGGCGTCGCTGCCAGATATCCCGCACGAACGGCGACGCCTGGGGGTTCGAAATATGCGCGTCGCCGGTGGCGGTCCGGACCGCGATAAGGTTCGCATTCGCGGACACCAGAATATCCGGTCGTTCGTCACCACCCGCGGTCGCCAGGCCGGCGACGATCAGGGGAATGCCCGCATACCGCCACCCGCGGCGCCATAAACACAGCCATAAGCCACCAAACGCCGCGAGGATCATCCCGGCGATGGTCGGTTCGGCCACGGTCACCGCCGCACCGGGCCAGGACGCGACCGTGCGCGCAATCCAGAGCACGATTTCCACGCCCCAGCCGAGCGCCGGGAGGATGACCCCTTCGAGGCCCAGCGGCATGAGCAGCAACGCCAGCACTTCCAGCGGCATGACCCATAACGCGGTGATCGGCACCGCCAGCAGGTTTGCGGCCAGCCCCATCGGGGCGAAACGGTTGAAGTGGAACACCGCGAAGGGCGCGGTCGCGAGGCTGGCGATCAGCGAACTGAACGCGATGGCCAGGAAATACATGAATATGCGCCGCGTCCACGGGCTCGCGGCCGCCGCGCTCCGGAAACGTCCGGCGAAGCCCTCATACGCCGCCACAAGGGCGATGACGGCGGCGAACGACATCTGGAAGCTGACGCTCAGCAAGGCCTCCGGGCGCAGCAGCAGGATTATCAAGGCGGCCCAGGCCACCAGGCGCAGGGAGATGCCCGTGCGATTGACCAGGATCGCCACGAGGACGATGGCCGTCATCACGAAGGCGCGCTGGGTCGGGATCGTCGCCCCGGCGAGCATCAGATACACCCCCGCGGCAGCCAGCGCGGTCACGGCGGCGATCTTCTTGAGGGGCCAGCCCAGTGCCGCGCGGGACCACAGCGCAAATCCGCCGCGCACCAACGCGAACACGAAGCCGGCCACCAGGCCGAGGTGCAGGCCGGAGATCGCCAGCAGATGCGCGAGCCCGGAATCGCGCATGTCGTCGCGCACATTCTCGGGGATTTCCCCGCGCTGGCCGGTCGCGAGTGCGGCCGCCACCCCGCCGGCGGGCCCGCCGATGCCGCCGGAGATCCGCGTCGCGATTCCCACGCGCGCGCGCTCGATCAACGACCTGAACCGCCCGACGACGCCGTCATCGTGCACTGCGGGCGCGATGTCCGCCGGGCCAAGCGCAAACCCGACCGCGCCGATGCCGCGAAACCAGGCTACCCGGGAGAAGTCATAGCCGCCGGGGTAAGAGGCGTCGGGCGGCGGCGACAGCCTTGCGCGCACACGCAGTCGATCGCCCGGCCGAACGGCCCCGTCCGTTGCCCGGAGGCGCAGGCGCAAACGCTCGGGCGCGATTGTCTCAACGCCTGCGAAGCTTACCTGGTCCAGCACCACGCGCGGTCCGCGGGTCGCCGGCTCCACGTTCACCACGCGGCCCGCAACAATGGCGTTGATCTGCGCTTCCGCGAGCACCGGCGCCGCCACGCTTGCGGTACGCCACTGTGCCGCCGAGAAACCGACGGCGGCAAACAGCACCGCGACCAGCACGATCCGCGTGGATGTCACGCGACTGAACACAATCAAACCCGCAAGCGTCGCCGCCGAGAGCGCCGGCCCGAGGAACCAGGCCGGTTCGCGCGGGAGCGCGAAATAGACCGCAATCCCGATCCCGAGCGCGACCGGCAGCCACAATACCCAGCGCTCCCGCTCGGCGAGAAAGGCCACCATGAGGCCATCACGCAGGACGGACGACGAGCGCAGGAGCGCGGCGGATGTCATGGTGTGCGGCATGGTTTCAGCCCCCAGCGTCCCCCTGCCGGCGGCCTCCCGTCAAGCGGGGTTCGCTGTCCACGCGCGATCCCCATCTTGACGCGCGGGCCCCGCACAGCCATACGAACGCCAGTCCTCCCCGCCCCCGACTGAGCCGACCGCATGTCCGTTGTCACCCGCTTCGCCCCCTCGCCCACCGGATTTCTGCACATCGGCGGCGCGCGCACGGCCCTGTTCAACTATCTCTACGCCAAACATCACGGGGGCCGGTTCCTGCTGCGGGTCGAGGATACGGACCGCAAGCGCTCCACGGACGAGGCCATTCAGGCAATCCTGCATGGGCTGAGCTGGCTGGACCTCAAATGGGACGAGGAGACATATCAGTCCGAGAATGCGGACCGCCACCGCGAAGTCGCCAACCAGCTGGTCGCCGACGGCAAGGCCTACAAATGCTTCTGCACACCCGAAGAACTCGCGCAAATGCGGGAAAATGCCAAGAGTTCAGGGGGCGGCACGCGAATTTATGACGGCCGTTGGCGCGACCGCGACCCCGCCGAGGCGCCCGAGGGCATCGCGCCCGTTATCCGCATCAAGATGCCGCTTGAAGGCGAGACCACCATCGCCGACCTGGTGCAGGGGGACGTGACCCAGGCCAACGGCAATCTGGATGATCTCATCATCTTGCGCTCGGACGGCACACCCACCTATATGCTCGCCGTCGTCGTCGACGATCATGATATGGGTGTGACCCACGCCATCCGTGGCGATGACCATCTGAATAACGCGTTTCGCCAGCTCCAGATATTCAAGGCCTGCGGCTGGGATGTGCCGGAATTCGCCCACATCCCGCTAATTCACGGCGCCGACGGGGCAAAACTCTCCAAACGCCACGGGGCGCTGGGGGTCGAGGCCTATGAGGAAATGGGCATTCTGCCCGAGGCCATGTGCAACTACCTGCTGCGCCTCGGCTGGTCCCATGGCGATGAGGAGACAATTTCCCGCGCGCAGGCCGTCGAGTGGTTCAACCTGGAAAGCGTCGGGCGCTCGCCCGCGCGCTTAGACATGGACAAGCTGCTCAACCTGAACGCCCAGTACATGAAATCCGCCGATCCCGCGCGGCTGGCGGGCGGCGTGCTGGCGGATGCCGCCGCCGCTGGAATAACTGTTTCCCCCGACGCCGAGAAACGGCTTGTCGCAGGCATGCCGGGACTCGCGTCACGCGCCAAGAATACCCTCGAACTATTTGAATTATCAAAACTTTATCTGACCGATGCGCCGATCGAAATGAACGAGAAGGCACGCGACAGCCTCAAAGACGATGACGCCCGCAAAACCCTCGCCGAACTTGCGGAACTGCTCAAAAAGGCTACATCCTGGGGTGAAGACGAACTCGACGGGATCGCGCGGGCATATGCGGAATCCCGGGAACTGAAGCTCGGCAAGGTGGCGCAGCCTCTGCGCGCCGCGTTAACCGGGACCAACGTCTCGCCGAGTATCTTCGAGGTTATGGCGGTGCTCGGCCGGGAGGAGACCCTGGCGAGGCTCGAAATCGCCGCAAATTAGGCCTCAAGGCGTGAACCGGTACGTTCTGCAATATTGCCGAACGGGCCTCTGCCGACTAGAGTGCGGCGCAACATAAGTCTGGATCGCCGGATATGCCGAATGGCGTGCCGCGTGCGAAATTTTGGTGGAGAGTTATATGAGTGACGCGAAAGTCGTGGATACCGCGACCCTGACCATCGGCGACAAAACTGTCGAACTGCCAATCCTAGAGGGCACGGAAGGCCCGCGCGTCATCGATGTCCGCAAGCTTTACGCCGAAACGGACATGTTCACCTATGACCCATCCTATACCTCGACGGCGAGCTGCGATTCCGAACTGACATATATCGATGGCGAGGAAGGCATCCTGCGTCACGGCGGCTACTCGATCGAGGCGCTGACCGAGAACAGTTCCTTCCTCGAACTCTGCTATCTCTTGTTGCACAAGGAACTGCCGAACAAGGCCGAGATGACCGAGTTCGAGACGACCATCACCAACCACACGATGATTCACGAGCAGCTGCGCAACCTGTACAGCGGTTTCCGGCGCGACGCCCATCCGATGGCCGTGCTGATCGGCGTCGTCGGTGCCATGTCGGCCTTCTATCACGACTCCACGGACATCAATGACCCCCAGCAGCGGCTGATCGCGTCGCATCGGCTGATCGCGAAGATGCCGACGATCGCCGCATGGGCCTACAAATACACGGTCGGCCAGCCCTTCGTTTATCCCAACAACGAAATGAGCTACGCCGAGAACTTCCTGCACATGACGTTTTCGGTGCCGGCGGAGGAATACAATCCGAGCCCGGCCATCGTGAACGCCATGGACAAGATTTTCATCCTCCATGCCGACCACGAGCAGAACGCTTCGACCTCGACGGTCCGCCTCGCCGGCTCGTCGGGCGCCAACCCCTTTGCCTGCATCGCCTCGGGAATCGCGACCCTCTGGGGACCGGCCCATGGCGGCGCCAACCAGGCCGTGCTGGAGATGCTTGCGCAGATCGGCGACAAGAAAAACATCCCCGAATTCCTCGAGCGGGCGAAAAACCCCGACGATCCGTTCCGCCTGATGGGCTTCGGGCATCGGGTCTACAAGAATTACGACCCGCGCGCGGGTGTCCTCAAGGCATCGGCCGATGAAGTTCTGGCAGAAGTGGGCGTTGAGAACGACCCGCTGCTCGAACTCGCGATGGAACTCGAACGGATTGCGCTGGAGGACGATTATTTCGCCGAACGCAAGCTGTTCCCCAATGTCGATTTCTATTCGGGCACCATCTTCAAGGCGATCGGCTTCCCCACCAGCATGTTCACCGTGCTGTTCGCCCTGGCGCGCACCGTCGGCTGGATCGCCCAGTGGAAGGAAATGATCGAGGACCCGGCCCAGCGCATTGGCCGACCGCGTCAGCTCTTTACCGGCCCCACCGAGCGCGAATACGTCCCGATCGACAAGCGCTAGTCACGGAAATTTCGAAACATGCGGCGGCCCTCCCTTCGGAGGGCCGTTTGCGTTTGTGCCCTAATCGTCGAAGGACGAACCGTCCTTATGCAAAAAGTTCGGCTTGCCGTCGCGCACGGCATTCGCCATGTCGATGTCGGGATAAGTTACGTCCTCGTCGCGCGGCCGGTTACCGACTTCCAGCGCCAGCACGTCGCTATCCGAACGGTTGGCCAGGGTGTGCCCGTTGGGGTTACCGGCGGGAAATCCGGCGGCCATGCCCGGCGAAAGCGTGGTCTCCCCCTCATCGGTGATCAGCGTCACCTCACCCTCGAGGATGTAGACGAACTCATCCTGTTCGGAATGCCAGTGCCGCGCCGACGACTGGGCACCCGGTTCGATGCGTACGATGTTCACGCCGAACGCAGACAGGCCGAGCGCGGCGGACAACCGCGAACGGTGTCGGCCCACAACCAGCTGGTCATGGGGTGACGGATACGGCGAGCCCGATTCCTCGGTCAGAGTCTTCGGGTCGACGATCAATTCGGGCATCGTGCGCTTGGCGTCGCTCATGGGTCTATCCTTGCTCGATCAGTTCGATCTTGTAGCCGTCGGGGTCCTCGATGAAGGCAATCACCGTGGTGCCATGCTTCATCGGACCCGGCTTGCGCGGGACACTCACGCCCTCGGCCTCCAGCGCCGCACAGGTCCCATAGATATCGGGCACCCCGATCGCGAGATGGCCGAAGCCCGAGCCGTGGGAATAGGGCTCGTCCTGATCCCAGTTATAGGTCAGCTCGATCACCGCCTCGCTGCTCTCGTCGCCATAGCCGATGAAGGTGTTGGTGAAGCGACCACCCTCGAAATCCTTCTGCCTGATCACCTTCATCCCGAGATGGCGGGTATAGAAGTCAATCGATTTATCCTGGTCCTTCACCCGGATCATCGTGTGAAGAAGTCGATACGCGTCGGTTCCGGCCATGGTGGCATCCCCCAATTTTCATGAACTCTGCTGTCGTCCGGTTTTACCGGTTGTGACCTGCCGCGACAATGTCGAGCACCGCTTGGGCCGCGCGTGCACTTGGCAGCTCGCCGCCCGGCTCCATGTCCCGGGAAATCTTCCGGGCCTCCGCACCAATCTCTGTGCGGCGTTGCGGGTCCGAAAGCAGATCGCCCAGGGTGCCGGCAATCAGTTCCGGCCGGCAACGAGGCTGCAGGAACTCCGGCAGCACCTCCCGGTCGGCCACGATATTGACGATCGAGGCGAACCGGACCCGGATCATCCGGCGTGCGATCTCGCCCGTCAGCCACGGCACACGGTACATCACGACAGTTGGGACCGCCGCCCAAGACAGCTCGAGGGTCACCGTACCTGACGTCGCCAGCGCCAGATCGCTCGCCGCAAAGGCGTCGTAGCGTTCTCGGGCACCATCGACCACCATGACAGGCCATGGCCATGCCGCAACACGCGCTTCGATCAATGCGCGAACGTTCTCCGCCGCCGGAATCACCAGGGTCAAATTCGGATGGTCCGGCATCACCCGGAAAAGCGTTTCGCGCGCGATCGGCAACAGGCGCGACACCTCGCCCGCGCGGCTTCCCGGCAGCACGCACAGCATCGTCGCGTCCGCCGGAATACCGTGACGTGCGCGAAACGCCGGGCCGTCCCCGGAATCGACATCACCTTCCGCGACGGGATGGCCAACGAATGTGCTCGCCATCCCGGCCGCATCGAACAACGGCGGCTCGAACGGAAATAGCGTCAGCAGATGATCGAAATGCTTGCGGAACTTCCGCACCCGGCCTGCCCGCCAGGCCCAGATTGTCGGCGCCACGTAATGCACCCGCGGGCATGCGCGCGTTCGCAGGCGGCGGATCACACCGAAGACGAAACCCGGAGAATCAATCGTCACGATGACATCCGGTTTCAGCCGTTCGATGTCCTGCGCCACCTGTCGCATGCGGCGCAGCAGCCGGGGCACACTCGGCAGCACCTCGAAGAGCCCCATGATCGCCAGTTCACCATACCCAAACAGGCTCTGGAGCCCGGCGGCCTCCATCTCGGGACCGCCAATGCCCGACACCTTGAAACCGGGACCGGCGCCCGCACCCAACGCCTCGATCAGGCGGGCACCGATGACGTCGCCGGACGGTTCCCCGGCAATAACATAGACATGCAAGCCGCCTGCCCGCGCAACGTTGGAGCCTGGAGCGGTCATCCGCCCGCCGCGTCGCCATCGAGGTAATCACCCGGCCGCACCCCGACGATGAACAGGCCCGCGGCATCCGCGGCGACAATCAACCCGGCCTCGTCGAGCACGAGCGTGTTCCCCGCACCGACAGCGATACCCGCCAATCCGGCCGCGACAGCATCGGCCACGGTGTCCGGTCCGATTGTGGGCATATCGGCGCGAATCTCCTGCCCCGGCTTCGGTAATTTCACCAGCACGCCGCCACGGCCCTCGCGACGTAACCCTGCGCACCGTGCCAGCAGCCCATGGGTGCCTTCCGCCGCCTCGAGCCCGAGAACAATGCCCTGCTGCACCACGACTGCCTGGCCGATATCGAGATGACCCGTCGCGTCGAGAACGCGAACGCCGTGGGCGATGTCCGACAGGTTGTCAGGATCGGGCATGATCGTCCCGAATGCCCCCTCGGCCGCCCGCATTTCCTGCAGGACGCTGTCGGCACCGACGACCCGGAAACCCTCGTCTTCCTCGAGGGTGCGCACGATCGCCCCGAGCAGGCCGTTATCGCCCTTGTTCAGCAGCCCGCGCGCCAGAAAGCGCGCCGCGCGGCGATCCGGGCGCAGTTCCTTGAGCGAGGGCCGGTGCACCGGCCCCGCCATGACGATCTCTTCAACATCTTCCGCCCGCAGCCGGCCCAGTGCATCATCCGCCGCCCCGAGACGCACCCAGGCATGCGGCGCATCGCCGATCACCGCCGGGTCGGCCTGGCCTTCGAAGGCGATAACGAAGACGGGCCTGCCCGTCGCCCGGCAGGCCTCGATCAAAAGCCCCGGCAAGGGACCGCCCCCGGCGAGAATGCCGAGCTTAGGCGCCATTCGTGGATTTGGGCTGGAGGACCGCGCGCGAGGATTGTTCGCGCACAAAGTCGACGATCTCCATCACCCCCTCATTCTCGGCATAGAGCTCGACGACGTCGTCGACGCGCTCCTGCATCGTGCCTTCCTGCGCAAACAGGAGGCGATAGGCGGTACGCAGATGGTGAATATCGTCACGCGAGAAGTCGCGGCGCTGCAGGCCGACAAGGTTCAGCCCGCGCAGGCGTGCGCGTTCGCCCATGGCCGAACCATATGGGATCAGGTCATGCTCGACACCCGACATGCCGCCGACCATGGCATGCGCACCGATGCGCACGAACTGGTGGATCGCCGCCAGCCCGCCGATAATCGCAAAATCACCGACATGAACATGACCCGCCAGCGTCGCGTTGTTGGCCAGGATGACATTATTGCCGACAACGCAGTCATGGGCGACATGTGCGCCCACCATGAACAGGCAATCGTCACCGACACTCGTGATCAGCCCGCCACCGGATGTCCCCGGGTTCATGGTGACATGCTCCCGGATACGGGCCCGAGCGCCGATCCGGAGCGCGGAATCCTCGCCGGAGAATTTCAGATCCTGCGGCGGGAGGCCGATCGACGCGAAAGGATAGATCTCGGATTCCGGTCCGACATCCGTCCGGCCGCCGACGACGACATGACTGTGAAGTTTCACGCCGTCCCCGAGCGCGACCTCGCCGCCGACGACGCAGTAAGGCCCGATCTGTATATCGGCGCCGAGCTTTGCCCCGTCCTCGATCACCGCCGTGGGGTGAATATCGCTCATCTAGGAATCCATGATCATCGCGGAATAGGTCGCCTGCGCGACAACAGTGTCACCGACTTTTCCCTCGCCGGTGAACTTCCATACATTGCCGCGGTTGCGTTGCACCGTGACGAACAGTTTCAGCTGATCGCCGGGCACCACGGGTTTGCGGAACCGCGCACTATCGATGGTCATGAAATAGACGAGCTTGCCGAGCGCATCCTCGCCCAGGGTTTCGACCACCAGCACCGCGGCGGTTTGTGCCATTGCCTCGATGATCAGAACTCCCGGCATCACCGGACGGGTCGGGAAATGCCCGAGAAAAAACTGTTCGTTGATCGTCACATTCTTGATGCCCGTCGCGCTCTCGCGAATGACGATATCTTCCACCCGATCCAGCATGAGGAAAGGCTGGCGATGAGGAATCATCTCCATTACCTCGAGGATATCGACGGCCTCGCGGGCATTTTTGTTCATTTGGGAGTGATCGAGTTTCGTGTCCATATCCGCCTACCGGCCAAGTTTGTTCAAAGTTTAGCGTCCACGGTCCTTTGTGACCTTGGCGAGAACGGCCATCTGGCGGAAATATTCCTTGGCCGGGATCGCGGGGTTGCCCGCCAGTTTTGCCCCGGGTTCGGAGTCCCGCATCATACCGCTGCGCGCCGCAAGCTGCGTTCCCGGCGCCACTGTCAAATGCCCGGCGACCCCCGATTGCGCCGCGAGAATGACGAAGTCCTGAAGCGTCGTGCTGCCCGCAACACCGGCCTGTGCGATGACAACACAGCCCTTGCCCATGCGGACGTTGTGCCCGATCTGCACCAGATTATCAATCTTGCAACCGTCACCGATGACCGTGTCCGGACCGGCGCCCCGGTCGATTGTCGAGTTCGCACCGATCTCGACATCGTCGCCGATAATGACGCGGCCGAGCTGGGGCACATTCAGGTGCCCCTCGGCCGACATATCGAACCCGAATCCACGGGTCCCGATTCGGACACCGGGATGCAATTCGCATGACGCGCCGATGTCACAATGGGAAACGCTGGCGCCAACGCCGATCATGGTTCCGGCGCCCACCGTGACACCACTGCCCACGACCGCACCCGCTCCGATCACCACACCGGCGCCGAGGCGCACACCCGCCTCGACAACCGCATTGGCGCCGACGCAGACGGCGTTGTCCAGCACGGCGGTCGCATCGACGAAGGCAGCAGGATGAATGCCCGATTGAGTGGACGCTCCCGGGTAGAACGCATGCGCAATGCGCGCATATCCGCGATAGGGCGTCTCACTCAACAGCAACGTCATACCCGATGGCGCCCGGTCCGCGAACCCGGGCGACACAATGCAGGCGGCGGCCTTCGAGGCCTCGAAGGCCGACACATACTTCCGGTTGTCCAGGAAACTGATCTGCCCGGGCCCCGCAACATCGAGCGCCGCCACATCATCGATCATAAGGCCGGGATCTGCACCCTCGGACAGCGTGGCACCCGCAATTCCGGCGAGGTCCGCAATCGAAATGGGGCCCTTATTCTCGAAAAAGCGCGAGTCAGCCATCAGTCGCGATCAGTTGCCCGCCGGCTTTTCCGGGTCCTTGCGATCGAGCGACATCTCAATCTCGGAGAGTCGGCCGTTCAGGCGCGCGAGCGCCTGCTCGCTGATATCGAACGAATCGAAGGCGACCACGATCTGGGAGCGGGGCAGCACCAGATTGACGCCGATCTCTTCCGACAGCTTTCCGACTTCCTCGAACAGCACGAGTTGAATGCGTTGCATCGTCTGCGCCATGCCGCGGTCCAAAGTCTGGCGCAACGAACGGGCGCGCTGCTGCAACTCGGCCGCGCGTTCCTGCAGGCTCTGGCGACGGTCCGTATAGACTTCAGGCGTCAGAATTGCGCGCTGCTGCTGAAGCTGCTGCTCCTCGGAACGCAGTTTTTCTTCTTCCGTCGCAATCTGCTGCTGCAAGTTACCTGCAATCTCGTCGATCTGGGAGCGCGCGGACTGCACGGCGAGTGATTCCCGCATAACCTTGTCCACGTCGATGATTGCAATCGACGGCGCCGGCGGCTTCGCGACGTCCTGCGCCAGCGACGGGCCTGTCAGACCCGCGGCAGCAACAAACAAGATGGCGGCGGCGAGCCGTGGCATCCGCATGATTTTCTCTCCGTTAGAACCGGGTTCCGAAGCTGAAGCTGAAGAACTCCGTCTTGTCGTAGTCTTCCTTGAGCCACGCGCGGGACAGATTAACGCGTACCGGCCCGACAGGCGATCCCCAGCCGACGCCGATGCCGACCGAACTCCGCAAACTGGCATCGTCCGCAATGTCCGGGAACGGATCGTCATTCCCCCAAACACTGCCCACATCACTGAACACCGCGCCCTGGATGTCGAACTCTTCCGGCAGCCCCAGCGGGAAGCCCAGTTCCGCCGAACCGCGATAATACTGCGTGCCGCCCAACGCATCGTCGGTGCGCAGATCGCGCGGTCCGATGCCGCCGACCTTGAAACCACGCAACCGGGCTCCACCGAGGAAGAAGCGTTCGGAGACCCGAATTTCATCGTCCTGTAACGATGCGATATGACCGGTCTCACCCTTTACGCTTCCGATTAAGGAAGTCCCGAACAGTGGCTTAAAGAAGTTACCGCCAACCTCGTTGCGGATGAATTTTTCCGAACCGCCAAATCCGGCCAGATCAACACCGTATGACAATGAATAACCGTCGGTCGGTTCGAACTTGCTGTCGAGGGCGTCGTAGAAGAAATCATTCTCGATCGACGACGTGGTGAAGGTGCCTTCCTGCGACTTCACAACCTCGGAGGCATCGGCCTCGATGTCGTCAATGCTGTCGCGCGTGAACCGGTAACGCGCGGTATGGCGGAGATGTTCCGTCATCTGGTAGCCGGCGCGCAGCCCGAACCCGGCCTCGCTCTGCTCGAATGAACTCCGGTCGCTGAAATCCGTCGTCCGAATGAACACATCAAAGCCTGCGGCGACATCACGATCGAGGAAATACGGCTCGGTAAAGCTCAAATCGATTTGCTGCTGTTTCGTCGCCAGGGTCGTGCTCACGCGAAGATCCTGACCGCGGCCGAGCAGATTACGTTCGCGCAGCGCGATGTCGGTCAACAAGCCCGCGGTGGACGAGAAGCCGGCACCGACCGAAAGCTCACCCGTCGACTGTTCCTCGACATTCACACTGACGATGGTGCGGTCGTTCGCACTGCCCGGCGTGTTGTTGATATCGACGCGGGCGAAGAAGCCGAGATCCTGCAGTCGCTGGCGCGTTCGGCGCAGTTTGGCCGTGTTGAACGCGTCGCCCTCGACAATTGTGAACTCGCGCCGGATCACCTCATCCAGAGTACGGACGTTGCCGGCAATGTCGATCCGCTCGACAAACACGCGCGGGCCTTCGCGAATTTCATAGGTGACGTCGATGGTCAGGGCATCACGATCCCGATTCACCCGGGGGCGCACATCAACAAACGCAAACCCTCGCTCACCGAGCGATTCCGTGATCGATTGAACCGTATCCTCGACCTCGTTGGCGTCATATGTATCGCCGGCGTCCGCCGCAATCAGCCCGCTCAGCTCCGTCCCCTCGACACCGCGAAGTTCACTCGCGACATCCAGCGTTCCGAAGTTGTACTGCGGTCCTTCATCGAGCGTAAATGTGACGATGAAATCATCACGGTCGTCGGTCAGCTCCGCGATCGCCGAGACGACCCGAAAATCCGCGTAGCCTTCCGAAAGGTAGAAACGGCGCAGCAACTCGCGATCGAATGACAATCGGTCAGGGTCGTAGGTGTCATTGCTCGAAAGGAAATTATAGAAGGCCGATTCGGTCGTCTGCACGACCTCGCGCAATCTGCCATCGGAGAACTCGCTGTTCCCGATGAAGTTGATCGCACGAATGCCGGTCTTGCCGCCCTCTTCGATCTCGAACACGAGATCGACGCGGTTTTCAGGCAGCTGGATTACCTTGGGGTCGACCGTCGCGGCGAACCGGCCCGAGCGCCGATAGATATCGAGCAGCCGCTGAACATCGCCCTGCACCTTCGTGCGTGTGTAGACCACGCGCGGCCGCAACGACACCTCACTCAGGAGCGCGTCGTTTTCGAGCTTGCTATTTCCCTCGAACGCGATCCGGTTGATGATTGGGTTCTCCACCACCTGGACAACAATCGCATCGCCCTCGCGGCGCAAGGTCACGTCGGCGAACAGTCCGGTGTTGAAGAGATTCTTCAGGGAGTCATCGACCTTGGCCGGATCGTAGGTGTCGCCCGGCTTGATCTGCATGTAGGCGTTGACGGTCGAGGGGTCGATACGCTGGGTGCCGACAACACGAATTTCCTCAACCACGGTGCCCGAGCGGGTCTGCGCGTTCAGAGGTTGCGTCAGTGCCATCAGGGCGAAAACACTGCCCATCAGCACGACCGCTAAAACATTCTTACAAGTGCGAAAATACACGCGCTCGTCCCTGTTCATTCGGCCGCCCGTTTCTGCTTTTCGGTCAGACCCTTAGGGTCAGGTGAACAGCGCGACGATCCGCTGCACGACCGGGAGACGGGCAATATCATTGAATGTGGCGAATAGCATGAGCCCGAGGACGAAAACCAGCCCGATTTTCAGTCCAAGCTCTTGCGCCCAACGTCCCGGTGCCCGGCGGAACATCGCTTCATAAGCATAGAACAGCAGATGTCCGCCATCCAGCAGCGGAATAGGGAGCAGATTTATCAACCCGAGATTAATCGACAAGAACGCCGCGAAGATCACCAGAGTGGCAATTCCGGCGTCTGCCGCGCTGCCCGACATCTGCGCGATTCGCACCGGGCCACCCAATTCTTGTGCGCTGCGTTCACCGCCGAACATCTGCCCGATCGCGGTCACCGTAACCGAGACCAGTCGGACCGTCTCACGAACGCCCTGCCACGCGGCGATCGGTACGCTGTGACGTTCGAAGGCCCGTTCCAGCCCGCGAACTCCCAGAACACCGATGCGGGCCTCATCGCCCAGGCCGTCGGGAATGACGTTCACGCTGGGCGTCGCGACCAGATCGAGACGGCTGCCGCCGCGATCCACAACGATATCGACGGGAATTCCCGGGTGCAGGCGGATCAGCTGCTGCACTTCCTCGAAACGCGCAATCGAGCGGCCGGCGACCTCGAGAAACTCATCGCCGGTCTGCAGTCCCGCCACTTCCGCCGCGGACCCCGGAACGACCTCCGATACCTGGGCCGGGGTGAAGGGTTGTCCGGTGGTGGCGAACAGAATCGTAAAGATGCCGATCGCAAACAGGATATTCGCAAGCGGGCCCGCAGCGACGATCGCCGTCTTCTGGGACAATTTCTTGTGATGAAATGCGACCGCGCGCTCATCCGCGGTCAGGGCATCGCCGTCATCGTCGGGGCCGAGGTCGCTCTGGCCGAACATTTTGACGTAACCGCCGAACGGAATGAGGCTGAACTTCCAGCGCGTACCCGCCTTGTCCGTATAGCCGAACAGCTCACGGCCGAAACCGACGGAGAATATTTCCACCCGCACGCCCGCACGCCGCGCGAACCAGTAGTGGCCAAACTCGTGCACAAACACGAGCGGCGTCAGAACAACCAGGAACCAGAAAATTGTGACGACGATACCGCCCATGCGGATTCAATCCCTATTCACAAACCCGACCGAAAGCATGGCAGGGAATGCTTGAAGTGGCGTTAAGAAGCGGATTTTACAAGCTTTTCTGCGACATGTCGGCTTTCACCGTCCAGCGACCTGAAATCCTCCAGCGAGGCGATTGCGTGGCCATCGACCGTTTCGAGCACCCGCGCCACCGTTTCGGCGATTTCCAGGAACCCGAGCCGGCCCTGAAGGAAACTTTCCACCGCGACCTCGTTCGCCGCATTCAGGATCACGGTCGCGCCCCGGCCCGCCGACAACGCGTCCCGGGCGAGCGCAATCGAGGGAAAGCGCACATCATCGGGCTGTTCGAATTCAAGCGAACCGATCGCCGCAAGGTCCAGGCGCGCCGCGGGACTCTCCATTCGCGCCGGCCAGGCCAGCGCATGGGCGATCGGTACCCGCATGTCCGGCGTGCCCATCTGGGCCAGGACCGAACCGTCCACATAGGCGACCATCGAGTGGACAACCGATTGCGGATGCACCAGCACGTCGATATCCGCCGCGTCGACCGGAAACAGATAGGCCGCCTCGATCAATTCGAGGCCCTTGTTCATCATCGTCGCGGAATCCACGGAAATTTTCCGGCCCATGTCCCAGTTGGGATGCGCGATCGCCTCGGCGGGGGTGGCCGTCGCCATGCGGTCACGCGACCATGACCGGAATGGCCCGCCGGACGCGGTAAGGATTAGCTTCTCCACATCGCCGGCGTTCTCGGCCTCGAACACCTGGAAGATCGCATTATGCTCGGAATCGAGCGGTAGCAGACGGGTGCCGAAACGTGCCGTTGCGGCCAGCACAAGGTCGCCGGCACAGACAAGGCTCTCCTTGTTGGCCAGCGCCACGAGCGTGCCCTGCCCGACCGCAGAGAGGGTGGAATCCAGCCCCGCCGCCCCCACGATCCCGGCAACGATGAGATCGGCAGGAACGCCACCGGCGGCAACCAACGCCTCTGGCCCGGCCGCCGCCTCGATCCCGCTTCCGGCGAGGGATTCTCGCAAAGCCGCATATGCCGACGGATCGGCGACCACGGCGAGTTCCGCGCCGAACTCCCGCGCCAGTGCCGCCAGTTCAATGGCGTTCGTGTTGGCGGTCAGCGCCACGATTTCGAAACGGTCCCGGTTGCGCCGGATGAGGTCCGCGGTACTGTTGCCGATCGAACCCGTGGCGCCGAGGATCGAGATACGGCGCGCCGCGTGGCTCGACGGGGTCTCGATTTCGCTCAACGCCATAGGATGAAATCCGTTCCGAACAGCAAGGCCAGCAAGGCCAGGGCGGGTGCGGCGAAGAGTACGCCGTCGACCCGGTCGAGTACACCGCCATGCCCGGGTATGAGCGTGCCGGAATCCTTCACATCGAAGCGACGCTTGATCCAGGATTCGAACAGGTCGCCGCTTTGGGTTGCCAGCGACAGGATAAACGCGATGCCGAGTGCGGGTTCCGACGGCACCCCCGCGAGCCGGGCCAGCAGGGCCGCCGTCGCCAGCGCAAACAACACGGCACCCGCCGCGCCCGCCCATGTCTTGTTGGGGCTGATGCGCGGGGCCAAACGAGGTCCGCCGATAATGCGCCCGGCGACGTATCCACCGATATCCGACATCCAGACCATCGCGAACAGGAACAGGACGAGGTCAAGCCCGGTCTCGGGTTGCAGGCGCAGGAACAACAAGGCCACGGCGGCCAGGCCGAGATGAACATGCGCGACCAGGGCCCAGACCCGTTCGTTCCAGGGTGCCGAAAACGTCCCGAGGGTCAGCACCAGACCGACGACGAGCACGAGCAGACCTGCAGAAGGTCCCGCCACCTCGCCCGCGACCAGCACAAACAGCGGCACCATGATCGACTGCATGCGCAATCCGGTGCGTTCGATGACCGCGATCGCCCGCCATTCGGCGCCCGCTGCCAGCACCACGACGGCGAGCATCGCGGCGAACCAGGGCGCGCCCAGCCACACGCACGTCAACGCCACCGGCACGAGCACCAGTGCCGAGATCACCCGCAGCAACAGATTGCTGGGAGCCCGTGTCGGCGCGGCGGGCGGATGGTCCGGGCTTTTGCTCAAGGGCGCTAGCCGGCCACGGCGCCGAAGCGGCGTTCGCGCCGGTTGTATTCTTCGATGCATTGTTCCAGATGGGGGCGGCCGAATTCGGGCCACAGCGCATCGACGAAGACCAGCTCGGTATAGGCGCACTGCCAGAGCAGAAAATTGCTGATCCGCTGCTCGTTGGACGTCCGGATAAGCAGATCGGGATCCGGCAGGTCCCGGGTCCATAAATGTTTCGCCACCGCTTCTTCATCGATCGTTGCGGGGTCGAGGTTTCCATCGGCGGCCTGCTGCGCCAGCGCGCGGGTCGCCGCCGCGATATCCTGGCGCCCACCATAACTGAGTGCCGCCGTGAGGTTGAGGCCGGTATTTCCCGCGGTCAGCACCTCCGCGCTTTCGATCAGCGAAACAATCTCGTCGGAAAACCGTGCGCGGTCGCCGATCACGCGAATGCGCATGTCCCTGGCGTGCAGGTCGGCGGTCTCGCTTTCGAGATAGCGGCGCAGCAACCCCATAAGGTCACCGACTTCATCGCTCGGGCGATTCCAGTTCTCGGAACTGAAGCCGAACAGGGTGAGATACTTCACGCCGAGCGCCTCGGCCGCATCGAGTGTGCGTTTGACCGCCTCCGCGCCCTTTGCATGCCCCGCGGTGCGCGGCAGGCCACGCGCGCGCGCCCATCGGCCGTTGCCGTCCATGATCACCGCGATATGCGCTGGTACCCGGCCCTGTTCGTCTCCGGCGTCGGCCATCGGATCAGACCTGCATGATCTCCTGCTCTTTTGTTTCGAGCAGCGAGTCGATGTTGGAGATATGGCCGTCGGTCATCTGCTGGATGTCATCGCCCCGCGCACGGTGCTCATCCTGGGAGATGTCGCCATCCTTCTCCAGTCTCTTGAGCGAATCCATGCCGTCACGGCGAACATTGCGCACCGCGATACGCGCCTGTTCGGCATATTTCGCGGCGACCTTCGCCATTTCCTCGCGCCGTTCCTCGCTCAATTCGGGAATTGGCACCCGGATCATATTGCCCTCGGTCTGCGGGTTCAGGCCCAGCCCGGAATCCATGATCGCCTTTTCCACGGCCTTGATGTTGCCGTTGTCCCAGACCTGGACGCTCAGCATCCGCGGTTCGGGGACACTGACGGAGGCCAGCTGGTTCATGGGCATGATGGCCCCGTAGGCGTCCACGTCGACATTCTCCAGCAGAGACGTCGAAGCACGGCCCGTTCGCAGACCGCCGAATTCACGCTTCAGGGCCTCCAGCGCGCCGTCCATGCGGCGCTTGAGATCATTTTCATCTGCCGACACTTATTTCTCTCCCCTGACAATCGTGAAACGGCCCTCGCCATCGAGCACACGTTTCACTTCTCCGGCATTCTGGATCGAAAACACCAGAATCGGAATGTTGTTCTCGCGACACAGCGTGATCGCCGCCGCATCCATGACCTTGAGATCACGCTGGAGCACATCGAAATGGGACAGGCTGTCGAAGCGTTCCGCGCTCGGGTCTTTTTCCGGATCGGCGGCATAGACCCCGTCCACCTTGGTGCCCTTGAGCAGGCAGTCACAATCCATTTCCGATGCACGCAGCGCCGCCGCCGTATCGGTCGTGAAATAGGGATTGCCCGTGCCCGCCGCGAAGATCACCACCCGACCCTTCTCCATATGCCGGACGGCACGGCGGCGAATATACGGTTCGCACACGGTCGACATCGGGATCGCCGACAGGACGCGGTTCGGCACGTCGAGGTCTTCGAGGGCGCTCTGCAGCGCCAGGGCGTTCATGACCGTCGCCAGCATGCCCATATAGTCGGCGCTGGCGCGCTCCATACCCTGGGCGGCTACGGATACGCCGCGGAAGATGTTGCCGCCGCCCACGACAAGACAGAGCTCGGTTCCGGATTTCTGGACTTCCGCGATATCGCTCGCGATGCGCGCCACCATCTTGGGGTCGAGACCGAACTCGCCATCCCCCATCAGGACTTCGCCCGAAACCTTCAGGAGAACGCGCTTGAACTCAGCTTTGCCTGCCATCGGACTACCGTTCCGTTCGGCCGGTTCGCGAACTAATTGGCGAGCTTCGCCACTTCGTCGGCGAAATCGTCTTCCCGGCGTTCAATACCCTCGCCCAACGTGAAACGGACAAACCCGGCCAGTGCGACCGGCGCGCCGATCTCATTCGCCGCCGCCTCGATGACCTTCGAAACCTTGGTTTCGCCGTCGATCACGAATGTCTGCTCGTTGAGCACGACTTCTTCGTAGAACTTGCGCAGGCGCCCTTCCACCATTTTCTCGACGATCTCTTCCGGCTTGCCCGAAGCGCGCGCCTGTTCGGCGAGCACCTCGCGCTCGCGATCGAGCGCGCTGGCATCGACGGACGCAATATCGAGAAATTGCGGCTGTGCGGCGGCCACATGCATGGCGAGCTGACGGCCCAGCTCATCGAGCTTTGATGCGTCACCGGTGGATTCGAGCGCCACGAGGACGCCGATCTTGCCGAGCCCCGGTGCCACCTGATTATGGACATAGCCCGACACCACGCCGGAACCGACCGAAAGGCTGGTTGCGCGGCGGAAACCGATATTCTCGCCGATCGTGCCGACCAGTTCGACGACCGTCTCCTCGACCGACGCGCCGCCGTCGACAGCCGCCGCCTTTAGCGCCGCCTCGTCATCGCCGTGAACCATCGCCAGCGCGGTGACCTTGGTGACGAAGCCCTGGAAGATTTCGTTGCGGGCAACGAAGTCGGTCTCGGAGTTCACCTCGACCAGCGCGCCCGTCGTGCCGTCGACCGCCATACCGACCAGGCCTTCCGCAGCGGCCCGGCCCGCCTTTTTCTCGGCAGCCGAGAGACCCTTTTTGCGCAACCAGTCGATCGCGGCCTCAAGATCGCCGTCGTTCTCGGTCAATGCAGTTTTACAATCCATCATGCCCGCGCCGGACTTCTCGCGCAGTTCCTTGACGGCAGCAGCCGTGATCTCAGCCATGCTGACTCTCCACTCGAATAAAACGTTTTAACTGGTTAATTCTACGACCTTAATGACCCTATGATGCGGGCTCCGCCGGGGCTTCAGCAGCCGCGGTTTCGGCGGCAGGCGCTGCGGGAGCAGGCGCTTCGGCAGCAGGTGTTTCGGGAGCCGCTGCCGCGGCAACAACCGCTTCGGCAACCGTAGCCTCGACCGGCGGTGCCGCAGCTTCGCCGATATCGATCCCGGCGGCCGCCATGTCCTGTTGCAGGCCGTCGATCACCGCACCGGTGAACAGGTCGCAATAGAGCTGGATGGCGCGCATCGCATCGTCATTGCCCGGAATAGGCATGTCGATGTCGGCCGGATCGGAGTTGGTGTCGCAGACGCCGACCACCGGAATACCAAGCTTCTTGGCCTCCTTGATCGCGAGCTCTTCCTTGTTCGTGTCGATGACGACCACGAGGTCCGGGCGACCGCCCATTTCCTTGATGCCGCCGAGCGCCATCTCCAGCTTGTCCCGCTTGCGCGTCAGCTGCAGGGTTTCCTTCTTGGTCAGCCCCAGGGCCGATTCACCGGAAAGCTGCTCTTCCAGCTCACGAAGCGTCTTGATCGACTGGGAAATCGTCGTCCAGTTGGTGAGCATGCCGCCCAGCCAACGCTGGTTGACGTAATACTGGCCGCATTTGCGGGCCGATTCCGCGACGATGTCGCTGGCCGCGCGTTTGGTGCCCACGAACAGCACCCGACCGCCCTCGGACGCAACGCTGCGCGCCGCGTTCAGTGCGGCATAGAGCATCGGCACCGTCTGCTGCAGATCGAGAATGTGGATTCCGTTACGGACGCCGAAAATGAACGGCTCCATCTTCGGATTCCAGCGTCGGGTATTGTGGCCAAAGTGAACGCCAGCTTCCAGCAGCTGGCGCATCGTGAATGTAGGGACCGCCATGGTCTCTCTCCTTTACCGGTTGTGCCTCCGCAGACTGCCGCCCCGAGGGGCACCGGATCGACGAGCGGGGATGTCTGTCCGCCTGCCGCAGGTCTGCGTGTGGAATATGTCCCGCACATGCGAGATCGCGGGGGTGATACCCCCATGGCCGCCCGATGACAAGGCCTTATTGATCCAAGCGGCCTGTAATACGCTCTAGGTCTTCTTGTATTCTATTTCCAAGGCGATCAGCGGATCGTCGCCGACCACGGTCACGTTGTGCTCGAAGCCGTCGCCGACCTCGTAGAACGTCGCCGCGCCCTTCTTGGACGCCATCGATGACGGCGCGTCGCCACCACCGCGTTCGATGCGCACCTCGCTGTCACCGAAATGATAGCCGACATAGTCGAGGTCATGGCTGTGCCAGCCCGAGCTCTGGCCTTTTTCGATATGGTGAAAGGTGATCCGGGTCGTGTCGTTGTCGATCAGGACCTCATAATGTCCCTGCTTGTCCGCCGGTATCTCCGCGCGAGTCTTTTCTTCAAGCTTTTCAGACATGTACGCCTCCCGAAGCCTAGTATTTGTACTCGATCTCCAGCACCCGAATATCGACATCGCCCGCATTCATGGCGTTGTGTTCAATCGGCGCCTTGATCATCACGGCCTTGCCGGGAACATAATCGACATCGCGCTCGCTGCCGTCCGCCATATCCATGTGCAAACGCCCTTCGGATTGCTGGATCGTCAGATAATCGAATTCATGGCGATGCCAGCCGGTTTGTTGCCCGGGCTTGATATGCCATTGGGTGACGCGGGTTTTCTCGTCGTCGACCAGTATCTCGAAATGTCCGACCTCGCGATCGGCGGCCTCGCTGGCGGTCTTTTCCATCAGTTTCGTAGACATGATTCTATCTCCCGCGTTGTACCCACAAACCTACATTTGAAGACCGGGGCACGTAAAGCGCGGTGCCGTTCGGAATATCTAGATTTCCTGCACGTCCACGACGCCGGGAATGGCGCGCATCGCCCGGTTCAGTTCAGGCGTACACAGATAGCCGCCGTCGAGACGGACAATGACGTCCTGCTCACCATCGGGAATGACCAGCCGTATCCGGCCATTGCCGCGCTTGCCCTCGTCCGGGCGCGCCTCCCGGTCGATCAGGGTTTTGAGGGAGCCGATCGGCGCCATCCCGTCGAGCCATATCTTGATCGCGACCGGCGCATTCGCCGCGGCCGCGTCGAGTTCCCGCACGCTCTGGCCTGTCAGGCGCAGCTGGCCTTCCTCGAACCTGGCCGCCGTCTGCACCAGCACCGGCTTGCCACTTTCCAGCACCTCTCGCGACGCGGCCAGAACCTCCGAAAACATGGTGACTTCGATCGTGCCGGCGGCATCTGAAAGCGTCACAAACGCGTAGCGGCTGCCGCGCTGGGACGTGCGCTGCTGAACCGCGATCACCGAACCGGCCAGCACCACATTGGCCGCACCGCCCTGCCGCTCGACGGTCTGCTCCAGCTCCGCGCTGCCGACCACACCAAGCCGGTCCAGCAGGGTTCCATAGTCGTCCAGGGGATGGGCGGACATGTAGAACCCGACCGCATACATCTCACGCTGCAGCCGGTCCGCTTGCGGCCAGTCCCCGCGGTCCGCCGGCTGGGGCGCGGGCAACCCGCCGTCTTCGCCGACATCGCCCAACAGGCTGAACTGACCGCTTTCGCGCTCACGCTGGATGGCCTGCGCATGCCCCAGGATCTGGTCGATCGCGTCGAACGTCCGGGCGCGATTGCCGTCCAGACTGTCGAAGGCGCCGGCCTGGACCAGCTGCTCGAGCTGGCGACGGTTCATGACATGGGCATCGAGCCGGCTTACCACCTCATAGGGGCTGTCGAAGGAGCCGTTGGAGTCGCGTTCGCGAACAAGATCGCGCATCGCGCCCTGCCCGACCCCCTTGATCGCCGACAGCGCATAGTGAATCCCGCCGATTGCGGGCACGTCCGCATCATCGGACGCCGCTTTCGACGCCTCTTCCGATGACGGGGCGTCGGCGTTGATACGCGCGACGGTGAACTCAACGCCGGACCGATTCACGTCCGGCGGCAGCAGATCAATGCGCTGCCTGGCCAGTTCCTGCTTGTAGATCGCCAGCTTGTCCGTATTCCCCATATCCAGGGTCATGGACGCGGCGAAGAATTCGACGGGGTAATTGGCCTTCAGATAGGCCGTCTGATAGGCGATCAGGGCGTAGGCGGCCGCGTGGGCCTTGTTGAAACCGTAGCCGGCGAACTTGGCGATGGTCTCGAAGATGCGGGTGGACGTGGCCTCGTCGACCCCGCGCTCCTTCGCACCGGCGACGAATGTCTCCTGCTGGGCATCCATCTCCGACTGGATTTTCTTGCCCATGGCCCGACGCAACAGATCCGCGCCGCCCAGCGTGTAGCCCGCCAGTTCCTGGGCCATCTGCATCACCTGCTCCTGGTAAATCGGGATGCCGTAGGTCTCTTTCAGACAGCTCTCCAGATCGTCGTGCAGGTAATCGACGGCCTCCCTTTCATGCTTTCGCGCAATATAGCTCGGGATATTGTCCATCGGCCCGGGCCGATAGAGTGCGACGACGGCGATGATGTCCTCGAAACGGTCCGGAACCAGCTTGCGCAGCACGTCGCGAACCCCGGAGGATTCACACTGGAACACGCCCGTCGTGTCGCCGCGCGCCAGCATGTCGAAAGTCCGCGTATCGTCCAGCGGCAAGGTCTCGAGATCAATCCCCACGTCCCGGTCGGCCAACAACTCCACGGCCTTCTGCAGCACGTCGAGGGTCTTCAGCCCCAGGAAATCAAACTTCACCAGCCCCGCCGCCTCGACATACTTCATGCTGAACTGGGTCGATAGCGTCGCGGCGCGCGGGTCACGGAACAGCGGGATGATGTCCGACAATGGCCGGTCACCAATCACGACGCCGGCGGCGTGGGTCGAGGAGTTCCGGTACAGACCCTCGAGCTTGAGCGCGAGGTCGAGCAGATGCGCCACCGCCTCATCCTCGTCGCGCAGCGCCTGTAGCGCGTCTTCGCTGTCAATGGCTTCCTGCAGCGTCATCGGGTTGGCCGGATTATTCGGCACCATCTTGGCAATCCGGTCCACCTGCCCGTAGGGCATCTCCAGGACCCGGCCCACATCGCGCACCACCGCGCGCGCCTGCAGCTTGCCGAAGGTGATGATCTGGGCGACCCGGTCATGACCGAATTTCTGTTGCACGTAGTGAATGACCTCGTCGCGCCGTTCCTGGCAGAAATCGATATCGAAGTCGGGCATCGACACGCGTTCGGGATTCAAAAAGCGCTCGAAAAACAGGCCGAAACGCAGCGGGTCAAGGTCCGTGATCGTCAGCGCCCAGGCCACCGCAGACCCGGCACCCGAACCACGGCCCGGTCCGACCGCCACACCGTTCGCCTTGGACCATTTGATGAAGTCGGAAACGATCAGGAAGTAGCCCGGATATCCCATGTTAACAATGGTTTCGAGCTCGAACTTCAATCGTTCTCTATAGGGTGTCGCGGCGGCCTCACGGGCGGCAGCATCCATATCGTCGGTGTACACATGGGCGGCCAGCCGCGCCTCGAGCCCGGCTTCAGCCTCCGTGCGCAGCTCCTGTTCTTCCGTGCGGCCACCTTCGGTCGGATAGGGCGGCAGCATCGGCGCCGTTTCCGTCGGCATGAACGCGCAACGGCGCGCCACCACAAGTGTGTTTTCGATGGCTTCCGGCAAATCGGCGAAAAGCGCCCGCATTTCGGCGGCGGACTTGAACCGGTGCTCGGGCGTGACACGCCGGCGCTCCGACTGGGACACGTAGGCGCTCTGGGAGATGCACAACAGGGCATCATGGGCCTCATACATGCCCTCATCCGCGAAGAAGGCCTCATTTGTCGCAAGCAGCGGGATATCATGGGCATAGGCCAGATCGATGAAGGCAGGCTCCAGCCGGTCTTCGATCGCAAGCCCATGGCGCTGCACTTCCATGTACAAACGGCCCGGGAACAGCCCCTTCAGTCGTTCCAGGACGGCTGTCGCGGCATCCATCTGGCCTTCGGCGATCAGCCGCCCGACCGGGCCGGCAACGCCGCCCGTGAGTGCAATCAGCCCGCCGGTCGAATCTTCGATCTCGTCCAGGGTGATAACCGGGTTCCGGTCGTCTGCCATCTCCACATAGGACCGGCTGACAATGTGCAGCAGATTGCCGTAACCCGCCTCGGACTGGGCCAGAAGCACGATCTGATCATCCGCCGGGGGTCGCGCACCACCGCGAAAGCCATTGCGGGATTCGTCCGATTCCGGCGCGAGTGCGAACTGACAACCAACGATCGGCTGAATGCCGGCCTTTGCCGCGGCCATCGAGAACTCCAGCGCCCCGAAAAGATTCCCCGTATCGGTGATGGCCACCGCCGGCATCTGCCGCTCACGGCACAGCTCGACGAGTTGCGGAATGCGCAGCGCACCCTCGGCCAGCGAATAGGCGGAATGAACGCGCAGATGGACAAAATCGGCATGTGTCATGATCCCGCGACACTAGCCCGATTCGAGGCGTCCACGACCCCTCCAATCACGTGCAATCCGGGGACAACTCAGGCCGGCTCGACCCGCCCGTCACGCAGGCGCAGCGTACGGTCCATTTTGGCGGCCAGGTCCAGGTTATGGGTCGCTATCAGGGCCGCGAGCCGGGCACCCCGGACCAGCTTGAGCATCTGATCGAACACACCGCCCGCGGTCTCGGGATCGAGGTTGCCGGTCGGTTCGTCTGCCAGCAGGATTGCCGGGGCATTTGCCACGCTGCGGGCGATCGCGATCCGCTGCTGCTCGCCGCCACTAAGCTGTCCCGGCCGATGGGATGCCCGGTCTGTAAGCCCCATCATTTCCAGCAGCTCATTGGCGCGCGCGCGCGCCTCGGCGCGGCTGGTGCCCGCGATCATCTGCGGCAGCATGATGTTTTCCTGGGCCGAGAATTCCGGCAACAGATGATGGAATTGATAGACAAACCCCAGCGTGCCGCGGCGCAGCCGGGTCCGATCAGCCTCCGGCAACCCCGAACATGCCTCTTCACCGATAATCACGTCGCCGGTGTCGGGCCGCTCGAGCAGGCCCGCGATGTGCAACAACGTGGACTTTCCCGCGCCCGAAGGGCCGACAAGGGCCACGATCTCGCCGGGCACCAACGACATCCGGACATCGCGCAGGACCTCGATTTCCCGCCCGCCCTGATGGAAGGTGCGGCCGACACCACGTATTTCCAGCGCCGAATCACTCATTGCGCAGCGCCTCCACCGGATCGAGCCGCGAGGCGCGCCAACTGGGGTACAACGTCGCCAGGACCGACAGTCCCAGCGCCATGGAGATGACCATCACCACCTCACCGGGATCGACCTCGGCGGGAAGCTGGCTCAGGAAATAGATTTCTGCGGCGAACAGTTCCGTTCCGGTGAGCGATTCAAGCCAACGCCGGATCACCTCGATATTCTCGGAGAAGACCAGCCCCAGGATCGCGCCGGAGACCGTACCGACCACGCCGATGCTGGTACCGACGATGAAAAACACCCGCATCACCATGCCGCGCGACGCCCCCACGGTGCGCAGGATGGCGATCGCCGAACCCTTGTCCTTCACCAGCATGATAAGGCTGGAGATGATGTTGAACGCCGCCACCAGGATGATCAGCGTCAGGATCAGGAACATGACGTTGCGTTCGACCTGCAAGGCATTGAAAAAGCTGCTGTTTGCCTGTTGCCAGTCGAACAGCCGATGGTTCGGGCCTGCGACCGCGGCGATGGCCAGACGCTGTCTTTGGAACGCGTCGGGGTCCTCGACGAAGACTTCGAGCTGATTGACCGTATCGCCGAGCCGGAAATACTGCTGCGCGGCGGCGAGCGGCATGAATATGAAGCTGCTGTCGAACTCGAACATGCCCACTTCGAAGGTCGCGGCCACCCGATAGGCCTGCATGCGCGGGACGGTCCCGAAGGCTGTTACCGTGCCGCGCGGAGAGACCAGCGTGACCTTGTCGCCGACCCGCACCCCCAATGTGCGCGCCAACCGAGAACCCAGCACGACGGAATCACTGCCGGCGAACTGGCTGAGCGACCCCGTTCGGATGTTTCCAGCGATAGACGGCCGTGCCGCCAGCGCTTCCGGTGTCAGACCACGCACCAGCGCGCCCGACGCCCGGCCGCCATTCGTTGCCAGAATCTGGCCCTCGACCAGCGGCGTGACCGAGAGCACCCCGTCGACCATCCGCACCCGTTCGGCGAGCGGGCCGTAGTCGGACAGCGGCCCGGTCGTGCTGACGACCGCGATATGCCCGTTGAGGCCAAGGATCCGGTCGAGAAGTTCACCGCGAAAACCGTTCATCACCGACAGCACGATGATCAGGGTGGCGACGCCAAGCGCGATGCCCATCAGCGAAAACCCGGCGATGACGGAGATGAATCCCTCGGCACGGCGGGCCCGCATATAGCGCAGGGCAATCATCCATTCGACGGGAGAAAACATCGTGATTCCAACCTGTTGGGAGCGACAGCGCGACACGAGTACAAAGAGCGAATTTGATGTCCGATTGTGGCCACCCTATGACGCCGCGCGCGCGGCGATCCAGCCGCCGAGTTCGTCGATCGCGATCTCGGATTTCTCCCCGCCTGCACGCCGCTTGACCTCGATCTTGCCGTCCTTGATGCCACGCGGTCCGACCGTGAGCTGCCAGGGCACGCCCACCAGGTCCATATCGGCAAACTTTCCGCCGGCCCGTTCGTCGCGGTCGTCGTAGAGCGCCTCAACACCGGCCGCGCCGAGTTCGGCGTAAATCCGCTCGCACGTCGCATCGCAATCCGTGTCGCCGACCTTGAGATTGATCAGCCCCACTTTCCAGGGTGCGACGGCTTCCGGCCAGATGATGCCGTTATCGTCATGGGATGCTTCGATGATCGCGCCGACAAGCCGTGACACGCCGATACCGTAGCTGCCCATTTCGAGCGTTATCCTCTGACCGTCGGTACCCTGAACAACGGCGCCGAGGGGCTCCGAATATTTGGTGCCGAAATAGAAGATGTGCCCGACCTCGATCCCGCGCGCGGTGACGAGTTGATCATCGGCGACGTCGCATTTGTCGGCATCATGCATCTCGTCCGTCGCCGCATAATGCGCCGTCCACTTGTCCACCTGCGGCTGCAAATCGGAATCGTAGTCCAGATCGTCGCCCGGCGTGTCCAGTTCCAGCAGCGCCTTGTCGCAGAACACCGCGCTTTCGCCGGTTTCCGCCAGAACAATGAACTCATGGCTCAGATCGCCGCCGATCGGGCCCGTATCGGCCGCCATCGGCACCGCCTTGAGGCCCATGCGCGCATAGGTGCGCAGGTAGGCGAGGAACATCTTGTTGTAGGAATGGACCGCGGCCTCCTTGTCGAGATCGAAGGAGTAATTGTCCTTCATCAGGAATTCGCGGCCACGCATCACACCGAAGCGCGGGCGCACCTCGTCGCGGAACTTCCACTGGATGTTGTAGAGATTCTTCGGCAGATCGCGGTAACTCGTGATCTCGTTCGCCACGATATCCGTAATCACCTCTTCCGCGGTCGGTCCGTACAGCAGCTCACGGTCATGACGGTCCGTGATCCGCAGCATCTCCTTGCCGTAATCCTCATACCGGCCCGACCCGCGCCACAACTCGGCCGACTGGATGGTCGGCATCAGGACCTCCTGGGCCCCCGCACGGTCCTGCTCTTCGCGCACGATCTGGGCGATCTTCTGCAACACCCGCAGACCCATCGGCAGCCATGTGTATATGCCGGCGGCGGACTGGCGCACCATCCCCGCGCGCAGCATCAACCGATGCGAGACGATCTGCGCCTCGGCGGGGGTTTCCTTCAGGGTCGGCAAAAACAAACGGGTACGCCGCATTCACGTTCTCCAACAAGGACTTGCTGCCGGCAGGGGCCAGCGCGCGGGAGAGTATGAAAAACCGCGCCCGCCTGTCCATGTTCATTCGTCTGATTCGCCGCCCTCAACAAGCACCCATGCGTCCACCGTGCCTTCACGCCCACGCAGGCTGAGCCCGTCATGGGGCGATATGCCGGCCCGCAACGCGGCGAGATCATCCGGATTGCTGTCCTGAACGGCCGCCATCAGCGCGTCACTGACGATCAACCTGCAGCCCACGGTTCGGGTGCTTTCCTCCAGGCGCGAGGCCACATTCACGGTGTCGCCGACAACGGCGAATTCAAGCCGGCGCTCGCTGCCGACATCCCCCATGACGATCGGTCCGAAATGCGCCCCGACGGAAAGCCGTACAGCCGGAAATCCCGCCGCCGCGCGCCGGGTGTTCCACGCGTCCACCGCCGCCAGCATTGCGCGCGCGCAACGCAATGTGTTGGCCCCGTCTTGCGGGCTTGTACGTGGCGTACCGAACGTCGCCATCACCCCGTCGCCGAGAAACTTGTCCAGGGTGCCGCCATGTTCGAAGACCGTGCGTTCCATGCGGTGATGAAAGGCCCGCAACATCTCGATCAGTTCCTCCGGCGTGACCATCTCGGCCAGCCGGCTGAACCCGACGAGATCGGCAAACAGAACGCCGACCTCCTGCGACTGCACGGTCTCCAGCGCGCCGTCATAGCCGGCCAGCTCATCGACGATATTTGGCGGGAAGTATCGCGCCAGGTTCGAGCGCTCCCGCGCCGCCATCACCTGCCGCCGGATCAGGCGCCGGTTGCGGGCCACCGCGGTCGCCAGTACCGACGTCGCCAGGATCATGACCAGTATTTCGGTGGTGCGCACATCCAGAGAGACGAAGTACGGATCGAGGAAGCGATCCAGCCGGAGTTGCGGGGTCTCGAAAGACGGGATCGCAAAAATGGTCTCGGGAAAGCTGGCGATCCAGAAGATTCCACCGACCCAGGCGATGGCGCAGGCGAGACCCGCGAACAGCATCGCCCGCGCGGAATAACTCCCGAGCAGGAACAACGAGATCAGAAGATAGTAATAATTGAAACTGCCGAAGCGGAACGCCGCCTGCGGGGGCCACAAACCGGCATCCGGCAGGATCGGGTTCGGCGTCAGCAGCGCGAAGGTGATGATCACCACATCGAACAGGAAAAACCCGAAAGCGTGGGCGTCACCGCGAAACCCCCTTCGCGACAGCATATAGTGCGCGTATCCGCTGACGGCGAACAAGGCGATGACCGGGATATAGAACCACCCGCCATCGCCAAGCAGTACGAGCAGCCATACGGATATTGCCAGGCTGGCGATCCCGCGCAGATGGGCGGCAAGCTTGAGACCCTCCCGTTCCTGTGCCTGGAAGGCCGCGCCGAGGCGCGCGTCGAGACGCGCGTCAAGCTGCGCCGTCGCTTCAGGGTCGAGGTCGAAACTCGGATCAGTCATCACGCCACTCCGGGTTCATACGCCCGGGGGTTTACGACATGCCTGAGGGGAAGGAAACAGGCCGACGCCGGTCGGCTAGTTGGCGGTGCCGGTCCGCTGACACCGCTGGGCCAGCTCTTGCTGGGCATGACCGCCGATCGGCTGTCCATTGAAGCTCACGCGGCCGTCCCGGGTGATCTGGACCTCGCCCACTGTCGGGCGCGCCAAAAACGGCGTGTCGATCCCAAGTTCCGTCGCCAGATCGATGGTCACCGGGATCGAAATCACGTCCGGGACGCGAATTTGCGGCTGGGCGTTCAAATCCGCGGGCGCGACGGCGTTGCCGTTGACGTCGACCCCGGGCCGGTAATTGACATCGGCCGCCGCCACATGGGTGACCAGCCGGCTGCAGTCGGATTCGGTGATCCGGACCGTCGTCTGGGCCTGAACAGGCCCGGAAAAGGCGGAAAACAAGGCTAAACCCATGACTATCGGCATATTTCGCATGGTGCACATGTAGCGAACCACAGTTAATAAACCGGTAACAAGCGGGCGTGGAATCGGGCTAACGTTTTTCCAGCAAGAGGGGAATCGCCAGATTTTGGGTTCGGCCGTGCACAGATTTTGTGCACTTTCCGCTCTCGCGTGGATGTTCATGGGGAACCACGGGAGACTATTGAAATGTTCGAAAACCTATTCAAGCTGTCGGAGCACGGAACGACAGTCCGCATCGAGGTGATGGCGGGCCTGACGACGTTCCTGACGATGGCCTACATCATCATCGTCAACCCGGACATCATGTCCGCGGCGGGCATGGACAAGGGCGCGCTGTTCGTCGCCACTTGCGTCGCGGCAGCCGTCGGCTGTCTCATCATGGGTCTGTGGGCCAATTACCCGATCGCGCTGGCGCCGGGCCTCGGCCTCAACGCCTTCTTCGCCTTCGGTGTTGTCGGCGGCATGGGCGTGCCGTGGCAGACAGCGCTCGGCGTGATCTTCCTGTCCGGCGTGTTCTTCCTGATCATCACGATCCTGCCGATCAGGGCCGCGATCATCAACTCGATCCCAAAATCGCTGAAAATGTCGATCTCGGCGGGCATTGGCCTGTTCATCGGTGTTATCGCGATGGAAATTTCGGGCATCACGGTCGATCATCCGGTCACGCTCGTCACCCTGGGCGAGGTCGCATCGCCGCAGGTGATCCTTGTCGCCATCGGGTTCATTGGCATCATCGTCCTGGACCGGCTCGCGGTTCCGGGGGCCATCGTGCTCGGGATTATCGGGACGACCATCCTGGCCCATATCTTCGGCCTGGGCGGTGGCACGTCGATGGACTTCTCCATCCCGTCGCTCGCACCGACCTTCCTGCAGCTGGATATCGCCGGCGCTTTCCAGGTCAGCATGATCTCGGTGATCATTGCCTTCCTGTTCGTCGACATGTTCGACACGGCGGGAACGTTGATTGGCGTGTCACATCGCGCGGGTTTGCTCGATGAGGACGGAAAGCTTCCCCGCATGGGCAAAGCCCTGTCCGCCGACAGTATCGCCACCATCACCGGCTCGCTGGTCGGCAGTTCGACCGTGACCTCGTATATCGAGAGCGCGTCGGGTGTTCGTGAAGGCGGACGGACAGGTCTGACCGCGGTTACGGTCGGTGTCCTGTTCATCCTGGCGCTGCTTCTGGCCCCGATCATCGGCCTGGTGCCGCGCTTCGCGACGGCCCCCGCACTGCTCTTCGTGGCCGTGCTGATGGTTCGTGGCCTGACGGAGATCGATTGGGAAGACGTCACGGAATATGCCCCGGCAGTACTCGCCGCGGTGGTGATGCCCTTCACCTTCTCGATTGCCCACGGCATCGCGTTCGGCTTCATCGTCTATGCGGCCGGCAAGATCCTGACGGGCCGGGTGAGCGAAGCCAGCCCGATTCTCTACATCATGGCTGTGCTGTTCGTGCTGCTCTATGGATTTGGTCTTATCGGCTGACACCAGTTAAAATCGTCACGAAGCGGGCCGGGATTTTCCCGGCCCGTTTTTGTTAGTGTCATGTTATGCGTCATCCCGCATCCAGGCTGGCGACGCCTTCTCGATCCGGGAAAAAATCGGGCAAGAATCGCGGTGCGCGCCGGGCAGATACCCCGTGCTCATCAGGAACTCGCCCGTGATCTCGCCGCCGGTGAACTTGAAGGTCCGCTTGAACAGTTTCACCCACGCGTCCCTGGTCAGCGGATGATGGGCCGCCAGCCAGCCGGCGAACCCGCCATGGCTCTCGCGCATGGCCAGAATGCATTGCGCATTGTGGATCGCGGCATCGACCTTCAGGCGATTTCGGATGATGGCGGCGTCGGCCAAAAGCCGCGCGCGGTCCTTCGCGCCATAATTGGCGACCGTCTCGACATCGAACCCGTCGAACGCCGCGACAAAGCCATCGCGTTTCCGCAAGATCGTCAGCCAGCTCAGCCCGGCCTGATTGATCTCCAGAATCAGGCGCTCGAACAGGGCGGATTCATCGTCCGTGGGAAACCCGTATTCGGTATCATGATAGGGTCCGTGCCATTCGTGACCCGGCGCGATATCGCAGTATCCTGACACGTCAAACTTCCCTTCCCGTTTCGCCCTTCACTTTTCGTCCTTCACTTTTCGCCCGACAGAGAGAATACCGATTTCCACGCCACCGCAACCTGAAGCGCAACCTGAAGTGCAACCTGTTGTGCAGCCGGGCCTCGCGGGCATCTTCTGGGCCTTCCTGGTGCTCGGCGCGACGGCGTTTGGCGGCCCCGTTGCCCATTTCGGCTATTTCCGGACCGAGTTCGTCGACCGCCGCCGCTGGATCGACGAACGGGGCTTCGCCGACCTGGTCTCGCTCTGCCAGTTCCTGCCCGGCCCCGCATCGAGCCAGACCGGCATCGCCATCGGCATGATCCAGCGCGGCTGGTTGGGCGGCATCGCGGCATGGCTGGGTTTCACCACGCCCGCCGCGATCATCATGATCGGCCTGGGATTCGGCCTGTCCTTCGCCGAAACCGCCGCGGGCCAGGGCATCGTGCATGGGCTCAAGCTCGCCGCGGTGGCCGTGGTCGCCAACGCGCTATGGGGCATGGCCAAAAACGCATGCGGTGACGCCGTTCGCGCCAGCTTCGCGGCGATCGCCTGCGTGATCATCCTGTTTGCCGGTGCCGCCTGGTTCCAGCTCCTCGTGATCGCGGCGGCGGCCATCGCCGGCAGCCTGATCCTGCGCGACGCCCCGCTGGATACGTCCGGCGCGACACCCGCCTCGGGCAACCGGGCGATTGGCCTGCTGATGCTGGCCGTCTTCCTGCTGCTTCTGCTCGGGCTGCCGGTGCTGGCCGAGACGGTGACATCGGGCAATCTCGATGCGTTCTCCGGCTTCTACCGGGTCGGGGCGCTGGTGTTCGGCGGCGGGCATGTGGTGCTGCCGCTGCTCGAGGCCGAGGTCGTGCCCACGGGCTGGACCTCCACGGACGCGTTCCTGGCGGGCTATGGCGCGGCCCAGGCGATTCCCGGGCCGATGTTCGCGCTGACAGGATATCTCGGCAATGTCATCGATCCGGGGAACGGCTATCTCGGCGGCTGGACCGGCGGGGCGCTGGCGATCGTGGCCGTGTTCCTGCCGTCATTCCTGCTGCTGGGCGCGACCCTGCCCTATTGGGATGCGCTGCGCTCGCGCGCGCGCGTCAGATCCGCGCTCAGCGGCGTGAATGCCGCCGTGGTCGGGCTTCTGCTCGCCGTGCTGTTCACGCCGGTCTGGACGTCGAGTGTGCGGGATTCATCGGATTTCGCCACCGTGGTCGTCGCTATTGTGCTGCTCGCCATCTGGCGGTTGCCGCCGTGGCTGGTGGTGATGTTGGCGGCGGTGGCGGGTTTCTTCGGGGTCTAGAGCGCTTAGCGGTCGGCGAGCTCGATGTATTCGAGGAGACCGGAATGGGCGTAGTCTACTCGCGTGAAGGAAGTTTTCGGTTCGCTCATTCAGCCGCCTCGTTTACGTCCGCCCCCAACTCGGCGGCAACGCCGCGGAATTCCTCTAGCGCTGCCTCCAGATTGTCGATGATCTCGACGGCGATCACGTCGGGCGGCGGAAGGTCATCCGTGTTTTCGATGCTGTCATCGCGCAGCCAGAAGATATCGAGGTTCAGCTTGTCGCGTGCGACGAGCTCGTCGTAGGTGAACTTCCGGAACCGCTCGCTCTCCTCGCGCTTCTGGCGTTCACCGGGCCTGTAACATGTGACGAACTGGTCGAGATGCACCCGCTGCAGCGGGTTGGCTTTCAGGGTGAAGTGCTGGTTCGTCCGGAAATCATAGAACCAGACTTCCTTCGTCCACGGCGTGTCGCTGGCGGGCTTCTTGTCGAAGAACAGTACGTTCGCCTTGACCCCCTGTTTGTAGAAGATCCCGGTCGGCAGGCGCAGCACGGTGTGCAGGTCGAACTGGTCGAGTAGCCGGCGACGGATACGCTCACCTGTACCACCCTCGAACAGCACGTTGTCGGGCAACACGACAGCGGCGGTACCCGGCACGTCGAGGATCGTCATGATGTGCTGAAGGAAATTCAGCTGCTTGTTCGAGGTGGAGACGCGGAAGTCCGTCCGCTCATAGGTCTCGCTCTCACGATGGACCCCGCCATCGTCGCCGATATAGGTGACGCTCGACCTCTTCCCGAAGGGCGGGTTGGCTAACACCATGCCGAAGCGCGCCCCCGGATCGCCTGCTAGAGCGTCGCCATGCACGATCGGGCATTCCGCGTCGCCCACGCCGTGCAGGTAGAGGTTCATGGCACAAAGGGATACGACGCTCTCGACGATCTCCGAACCCGAGATCATGTCGGTCTGGAGCTTGCGCAGCAATGCGCGGTCCTGCGTCTGGTTCTTCATGTGTTCGAACGCCGACAACAGGAAACCGCCCGTCCCGCAGGCAGGGTCATGCACGGTCGTCGTCGGTGTTGGTTGCATCACCTCGACGATCGCGTCGATCAGCGGGCGCGGAGTGAAGTACTGGCCCGCGCCGCTCTTGGTTTCTTCGGCGTTGCGCTGAAGCAGACCCTCGTAGATCGCGCCCTTCACGTCGATCTTGAGGCCGAGCCACGTTTCTTCGTCGATCATCGCGACGAGGCGGCTCAGTTTCGCGGGATCCTGGATCTTGTTCTGGGCCTTGCGAAAGATGGTGCCGATCATCCCGGTCGATCGTCCGAGATTCTCCAGCGCATGCCGGTACTGGAGCTCGAGCTCGTCGCCACGCTTGTCGCGCAACTGTGCCCATTTCCATTCATCGGGAATCGACGAGCCCTCGCCCAGCAGGTGCTCGCGCTCGTCGTCCATCTTCAGGAACAGCAGGTAGGTAATCTGCTCAAGGTAGTCGCCATACGCAATGCCCTCGTCTCGAAGGACATGCGCGTAGTTCCAGACCTTCGAGACGAGAGAGCTGTGATCGTTCATCCAAGCTCCTCCTCTATGTCGTCAGGCAGGCCACCCAATCGCCACATTGAGCCAAGTTTTTCCAAGAGCATTTTCTGACGCGCCGCGAGCACCTGCGGCTTCCAAGATGCCATGCTCAGAACTTGGCTGGTGATCGCGAATGGGCTGGTTCCTTTGCGGGTGAAATACTCGGTCTTCTTCCGATCGAATTCGAAGTTTTGGGCCTGAGAATTTTTGGCACTCGAAAGCAACGCGAGGTTTGCGATTCGGTGAGTCCATTCAGACCTCTCATTTTCGTCCGGAAACCAGTTTAACCACTCACTCGGCTCTTCCGGATTTTGTGGCAGCACATGCTCGACCGTGATGATTCGATGATCATACGTCGCAGATCCGTCAGATACCTCTTCATCCAAACGAAGGAGTACCGGCAAACGAATGCGTTTGATGTCGTAGATCGGCCCGTTCAATTGATGGAAAACATCGTCCCTTTCGTTTTTAGTCATTTGTAAGGGTGAGTCTTCCACGTTCAGGTCTTCAACTTTCTCGATGCTCGCAATCAGTAGACTGTAGCGTGCGATACGCTCGTTGATGTTAGCTCGCGTAATAAACAGGGCATAAGCCAAACGATCGAGGTCCTTCAAAAACCACGATATCGATTCTGGGTCCTGTTTATGACGCGCCATAAACAGTATTGCCGGTGCTTCCCAGTCCGAATTATCGAGCATCGACAGATGCCGCAGCGCACGATTTATGCCTTCGGCATGCGATGCGCTTGCAAAGTCCTGGTTTACAACCGCGAGATAGGCGTCCGCGAGTGGTTGAAGCGTCTCGTCGACGAATTGAACTGGGTTTTCGGCTGGCTTTATATGCCTCTTGAACTCTGCTTCGAGCGTCTCGGCCATCTTCGCTTTGCGGAAAATCATCCTGATGTGGCCGAACAGGTCGCGAAACGCATCGCGCCCGAGCGCGTCTTCGAGGTCTTCCCAAATGTCAGTGTAGCGTTCTCTTTGATCTTCCGGCATGGCGCCGATCACATCGGCCTTCAGGATATCCGTCGGTGACAGATCGAGTCCGCGGTCGTTCATCACCGAGAATACTCGGTAAGCCGATTGCGCGTCCGATGCTTCGACGATAACGAGAAAGCATCGGCGGATCATGAACGTCATGACGTGCATGCGCTGATCTTCTGGCAGTTCGGTGATGCGTCGCTTTAAGTACTGCGCATTCTCGACAATCCGTGTGCGCGCATCTGAACCCTCGGCATCCGCTTCGTCCAATTGCTGCGTGGCATTCGGTTCCTGAATCGTTCGCTTGAAGAAGTCCGCCTCTCGCTCACGGAGCCTCAGGCGGTACAGGTCGGTCGTACCTGCAAATGGATCCCCTTGTTCGCACAGGTAGGAATGCGCGCGGTCTTTCGGCTTTCCGTCAAGGAGATCACGAAAAACGGCAAGCATGATCGTTAATGTTGTGAGTCTTTGCTGGCCATCGACGACATCAGCCTGTGGCTCTTCAGGGTCCTTGATGAGGACGATGCTGCCCAAAAAGTAAGGAGAGCGTTCGCCCGGATCCTCCTCACCTGCGGCAACGAGTAGGTCGTCAAGGAGTTCGCCAACTTCCTCAGTCGTCCATGCATAAGGGCGCTGGTACGGCGGAATCGAAAATCGGTACTTATCGCAAAAAACGTCGAGTAGCGATTTCTCAGACGCCTTGATTGTGTCGCGAGCCATTATTCCTCCAAATTTTTCTGGCTAAGAAGCCACCGTGTATTTTATTTTCTGTTCTGAAATACTTTTGAGCAGCGCGCTCGCCGGTTCGTCGTTAGGGTCTTGAGGAACAAGGTTTCCAGAGAATGCGGCCTGCAATACCGATTGCCGAAGCCGATCCGAGTACCTCGAGCTCTCGACCAGTTGCTTCTCAAGTACATCGAGCTCACTCAGAAGCGCGTCGACACGCAGAATAATCTCCTGCTGCTCAGCCATCGGGGGCAATGGAACCGGTGTTTGCTTGAGTTGATCGAAGCTCAAATGCGGCCGACCTGCCCCGTATATGTGGCGGGCGTATTGGCGTTGGCCTCCCTCGGAAGCGACGAAATAAGTCTCGAGAAACCGTGCCAAGGCGGGCTCGACCGGACGCAACAGAGCCACGCTTTGGCAGACGTAGTGCTCTTCGACTTCGTCGACCACACGACAGACATCCCCAGTGTTTGCCCCAACAATCGTCACAAGAATGTCGTCAATCTTTATTTCTGTGCGTGACCTCTCCGGATCGTCCAAAGGGGGATCGACTAATTGACGGAACGACATGTCGAACCGACCCGGTCGGACATTCTGCGCCATCACAAAAACGCCTGTTCCGCGATCGTAGTAAGGTTTCCATGCACGAGATCCACTCGTGATGTGGCGCATCACACTCTCGGTGCTCGCCACGGCCCACGTCGCTGGAATCATAAGCGGCAAAGTTAGATCCGCCGCTACCGGCTCTTTGTACTTCTCCTTCCACTTGTCGTTCTTGGGCTCCTTGCCCTTGGCCTTCATCTTCTCGAGTTCGGCGGCTTCCCATGCCGCGCGGCGTGCCTCGAGGATACGTGCGAGGAGTTCCTCGCCGCTCTCGCCCTCGTCGCCGTTCGCCTCGCGCCAGTCGCGGGTGAGTTCGCCCGTCACTGCCGCCTTCAACACCGACTGTCGGTATCGCTTCACGAGGGTCTGAACGCGTTTGAGGTTTTCCTCGCCCTTCTCTATCTGGCTGAACAGTTCGTCTAGACGATCCGCAAATCTTGATTGTTCGGCTACGGGTGGCAGGTAGGCCGGATGCGCCAGAAAAGGTCCCCGATTTATATGGCGCATAGTTGAGCCGTGCATATGTTCTGATTTTTTCAGCTCTTCGATTGATTTTTTCAGCAGGTAGAAAACGAACCTCTTGTCCAATTCTGTGTGAGGGACAACTTTGAAAATATGCTGGTTCAGGAGTGCTTCTCCTCGAGTCCAGACGAACGCATCCAAGGTTGCCGACCAGCTTACTAGAAGGTCTCCGTTCGTGATTCTGTACCTTTCCTCGACTTCCCTCTTCGAACGATTAAACTCTTTGTCCTCGTCCGTGAGGTTCTGGATGCGAATGATTGGGAGGCCGCTCTCTTCCCAGTCGGACGGTTTAAAGGCGAAACCGTTAATGTATTCCGCAACATCGCCAAGAGTGACGCGGGCCCATCCGGACGGAATATTTGACAATTGCTCCGTGGCTTCGCTGCTGTTCGTCATGCCACCAACGCCCCGTTGAGATCCGCAAGCATCGCGTCGAGCTCATCCCCGAACACCTGCCGCGCCCGGATCAAACCGCCACGGTCGGTGAAGGCCGGGACATGCTTGAAATCCTCGGCATCCGCCGCCGCATTCGCCGCGATGTGGTCGCGGATCAGGCGCAGCCATTGCAACTGCTCGACGCTGAACTCGCGGCCCGCATTCTTCTGACGCCCGATCCACAGCTCGAACAGCTGGTTGGCCCGGTTGCGGAACGGTTCGAGCTGCTCGGCCTGTCCGGTCGCAAAGCGGATCAGCGAGATGATGTCGGTCAGCATCCGATCGGATGGTGCACCTGCCACTTTTGACGCATCAAGTCGCCGGTAGGCCTGCCAGACTTCGGCCGTGGTGAGGTGCCACGGGGCCTCGGTCAGTTTCTCGCTCAGGTCCGTGATCGCCGCGTAGGTCAGCTGCTGCATCCTGTAGGGCTGGCTGTAGAGGATCTGCAGCGCGAGCAGCTCATCCTTGTTCGCCTCGATGAAGTCTCGGAACTTCGTGGTCGTCTCCTCGGCGCGCTTGAGGTCGTAATCGGCCAAGATCACCTCGTCGGTCGTGATCTCGTCGATGACAATCTCGGTCTTCTTCTTGATCTCCTTGAGCAGGTTGCGAAAATTCGCATCATCGAAGGGCGCACACGCGATATCCTTCAGCTCCTGCTCCACTTCTGCATATTGCGCATCCGTGGGCGTTGCACCAAACCGCGCGCCAGCTTCCTTTTCAATCGTGTCCGGATCTATCGCATCAAGAAGGCTGCCGGCCAGATCTGCCGGTGACTTGCCGTCCGCCGCGGCCCTGATCTTCGCCCGATCCTCGTCGTCGATCGCCTGATCCAGCGCGGCGAGCCGTCCCGCCAGGCTCGATAAGGCATCATCGTCGCGTAGTCCCTGCGCCACCTGGTCGAGCAGCTTGTCGAATCTTACGCCTTTCTTGCGCTCGAGCGGTTGGGACGCTGTCTTGTTCGTCTCCGTGACCCCGACCGCGTCGATCAGCACGAAACGCGTCTTGGATCCGGCGTCTGGCGTGACCGACAGGAGGTCCGCGTCGGGCATGGTGCGGCAGCCGCGCCCCTTCATCTGCTCGAAGTAGAGCTCGGATTTCACGTCGCGCAGGAACATCACCACCTCGACCGGCTTGATGTCGGTGCCGGTCGCGATCATGTCGACGGTGACGGCGATGCGCGGGAAGGGATCGTTGCGAAAGGCCTGGATCAGGTCGCGGGGCTTGTCGCCCGTCGTCCGGTAGGTGATCTTCTTGCAGAAATCGTTACCCTCGCCGAACACCTCGCGGGCGATGTGCACGATCTCCTCGGCGTGATTGTCGTCCTTGGCGAAGATGAGGGTCTTGGGCACCCAGTTCCGACCAGGAAACAGCTTGGTTGGAAGGCTGTCGCTATAGGCCTGCAGCACGGCGCGGATCTGGTTGGGCACGGTGACCGAACGGTCGAGCTGCTCTGCGGTGTAGGGCAAGTCATCGTCGATCTGTTGGTAGCGGACTTTCCGCGTGCGCTTGTCGCGGACGGGCACCGCGTAGTCGGCATCGACCGTACCGCCCGCCTCGCCGACCTTCGTGCGGATCCGGTAGATCTCGTAACCGACATTGACGCCATCGACCACCGAGCGCTCGTAGGGATACTCCGACACGAGGTTCTGGGCGAAGAAGCCCAGCGTGTGCTTCGAGGGGGTTGCCGTGAGGCCGATCACGAAAGCATCGAAATATTCGAGCACCTGCCGCCACTGGCCATAGATCGAGCGGTGGCACTCGTCGGTGATGATGATGTCGAACATCTCGATCGGGATGTCGGGGTTGTAATCGACCGGCGCGACCTCCCCGCTGTCTCCGGCCTCGAAGGCGGAACCTTCCTCGTCCTCCTCGTCGAGCTCCTCGCCGCGCAGCATGGCGTAGAGACGCTGGATGGTCGTGATGACAACACTCGCGTCCTTGTCGAGGTGCGGGCTTTTCAGTTGCTGGGTGACGTAGAGATCGGAGAAGTGGCGGCCGTCGTCGGGCGGCTGATAGCCCTGATACTCGCGGAGCGTCTGTTCGCCGAGGTTGTTGCGGTCGACGAGAAACAGGATGCGTTTGGCCTTGGCGAACTTGAGCAGGCGGTAGGAGAAGGTGCAGGCCGTGAAGGTCTTGCCCGATCCGGTCGCCATCTGGATGAGTGCGCGAGGATCGGCCTTGGCGAGCGATTCCTCCAGACCGTCTATGGCCTCGATCTGGCAGTCGCGCAGCCCGCGCTTGTCGAGAGAAGGCATGGCTGCGAGGCGGGACCGCAGGGTTCCGTCATCCAACAGTGATGCGCGGAGCGTCTCGGGCCTGTGGAAGGCGAAGACCCGGCGCGAGCGCGGGGTTGGGTCGCGCATGTCACGGAAGAAGGTCTCGTCGCCTGTGCTTTCGTAGTCGAGCAGCAGTGTGTCCGACCAGCTGGCGAGATGGTCGGGCAGCTTCGACATATACTTGTCGGACTGTTCCGAAACACCTGAGAGCGTGTGCCCTGTGGGCTTCGCCTCGACGACACCCGCCGCCTTGCCGTCGATGAACAGCAGGTAGTCGCAGGGGCCACTCGGAAGAGAGAATTCACGTACCGCGACCCCGACGCCCGCGTTGCGATTGAATTCGTCCATGTTCTGCAACACCCAGCCCGCTGCTTTGAGCAGCCGGTCGATCTCTTCCCGTGCTTTCGCTTCGGGTGTTGTCACGGTTGGGCCTCTTGGCGAGTGATTGTTGGTGCCGATTCGCAAAGGTTGAACGAGAGTTACCCTATCAAACCGGAAGGCGATGCCCAATCCGTCCTTATTCCTGTTCACACAGGAACAAATGAACGTACAGCCAATGGACGCTTGTAGAGACCCAGCTGTAAGCGCAAGAGCGATTGAAGGCGTTGCCGACCGATTTTGGGTTGGCCGCCGCAGCCGTCTGCTTCTTCGGCGTCTAGAGCTTGTAGCGCTCGGCGAGCTCGCGCAACGAGAGACCGCTCATCTCGACAACACCGTAGACGGCAACGAACAGAAGGATGGCGATACCCGTCGTGATCAGCAGCTTGCGCACCAGCATGGGCCGCGCCGGCGCACCGTGATCATGGCCCTCTTCCGGGTTCTCCGTCCGCCGCACGCCCCAGGGCAGCACGATGAACAGGCTCAGCCACCAGATAATGATGAAAACGACAATTGCTGTGACGGGGTTCATATCGGGTCAGACCTGTTCGAGTTCCACGAGGGTGCCGCAAAAATCCTTGGGATGCAGGAACAGCACCGGCTTGTCGTGGGCACCCGGTTTGGGCTCGCCGTCGCCCAGCACGCGCGCGCCTTCGGCCACCAGACGATCGCGGGCGGCGTGGATATCATCGACCTCGTAGCAGACATGATGCATGCCGCCGGACGGATTTTTCTCCAGGAAAGGTGCCACGGGTGACTCTTCGCCCAGGGGATGCAGCAGTTCGATCTTGGTATTCGGCAGTTCGACGAAAACGGTCGTCACGCCATGCAGGGGCAATTCCACCGGTTCGGACACGGTGGCGCCCAGCGTATCGCGGTAAATCGCGGTCGCGGCCGCCAAATCCGGCACGACAATCGCCACATGGTTCAAACGCCCGATCACCGACCTCTCCTTCCCGTTGTTCAATCCGCCCGATCAATCGTCCAGGCGGACCAAGTGTACCTCGGTCGAGGGGTTCTTGCCCCGCCGCGCACGGAAACTTTTTCGCACGGCCCGGCGAAGATGCTCGCTCAACGCCTCGTCGTCGCGGCGCGCATTCCCCTTGGCCGCCGACAGCGCATCCAGGACATCATCGATGACATCGTCCATCAGGTCGAAATCTTCATCCGTGTCGCCCAGCAGACCCTGTGCGGACAATTGCGGATCCGTCACCACGCGCCCCTTATGGTCGATGACGATCGTCAGGGTCGCCGATCCGTTCCAGAGCATATGGTTACGCTCGCGCAGGTTGGAATCATCGAGGCGGATCAGGTCCCGGCCATCGACCGCGAGGCGGCCGGCCTGGACCTGACCGGCGATCTCGGGCCCGTCGGGATGCAGGCGCAGGACATCGCCATTCTCGATAACCGGCACATGGGGCACCTGACATTCCCGCGCCAATTCGGCATGGGCACGCAGGTGATGCGCCTCGCCATGCACCGGCACGGCGATCGTCGGGCGGATCCACTGATACATCTGCCGCAGTTCGTCGCGCGCGGGATGCCCGGAGACATGCACGAAATGATCCTTTTCGGTGATGACCTGAACCCCCATCGCCGTCAGCTGGTTCTGCAGGCGCCCAATGGGCACCTCGTTGCCGGGAATGATCCGCGACGAGAAGATGATCGTGTCCCCGTCGTCGAGCGTGATATTCGGGTGATCGTCACGCGCGATCCGCGAAAGCGCCGCGCGGGGCTCTCCCTGGCTGCCGGTGCAGATCAGCGCCACCTTGTCGCGGGGCAGCAGCATCGCCTCGTCTTCGCGCACGAAAGGCGGCAGGTCGCGCAGATAACCCGTGGCGCGTGCCGCGTCGGTCATCCGCCAAAGCGAACGCCCGACCAGCCCCACGGCGCGGCCATGGGCATGGGCCACTTCCGCGACGGTCTGCACCCGCGCAACATTGCTCGCAAAACAGGCGAATGCGACACGCTGCCTGAAGCCACCCACAAGCTCTTGCAGGCTGTCGCGCACCTCGGCCTCGGAGCCGGCCTTGCCCTCGACCGTGGCATTCGTCGAATCCCCGATCATGGCCAGCACGCCGGCATCGCCCACGGCGCGCAAGGCCGCCTCGTCCGTCGTGTCGCCGACCAGCGGATCGGGGTCGAGTTTCCAGTCTCCGGTGTGGAAGATCGTCCCGGCCCCGGTTTTGATGATGACCCCGTTCGGCTCGGGAATGGAATGGGTCAGCGTGACCAGGGTCAGGTCGAAGGGGCCGATCGACACGTCGCCCCCCAGGGGAATTTCGTGGAGCGGCACTTTTTCGGCGATGCCCGCTTCCTCGAGCTTGCGGCGCAGGACCGCCATCGTGAACGGCGTCGCATAGACCGGGCATTTCAGCCGCGGCCAGAGATGTGCGACCGCACCGACATGGTCTTCATGGGCATGGGTGACGAGCATCCCCGCCAGCTTGTCGCGGCGGTCCTCGATGAAGGTGGGATCGGCCGTCATCACGTCGACGCCGGGGTATGAAGGATCGCCGAAGGTCACGCCGCAATCGACGATCATCCAGGCGCCATCATGGCCGTAGAGGTTGAAGTTCATGCCGATCTCGCCCGTGCCGCCAAGGGGCACGAAGAGGACTTCGTCGGAAGCGGGTATCATAAATATCCTTCGGGGAAGCGCCGTCAGGCGATTCCGTTGCGGCGGGCGATTTCGCGCAGCCCGGTCAGGGTCAAGTCAGGCTCGGTTGCGTCGATCACATCGGTCACGTCGGCAAACAGGGGTGCCAGTCCGCCCGTGGCCAACACGGTCACCGGCTTTCCATATTCTTTCGCAATGCGGGGGATCATGCCTTCGATCATCGACACGTAACCCCAGAAGATCCCGGATTGCATGGCGGGCACCGTCGCGCCGCCGATGACATTCTCCGGCTTCTCGATATTGATGCGCGGCAACAGCGCGCCGGCCATATACAGGGCCTCCACGGACAGGTTGATACCCGGGGCGATTACGCCACCGCGGAAATTCCCCGCATCATCGACCAGATCGAATGTCGTGCCGGTGCCGAAATCGATCACGATCAGATCACCCGGATGCTTTAAATGCGCGCCCACGGCCGCGACGAGACGGTCGGCGCCCACCTGCTCCGGGCGGTCGATCAGGGCCTCGATGCCCAGCTCGACATTCGGGTCGCGCACCACAAGCGGCGTCACCCCGAAATGGGACTCCAGCAAATCATCGAGGTTGCGGCGCGTTCCCGGTACCACCGTGGTCACGATCGCATTATCGATGTCATCGACTTTCAAACCTCTCAGCGACATGAGCTGGGTCAGCCAGACGGCATACTCATCAGACGTGCGCTGCGCGTTCGTGGCAATCCGCCATTGTCCGCGCTGCACATCGCCCTCAAAGACCGCAAAGACGGTGTTGGTATTGCCGCAATCGACCGCAAGCAGCATCAGTTGGCTCCTGCCCCATCATCTCGGGAGACCGTGCTTACCGGGAAAACATCCCCCACCGCAATATGTTCGGTGCCATCGACCGTCTCGAGCATCAGGTTACCTTGCGTATCAATTCCCGCAAATTCGCCCGCCCTGACCCCGTCCGGCAGTTTGACCGTGAGTTCCGTGCCCCTCGCCAGCGCCAGCGCCGACCAGATCGCGCGCACCGGCTCAAATCCGTCGCGCGCCCATATGGCGAGCAAATCGACAAGATGCGTCAGAAATCCTTCAAGCAAGGCCTCGACTGCGACGCCGTGACCGGCCGCACGCAAACAGGTCGCGCCCGGGATATCGGGCCGGCTGTCCACATTGACGCCAATCCCGGCCACCACCCAGTCAAGGCCGCCGTCAGGACGCGCGGCGCTCTCCAGCAGGATACCGGAGATTTTCTCACCATCGAGCAACAGATCATTGGGCCATTTCAACGCGACATCGGCGCCGGCGGTTTCCCGGATCGCGCGGGCCATGGCGGCACCGACGGCAAAGCCGATCTGCGGCGCGTCCGCGATGGCGCAGTCAGGGCGCAGCACTATCGACAGGTAGAGGTTGCCACGCGGCGAGTTCCAGCTTCTGCCGTGACGGCCGCGGCCCGCGGTTTGTTCCCGGGCCCAGACGATTGTCAGGCCCGGTGCTCCCTCGGCGGCCAGTTGCTTGGCGTCCTCGCTGGTGCTGCCGACGCTGTCTCGCACAATCAGTTGGCAACCCGGCGGCACATCCGGGTGAGCCGTCATGCGCCGAACAGGACTGCCGCTGCCGCCCCGGCCCCGCTCAGGACCGGCGCCATGCCGATGAAGAAGAACACGGTGACAATGCCGGTCACGGTGACGATCACCGTAATCTCGCGGCCAATTGCGCGATCGAATGCCTCGGCCGGCTCGTCGAAATACATCAGCTTGACGATCCGCAGATAATAATAGGCACCCACGACGCTCGTCAGCAGGCCGACGACGGTCAGCACATAAAGCCCTGCCTCGATCGCGGCCAGGAAGACATAGAACTTGGCAAAGAAACCCGCGAGCGGCGGAATTCCCGCCATCGAAAACATGAACACACCCAGGGCTGCAGCCAGATAGGGATTGGTCTTGCTCAGCCCGGCGAGCTGGTCGATATCCTCGACCATCCGCCCCTGGCGGCGCATCGCGAGGATGCAGGCAAAGGTGCCCATATTCATGAACAGGTAGATGGTCAGGTAAAGCAGGATGCCCTGAACCCCCTGCTCGTTGCCGGCCGCAAGGCCGACCAGCACGAAACCCATATGCCCGATCGAGCTGTAGGCCATCAGCCGTTTGATGTTTGTCTGCACGATTGCGGCGAAGGAACCGAGGATCATCGAAGCGAGCGAGATGAACCAGATCACCTGTTGCCAGTCCGCGACCAGGTCACCGAACGGCTCGAGCATGACCCGCACGAACAGGGCCATCGCCGCGATCTTGGGGGCGACGGCGAAGAACGCCGTGATCGGTGTCGGCGCGCCTTCGTAGACATCCGGTGTCCACATATGGAACGGCACGGCGGAGACCTTGAAGGCGAGCCCGGCGGCGATGAAGACCAGGCCGACGATCACGCCGACCGGCGCGTCACTGTCGGCGGCAAAGATCGCGGCCAGCCCGTCGAAGCCCGTGGTGCCGGCAAATCCGTAGATCAGGGACATGCCGTAGAGCAGGATTCCCGAGCTCAGTGCACCCAGCACGAAATATTTGAGACCGGCTTCCGACGAGCGCAGATTGTCGCGCCGGATGGCGGCCAGCACATAAAGCGCAAGGCTCTGCAATTCGAGGCCGACATAGAGCGACAGCAGGTCGTTGGCCGACACCATCATCATCATGCCGAGTACGGCAAAGACCATGAGGATCGGGTACTCGAACTGCTTGATGTCCTCGCGGATATTGTAGGGCTGCGCCAGAATCAGCGCGAGCGCGGCACCGGCGATCAACAAAACTTTGGTGAAGACGGCGAACGCGTCGACCATGAACTGGCCGTTGAAGGCGGTGGTTTTTCCGGCCGGCCCGGCCAGAACGAGAAGCGCGGCGACGACCAGCACGAGAACACCGGCCCAGGTCACGAACCGGGTCGAACCCTCGCCGCGGAAGGCGCCATACATCAGCATCACCATGGCGGCGATGGCGACGAACAACTCGGGCCAAACGGCGGATATCTCGACGGCAATGTTCATATTCTGCGCCCTTCCGCCTACCGGCCTGCAAGGTTGAGCGGATCAACCGTGGACAGGGCCGACTGATAATTCGCAAGCAGGTTGGAGACACTCGCGTCGAGCACGCTCAGGAAGGGATCGGGCCAGATGCCCATCCACAGCACCAGCGCGACCAGCGGCGCGAAAATGGCGATCTCGCGCGGCTCCAGGTCCATGATTTTCTTGAGATATTCCTTCTCGAGTTTTCCGAAAATCACCCGGCGGTAGAGATACAGCATGTAGGCCGCCCCGAGGATCACGCCGGTCGCGGCGAAGAACGCCACCCAGGTGTTGTCCTGGAATACGCCCAGAAGGATCAGGAACTCGCCGACGAAACCGCTGGTGCCGGGCAAGCCGATGGAACCCAGCATAAACACCATGAACACGAAGGCGAAGATCGGCATTCGTTCGATCAGCCCGCCGTAATGGGCGATCTCGCGGCTGTGTTCGCGGTCATAGACCACGCCGACACACAGGAACAACGCGGCCGAAATGACGCCATGGCTCAGCATCTGGAAGATTGCACCGTCGATCCCCTGCTGGGTCCCGGTGAAGATGCCGATGGTCACGAAACCCATATGCGCCACCGACGAGTAGGCGATCAGCTTCTTCATGTCTTCCTGCGCCAGCGCCACCAGCGAGGTGTAGATGATCGCGATCACCGACAGGGTGTAGATGAGCGGGACAAACTGCTCCGAGGCCAGCGGCAGGATCGGCAGCGAAAAGCGCAGGAAACCATAGCCGCCCATTTTCAGCAGCACGCCGGCGAGGATGACCGAACCCGCCGTTGGGGCCTCCACATGGGCGTCGGGCAACCAGGTGTGCACCGGCCACATGGGCATCTTGACCGCAAACGATGCAAAAAAGGCGAGCCACAACCATGTCTGCAGACCGGCCGGGACGTCAAAGGCCATCAGGGTCGGGATGTCGGTGGTCCCGGCTTCGAAGTACAGCGCCAGAAGCGCGGCCAGCAGCAGCACCGAACCGGCCAGTGTGTAGAGGAAGAACTTGAAGGCCGAATACACCCGGCGCGGCCCGCCCCAGACACCGATGATGATGAACATCGGGATCAGGACCGCCTCGAAGAAAATGTAGAAAATCAGGAAATCGAGCGCGACGAAGGTGCCGATCATGAACGTCTCGAGCACGAGGAACGCGATCATGTATTCCTTCACCCGCACGGTCACGGCGCGCCAGGAGGCAAGCACGCAAATCGGCGTCAGGAAGGTCGACAGGATCACGAAGAACAGCGATATCCCGTCGATCCCCATGTGATAGGAAATATCGAAGGTCGGCAGCCATTCGATCTTCTCGACGAACTGGAAATCCGCGGTGGTCTGATCGAAATTGAGCCACAGCAGCAGGCTTATCACGAACGTCGCGAGGGATGTCCACAACGCACCCCAGCGTGCATTACGCGCGACCTGCTCCTCGGTGCCGCGCGCGGCCAGGATGAACAGCACCCCGACGAGCGGCAGGAATGTGACAAGCGACAAGATTGGGAAGGAATCCATAAGCCGCCCTCCTACCCGAAGAACCCGAAGAGGAACCAGGTGGCGAGAAGCACCAGGCCAATCAACATCGCGAACGCGTAGTGATACACGAAGCCTGACTGCATCCGACTGGCACGTCCGGCAATATCGCGTGCCGCCGCGGCGATGCCATCGGGGCCAACACCATCGATCACGGAACCGTCGCCTGACTTCCACAGACCGCGTCCCAGCACGAAGGACGGACGGACAAACACGCGATCATAGAGCTCATCGAAATACCACTTGTTGAACACGAAGCGGTAAACCGGCCCCATCGCCCCGGCGACGCGCGCCGGCCAGCCCGGCTTGGCCATGTACATGACCCAGGCCCCGAAGATACCCACGACACCGACGGCGATCGGCAGGATCTTCACCCATTTGGGAACATGGTGGGCTTCCTCGATGATGTTGTGGGTCATCAGGATCGAAGACCGCCAGAAATCATCCATCCCGTGGCCGACGAAATATTCGACGGCGAGAGCGCCGGAGAACAACGCGCCGGCCGCAAGCACAAACAGCGGCGCAATCATCACGAGCGGAGATTCATGCGCATGATCAAAGGTGTGATCGTCCGCGCGCGTCCGGCCATGGAAGGTCAGAAACAACAGGCGCCAAGAATAAAACGCGGTCATCAGGGCCGCCGCGATGCCCGCCCAGAACGCATAAAGCCCCATCCCGGTGTGCGCCGCGAAGGCGGATTCGAGGATGATGTCCTTCGAGTAGAAGCCGGCAAAGCCGATGCCGAGCAATGGAATCCCCACCCCGGCCAGCGCCAGGCTGCCGATCCACATCAGGACCGCGGTCTTTCGCATCTTCGGGTATAGCCCGCCCATCTTGCGCATGTCCTGTTCGTCATCCATGCCATGGATCACGCTGCCGGCGCCCAGGAAGAGCAGCGCCTTGAAGAAGGCGTGGGTCATCAGATGGAAGATCGCGGCCGGATAGGCGCCCACCCCGATGGCGAAGAACATGTAACCCAGCTGGGAACAGGTCGAATAGGCGATGACCCGCTTGATGTCCCACTGGGTCAGGCCAATGGTCGCGGCGAAGAAGGCCGTCGTGCCGCCGATGAAGGCGACGAAGGTCAGCGCGATCGGCGCAAATTCGAACATCGGCGACAGGCGCGCGACCATGAAGACACCTGCCGTCACCATCGTCGCGGCATGGATCAGGGCCGACACCGGCGTCGGGCCTTCCATCGCGTCGGGCAGCCAGGTGTGCAGGCCGATCTGCGCGGACTTGCCCATCGCGCCGATGAACAGCAGGAGGCAAAGCGTCGTGACAATATCCACTTCCATCGACAGGAAGTTGAAGGTTCGGCCCGCGACATCCGGAACGGCGGCAAACACCGTGTCGAAATCGAGGGTACCGAATACGAAGAACACGCCGAAGATGCCGAGCATGAAGCCGAAATCACCGACCCGGTTGACCACGAAGGCCTTGATCGCCGCCGCATTCGCCGACGGCCGCCCGAACCAGAAGCCGATCAGCAGATAGGACATCAGTCCGACACCCTCCCAGCCGAAGAACATCTGGACGAAATTATCCGCCGTCACCAGCGCCAGCATGAAGAAGGTGAACAGGCTCAGATAGGCCATGAACCGTGGCTTGTGCGGGTCGTGGGCCATGTAGCCGACGGAATAGACATGCACCATCGACGACACGACATTGACCACGAACATCATCACCGCCGTCAGCGTGTCGACCCGCAGGGCCCAGCTGACTTCGAGCGTCCCGGAATCGATCCAGGTGAACAACTCTACGGTGCGTTCGTTGCCCTGAATGCCGACATACCAGAGCAGGTAGCTCGACAGGACGGCCGCAATCAGCATCGGAATGACGGTGACGAGCTGTGCGGCACGGTCGCCCATGCGGACACCGAAAATACCGGCGATAAGTCCGCCCGCGAGCGGCAAGAAGACGGCGAGTTCGATCATCTCCCGATCAACCCTTCATCATGTTGATGTCTTCGACCGCAATCGATCCGCGGTTGCGGAAATAGACGACAAGAATGGCCAGCCCGATCGCGGCTTCCGCCGCGGCGACCGTGAGAATGAACATCGCGAACACCTGGCCCACCAGGTCTCCGAGATGGGCGGAAAAGGCGACGAAGTTGATGTTGACCGCGAGCAGCATCAGCTCGATCGACATCATGATGATGATCACGTTCTTCCGGTTCAGGAAGATGCCGAAAATCCCCAGGGTAAACAGGATCGCTCCGACCGTCAGATAGTGGGAAAGTCCGATTTCGAGCATCAGGCGCCACTCCCCGTGGTGATGTCTCGCACCTCGACCACGTCCTCGCGCCGGCGCGAGACCTGATCGGCGATCTTCTGTCGCCGCACACCGGGGCGGTGGCGAAGTGTCAGGACGATCGCGCCGATCATCGCGATCAGCAGAATCAGGCCCGACGCCTGGAACAGGTAGATATAGTCCGTATAGATGATCTGACCGAGCGCGTGGGTGTTGGTCACCTGGTCCGGCGGCATGATCGGCACCGTCAGGGTCTGCCCGGCATCGGGCGCGACGATCCAGGTCCCGAAGATCAGGATCAATTCGGCGGCGAGGATCAACCCGATCAGCGCGCCGATCGGCAAATACTGCAGAAACCCTTCGCGCAACTCCGCGAAGTTGATGTCGAGCATCATGACGACAAACAGGAAGAGCACGGCGACCGCGCCGACATAGACAACGACCAGGATCATCGCCAGGAACTCGGCCCCGATCAGGACGAACAGCCCCGCCGAGTTGAAGAAGGCGAGGATCAGGAACAGAACCGAATGCACGGGGTTGCGCGCGGATATGACCATCACGCCGGATGCCACGGCGAGCGCGGCGAAGAGATAAAATGCGAGTGCCTGAATGACCAAAGTTTCGACCCCCGCCTACCGGTACGGCGCGTCGGCGGCAAGCGCCGTCGCGAGTTCGGATTCCCACCGGTCACCGTTCACCAGGAGCTTTTCCTTGTCGTACATCAGCTCCTCGCGGGTCTCGGTAGCGAACTCGAAGTTCGGGCCTTCGACGATGGCATCCACCGGGCAGGCTTCCTGACAGAAGCCGCAATAGATGCATTTCGTCATGTCGATGTCGTAGCGGGTGGTACGCCGCGACCCATCGGTCCGCGGCTCCGCTTCGATCGTGATCGCCTGGGCCGGACAGATCGCCTCGCACAGTTTGCACGCGATGCATCGTTCCTCGCCGTTCGGGTAGCGGCGCAGCGCGTGTTCACCACGGAAACGCGGGCTGATCGGCCCCTTCTCGTAGGGATAGTTGATGGTGACCTTGGGTTTGAAGAAATACTTCAGGGTCAGCCACATGCCGGAGACGATCTCCAACAGGAGCAGCGAACGGGCGGTACGGTCGAGCATTGCCATATCGTTCCTCCTCCTAACTCACGACGCCGGGATACCAGTCGAACACGACGATCGCGCCCGCGGTCACCACAACCCAGAGCAGCGAGGCCGGCAGGAAAACTTTCCAGCCCAGACGCATGAGTTGGTCATATCGATAGCGCGGCAAGGTCGCGCGCACCCACAGGAACACGAACAGCATGGCCGAGACCTTGAGCGCGAACCAGACGATGCCGGGTATCCAGTTCAGAATCGCGATGTCGAGCGGCGGCAGCCAGCCCCCGAGGAACAGGATGACGGTCATCCCGCTCATCATCACCATGTTCGCGTATTCGCCGAGGAAGAACAGCGCGAACGCCATCGCCGAATATTCGACGTTGTAGCCGGTCACGAGTTCGGCTTCCGCTTCCGGCAGATCGAACGGCGCGCGGTTGGTCTCTGCCAGCGCCGAGACGACGAAGACGATGAACATCGGAAACAGCGGAATGAAGAACCAGACATCCTGCTGAGCAAGAACGATGTCGCTCAGGTTCAGCGAACCGACAGCCAGCAGCACGGTGATGATCACGAAGCCGATCGAGACTTCATAGGACACCATCTGCGCGGCGGACCGGAGCGCCCCCAGGAACGGGTATTTCGAGTTCGACGCCCAGCCGGCCATGATGATGCCGTAGACCCCCAGCGAGCTGATCGCGAACAGATACAGGATGCCGACATTGATGTCGGACAGGACCCAGCCGTCGGCGACCGGAATGACGGCCCAGCCGACCATCGCCAGGATGAAGGTCAGCATCGGCGCGAGCAGGAAAACCACCCGGTTTGCACCCGTCGGGATGATCAATTCCTTGGTCATCAGCTTGAGCGCGTCGGCAAAGGGCTGCAGCAGACCGAACGGCCCCACCACATTCGGTCCCATGCGCAATTGCATAAGTCCGATCACCTTGCGCTCGGCATAGGTCAGATAGGCGACCACGATGAGCAGCGGCACGACGATGAACAGGATCTGGATGACGATCCAGAGCGTCGGCCAGGCGTATGACCACCAGAACTCAACCATCCGTGCCGGTCCTCTCGCCGTCACCGGCGACAAATTCACGCGTGCATTCGGCCATCGTCTCCGACGCCCGGCTGATCGGGTCGGTCATGTAGTAATTGGAGACCGGGCTCTCGAACGGCGCCGCATCCATCTCACCGGCAACGCCGAAGGCATCCCAGGGTGCCGCCGCGATCTGATCGACCTGATCGAAGATCGGGTTGGCCGCCGAAAGTGCGGCGCGGACATCACCGAGCGTCACATAATCCAGATTGGCGCCGATCACGCCGGACAGCGCACGAATAATGCTCCAGTCCTCGCGGGCATCACCCGGCGGCTGGACCGCCTGACGGCCCAGCTGGACCCGGCCTTCTGTATTCACGTAGGTGCCGTTCTTCTCGGTATAGGCCACACCCGGCAGGATCACGTCGGCGCGGTGCGCACCGGCATCGCCGTGATGTCCCTGATAGACCACGAACGCGTCACCCAGGCCGGACGTATCGATTTCGTCGGCGCCCAGCAGGTAGACCAGTTCGATGTCGCCGGCCGCGGCTCCGGCCAAGATACCCGCCACGTCGCGGCCGCCCTCGCCGGGCACGAAGCCGAGATCGAGACCGCCGACGCGCGCGGCTGCCGTGTGCAGCACGTTGAAGCCGTTCCAGTCGTCACGAACGATATTGCAGGCCTCCGCGAGTGCGCGCGCACTCGCCAGGACCGCATCGCCGTCGTCACGCGCCAGCGCGCCCATGCCGACGATCACAACCGGACGTTCGGCGCTTTTGAGGGTCTCGGCAAACGGATGGGACCCGTCTGCGATGGCTTTCAGCGTTTCCGGACCGGCACCGAGGTTCTCGCACGGATAGGTAAGGTCGATCTGCGGGCCGACCGCCGCGATGGCGGCAGCGCCCTGGAGCCAGGCCTTGCGCAGGCGCGTGTTGACCAGCGGCGCTTCCCAACGCGGGTTGGCCCCGATCAGGAGCACAGCGTCCGCCGTCTCGAGCCCGGCGATGGTCGAATTCATCAGATAGCCCGCGCGCACGTCCGTCGGGAGCTTCGCCCCATCCTGACGGCAATCCATGTTCGGCGATCCGAGCGAATCCATTAACCCCTTGAGAGAAAACATGGATTCGGCATCACACAGGTCGCCGGCGATGGCCGCGATGCGGGAGCCGTCGAGGCCCTTTATCTTCCCGGCGATAGCCTCAAACGCTTCGTCCCAGCTCGCCTCGGTGAGCTTTCCGTTTCGTCGCACATAGGGCCGGTCGAGGCGCTGACGCGCCAGCGCGTCACAGGCGTAGCGCGACTTGTCGCCGAGCCATTCCTCGTTCACGTCCTCGTTGAGCCGCGGCAGGACGCGCAGCACTTCGGTCTGGCGCGCGTCCACGCGGATCGCCGCACCGACCGCGTCGAGCACGTCGATGGATTCGGTCTTCGACAATTCCCACGGCCGCGAGACAAACGCATATGGCTTGGATGTCAGCGCGCCGACCGGGCACAGGTCGATGACGTTCGCGCTCAATTCGGAATCGAGAGACTTCTCGAGATATGTCGTGATCTCTGCATGCTCGCCGCGGCCCAGCAGGCCGAGCTCCGGCACGCCCGCGATCTCGGTCGCGAACCGCACGCAGCGGGTACAGTGGATGCAGCGGGTCATGATCGTCTTGACCAGCGGCCCCATATGCTTGTCCTTGACCGCGCGCTTGTGCTCCTCGAAGCGCGAGCCATCACGGCCATAGGCCATGGCCTGATCCTGCAGATCGCATTCGCCGCCCTGATCGCAGATCGGGCAATCCAGCGGATGGTTGATGAGCAGGAACTCCATCACCCCGTTGCGGGCTTTCTTGACCATCTCGCTGTCGGTCTTGATCTCCATGCCGTCCGCGACAGGCAGCGCACAGGAGGCGGCCGGCTTGGGCGGTCCGGGCGTGACCTCGACCAGGCACATCCGGCAGTTACCGGCGACAGAGAGGCGCTCGTGGTAACAGAAACGCGGGATCTCCTTGCCGGCCATCTCGCAGGCCTGCAGCGCGGTAACACCCGCGGGAACTTCGATTTCGACGCCGTCGACGGTGACTTTGGGCATCTATCCGCTCCCTATTCCGCGGCCTGAGCGGGCGCGCTGCCCGTCTTGCGTTCGAGAATTCGGCGCTCCAGCTCCGGTCGGAAGTGCCGGATCAAGCCCTGGACGGGCCACACGCCGCCGTCGGCGAGCGCACAAATCGTGTGCCCTTCGATCTGCTTGGTGACTTCCCAGAGCATGTCGATTTCCTCGATCTCGGCGTCGCCGGTCACCAGCCGTTGCATGACCCGATACACCCAGCCCATGCCCTCGCGGCACGGCGTACACTGGCCACAGCTTTCGTGGCGGTAGAAATGGCTCAGTCGCGCGATGGCCTCGACCATGTCGGCTGATTTGTCGATGACAATCACCGCGGCGGTCCCCAGCCCGGTGCTGTGCTCGCGCAGGGAATCGAAATCCATCAGCACGTTGTCGCAGATGTTCTTCGACAGACACGGCGTCGACGATCCGCCCGGGATCACGGCCTGCAGATTGTCCCAGCCGCCGCGCACGCCGCCGGCATGCTTCTCGATGAGCTCCTTCAGGGGAATGCTCATCTCTTCTTCGACATTGCACGGATTGTTCACATGGCCCGAGATCGAGAAGATCTTGGTGCCGGTGTTGTTCTCGCGACCGAAGCCGGCGAACCAGGACGGCCCGCGGCGCAGAATGGTCGGCGCCACCGCGATGGTCTCGACATTGTTGACCGTGGTCGGGCAACCATACAGGCCACAGGCGGCGGGGAATGGCGGCTTGAGCCGCGGCTGCCCCTTCTTGCCTTCGAGGCTTTCGAGCAGCGCGGTCTCTTCGCCGCAGATATACGCACCTGCACCCCGGTGCAGATAGACATCGAAGTCCCAGCCCGAGCCGCACGCGTTGGGACCGATCAAACCGGCATCATAGGCCTCGTCGATGGCCTGCTGCAGATGGGAGGCTTCGGAATAGAACTCGCCGCGCACATAGATGTAGGCCGCGTTCGCCCCCATCGCGAAGCCGGCGACCAGGCAACCCTCGACCAGCGTGTGCGGATCGTAACGCAGGATCTCACGGTCCTTGCAGGTACCGGGCTCGGATTCGTCGGCGTTGACCACCAGATAATGCGGGCGTCCGTCGCGGCGCTCTTCGGGCGGCATGAACGACCATTTCACGCCCGTCGGGAAGCCGGCGCCGCCGCGACCGCGCAGGCCGGATTCCTTCATTTCGTTGACCAGGGTCTCCCGGCCGCGCTCGATCAGCGCCTTGGTGTTGTCCCAGATGCCCCGGCGCTTCGCGCCCTCGAGGCGCCAGTCATCCTGGCCATACAGGTTCTGGAAGATACGATCCTTGTCCTGCAGCATCACGCACCCTCCACGGCAGAGGGCGCCACGAGAGACGTCAGGCCACCCGTCGGTTCCGAACCGGCACGGCCGGACTGAGACCCGGCTTCCGGCGTTTCGCCGCGTTTCAGCGCCTCGAGAACCGCCTTGAAGCTCTCGGCGGTCAGGTCTTCGTAATATTCGTCGTTGATCTGGACCATGGGGGCGTTGCAACACGCGCCGAGGCACTCGACCTCGACCACGGTGAACGCGCCGTCGTCGCTGGTCTCGCCGAGGCCACATCCCGTGACATCCTTGGCCACCGCGCGCAGGTCGTCGGAGCCGCGCAACCAGCACGGTGTCGTGCGGCACAGCTGGACAAAATTCCTGCCGACCGGCTCAAGGTTGAACATCGAGTAGAAGCTCGCGACCTCGAGCACGCGGATTTTCGGCATATCGAGATAGGACGCGACATATTCGAGCGCCTCGGTCGGAAGCCACCCGCCGGCCTGCCGCTGGGCAAGATCAAGCAACGGAATCACCGCGCTTTGCTGGCGGCCATCGGGATAGCGCGCGACGATCGTCTCCGCACGGGCACGATAGGTCTCGTCGAAAGTAAAAGCGTCGCTCATCGGTCGACCTCTCCGAACACGATATCGAGGCTGCCGATCACCGCCGGCACATCGGCCAGCATATGCCCCTTGGTCAGGGCCTCGACGGCCTGCATGAAGGCAAATCCCGGCGCGCGAATTTTGCAGCGGTAGGGCTTGTTGCTGCCGTCGGCCACGAGATAGACGCCGAACTCGCCCTTGGGTGCCTCGACGGCCGTGTAGGTCTCGCCGGCCGGCACGTGGTAGCCCTCGGTGTAGAGCTTGAAGTGATGGATCAGCGCTTCCATCGAATGCTTCATCTCGCCGCGCCGCGGCGGGGTGAGCTTGTGGTTCTGGGTCATCACCGGGCCATCGGGCATCTCGTCGAGACACTGCTTGATGATCCGCAGGCTCTGGCGCATTTCCTCGACGCGCACGAGATAACGCGCGTAACAGTCGCCGGTCTTGCCGACGGGCACGTCGAATTCCATCCGGTCATACACGTCATAGGGCTGGGACTTGCGCAGATCCCAGGCCACGCCGCTGGCGCGCAGGGTCGGGCCGGTCATGCCCCAGTCCATCGCTTCTTCGGGTGAGAACACGCCGATGTCGACGGTGCGCTGCTTGAAGATGCGGTTCTCGGTGAGCAGGCTTTCCATGTCGTCAATGAACTTCGGATAGCTCTCGCAAAACGCATAGATATCCTCGACGAGCCCCGCCGGCAGGTCCTGATGCACCCCGCCCGGGCGGAAATACGCCGCATGCAGACGCGCACCCGACACCCGTTCGTAGAATTCCATCATCCGCTCGCGTTCCTCGAAACCCCACAGAAGCGGCGTCATAGCCCCGACATCGAGCGCGTAGGTCGTCAGGTTCATGATGTGGTTGAGGATGCGGGTGATCTCGGAAAACAGCACCCGGATATACTGGCCGCGCGCGGGCACGTCGATGCCAAGCAACTTCTCGACCGCCAGCGCGTAGGTATGTTCCTGACACATCGGCGACACGTAATCGAGACGATCGAAATACGGGACGGCCTGCAGGTAGGTCTTGTACTCGATCAGCTTCTCGGTGCCCCGGTGGAGCAGGCCGATATGCGGGTCGGCGCGCTCGACGACCTCGCCGTCCATTTCGAGGACAAGCCGCAGCACACCATGGGCCGCGGGATGCTGCGGCCCGAAATTGAGGGTCATATTCTTGATCGCGACTTCGGACATTAGGTGCTCTCGGCCCCCTCTTCCTCGTCTTCGCTTGCCTTCTCGTCGCCGGGGAGAATCTCGTTCATGCCCTCCCAGGGGCTGAGGAAATCGAAACTGCGGAAATCCTGGGTCAGCTTGACCGGGTCGTAGACAACACGCTTCTGCGTTTCGTCGTACCGCACCTCGACCCGCCCGGTCAGCGGGAAGTCCTTGCGCATCGGATGGCCTTCGAAACCGTAGTCGGTGAGGATCCGGCGCAGGTCGGGATGATCGGCGAAATAGATGCCGTACATGTCCCAGGTCTCGCGCTCGCACCAACCGGCAGCGCTGTAGACCGTCGTCGCGGTCGGGACCGGTTCGTCCTCGCCAACACTCAGCTTCACCCGCACGCGCTGGTTCTGGCTCATCGACAACAAAGTATAGACGACGTCGAAACGTGCCTCGCGCTCGGGATAGTCGGCACCGCAAAGATCGATCAGCACCTTGAACAGGCAGGTGCTGTCGTCGCGCAGGAAGGTCAGCACCCGGGTGATCGATGCCGGGCGGACCGTGACCATAAGCTCGCCGACGGCGACCTCGGTGCCGATCACATCCTGCGGCAACGCGGCGGCGATATAATCGCCGAGATCTATGAGTGCTTCGTCCATACCGGTGTCCGTAATGCCTTGCTCGGGGCCCGATCTAGCGCGCGATGGTGCCGGTGCGTCGGATCTTCCGCTGCAACTGCATGATGCCGTAAAGCAGCGCTTCTGCCGTGGGCGGACAGCCGGGCACGTAGATATCGACGGGAACGATCCGGTCGCATCCGCGCACGACCGAATAGGAATAGTGGTAATAGCCCCCGCCGTTGGCGCAGGAGCCCATGGAGATCACCCAGCGTGGCTCGGGCATCTGGTCGTAAACCTTGCGCAGGGCCGGGGCCATCTTGTTGGTCAGCGTACCCGCGACGATCATCACATCCGACTGACGGGGGCTCGGCCGAAACAAGAAGCCAAAGCGGTCCATGTCGTAGCGCGATGCGGCGGTATGCATCATCTCGACCGCACAACAGGCCAGCCCGAAGGTCATCGGCCAGAGCGAGCCCGTGCGGGCCCAGTTCACCAGCTTGTCGGCATTGGCCAGCACGAAGCCCTTGTCGGCCAGTTCCGCGGAAACGGCCTGGATCGCCGCATCCTGATCGGGACCTGGCTGGAAAACGGTCTCGGCGGGGTCGCGAACGGTTATTCCCATTCGAGCGCTCCTTTGCGCCATTCGTAAACAAATCCGACCGTCAGGATTCCCAGGAACACGATCATCGACCAGAAGCCGAACTCACCGATGTCCGAGAGCGTGATGGCCCAGGGGAAGAGAAAAGCGACCTCAAGATCGAAAATGATGAACAGGATCGCCACCAGATAGAAACGCACATCGAATTTCATGCGCGCGTCATCGAAGGCATCGAAGCCACATTCGTAGGCGGAGTTTTTTTCCGGGTCCGGCTTGCGGGCCCCGACAATGACGGACGCCATCACCATCAGACCCGACAGGCCGACGGCCAAGCCGAGAAAGATCAAAATCGGCAGGTACTCGAGGAGGAGTTCTTCCATCGACAACGCCTAGGTTTTGGCCTTCGTGACAGCGCGTTGCCCGATCCTGATCGGACCCGGATCGCATGTCCGAAAACCCCGGATCAAGCGGGTTCAGCCATACACCAGCGCGAACGCCCGTGCAAGACTGCGGGCGCCCGCGTGAGGCGTTGTGGCGCATGTCTTTTCACTTGTTTGCCCGGGCGTGTGCTGGCACCCGATTCGAATGCAAAACGGGACCCTCGCAGGTCCCGGCGCAAATCATCGGCATGGGGCTTAGTGGCGGGAGTGACGGGACTCGAACCCGCGGCCTCCGGCGTGACAGGCCGGCGCTCTAACCAACTGAGCTACACCCCCAAGCCGAGGGCGGATGTACTGCCGCACCCCCCTGATGTCAAGCGGAGGGGGCACGATTCCGTGCCTTCAGGCGGAAAGAACCTTGCGCACCGCCTCGGCCGCATGAATTTGCGCGGCGCGGCCGTCATCAACGAATGGCGCGAACGAGTAAAAACCATGCATCATGCCGGGGTAGTCCCGATGCTCGACCGCCACGCCGGCGGCCGCAAGAGCCTCGGCGAAGGCGACACCTTCATCATGCAACACATCACATTCCGCGGTGACGACCAGCGCCGGCGGCAGGCCTGAGAAATCCTCGGCGCGCAACGGTGCGGCGCGCCAGTCCAGATGATCTTCCGGCCCGTTCAGATAATGGTCGCGAAACCAGTGCATGCCGGCCGCCGTCAGTATCCCGGCCCCTTCGGCATAGGTCTCGTAGGACGGTGTGTCGAACGCGTAGTCCGCAACAGGGTAAACCAGCAGCTGGTATGCGATGTCGGGACCGCCTTTCTCGCGCGCCATCATCGCCACGACCGCGGCGAGGTTGGCGCCCGCGCTGTCGCCGGCCACGGCGATCCGCTCCGGATCCACGCCGAGCTGACGGGTATTTTCCGCGACCCATTTGGTCGCGGCGTAGCAATCCTCCGGCGCGGCGGGAAATTTATGCTCCGGTCCCATGCGGTAATCGACGGAGACGACGAGATAGCCTGTGTCGGCACAAAGGTTGCGCGCCACCTGATCGTGAGAATTCAGGCTCCCGATCACGTGCCCGCCACCATGGAAAAACATGATCGCCGGCGCCAGTTCGGTCTGCACGACGTCCGGCCAATAGACCCGCATGGTCATGTCGTCTCCTCCGGCCCCATTGATCACGGTGTCGGCGACCATGCGCACCTTGGTTCGCTCCTTGTCCCGCTCACGCGACATCTCGTCCATCTGGACGCGCGCCTCTTCCGGCGTGAGCTCATGGGTCGGACGGACGCCCGCGGCTTCGGCGCGTTCGATCAACGCAACAATTTGGGGATGGAGTGCCATGCTTGTCTCTCTGGTGAACGGTTGCGCCGATGGGCAACCGGGCGGATGATACAGAAAACACCGGTCGCCAAACAATCGGGACGACGGCAGATCGGGTCACGGAGGTACACCATGTCCAGCACTGCCGAGAATACCGCCGAACCATTCGTCGAGGATCTCAAGCACGAACTCGTGGACGGCTATCACATGCTCGGGCATGCCGGACTGGGACTGGGCCTCCTGGCGCACCTGACGGCACGCGCGCCCGGCGGCGACACATTCTGGACATACCAGCTCGGCAAGAGCGTCGAAGAGGTTACCTATGACGATCTTCGCGAAGTGGATTTCGAGCTGAACCTCCAGAGCGCCGACGGCGTGGTTAATCCGACGCTGCGCATCCACGGCATGGTCTATGCCGCGCGGCCCGACATCATGTGCATCGCCCATCACCATGGCGACAACTGTGTGGCCATGGGCGCGATCGGCGCGAACCTGCAAACATTCGACAGGAACGCTGCGCGTTTCCACAACGACATCGACATCATCGAGGATTACGACAACGCCCACGAGATCGCCGAACAGGGTGACGCCATTGTCGCCAAACTGGACGGCAAACGGGCCCTGATCCTGCAGTATCACGGGGTTCTGATCGGGGGGCGGTCGATACGCGACACGGTCATCTCGACCATCGAGCTTGAACGGTCGATGGGTGTACAGCTCAAGGCGATGGCGGCCGGGACCGTGCAGACCATGCGCGAGGGCGAGATCGACAACGCCAGGGACTTCCTGACCTCCGATCTGTTCATCGACGGCACCTGGGACTATCGCAAGCGGGTGATGGCCCGGGACAACGCCGGCTGACTATCCAGCGGCCGGGGTCAATGGCAGAGTAGATACACGATCAAAACTTCCGAGGGGGACATGTCATGGGAACGCCGAAAGTCATTGTGCAGCTCTATCCGGTAATCCCGGCCGACGACGAACATGACCGCCGTGCCAAGCGTCCCATCGGTCGCGACGCGGGGCTTTACAACAAGATCGTCCACGAATGGACGGACATCCTCAAGGCCGCCGACGAGATGGGCGTGTGGGGCATGTCCACGATCGAACATCACCTCCATTCCGAAGGGTATGAGGTCGGCCCGAACCCGGGCGTGATGAACGCCCATTGGGCGGCACACGCCAGGAATATCCATGTCGGCGCATTCGGCTATGTGATGGCCACACACGACCCGATCCGCGTGGCCGAAGAAACGGCGATCATCGATCACCTGACCAACGGCAAATATTTCGTCGGGTTTGCCCGCGGCTACCAGTCGCGCTGGGCAAACATCCTGGGCCAGGCCAACGACGCCGTCGCCACGGTGTCGGATGGCAGCTCAAACGACACCAAGAATCGCGAAATCTTCGAGGAACGTGTCCAGATGGTGCTGGATTGCTGGACCCAGGATTCGGTCGAGCTGAATGGCAAATTCTACCAGGCCCCCTACCCCCACGATACGGGCATCGCAGACTATGAGGGCTACGAGATCGCGCGTGAGGCCGGTGCGGAAGGTGAGATCGACGAAGATGGCGTGCTGCGCCGTATCTCCGTCGTGCCGAAACCGCTGCAACAACCCCACCCCCCGGTATTCTGCGCCGTGGCCCGCTCGCGGGCGACGATCGAGTTCGCGGCCAAACATGGTTTCCGGCCGAGTTACTTCAACCCGACCGACGGTGTGGTCGAACTCGCGAACGTGTATGTCGAGGAAGCCGCCAAACATGGACGCCAGGTCCAGTTCGGCCAGATGCAGAACATCGTGCGTCACACCCGGATCGGCAAATCCGCGGAGGATTTCGACCGCAAGCTGCGGGCCTATGATCTGGATATCTTCAAGAATTTCTACTCGGTCTTCGGCAACCACAATGTGGAGCCGGTCAACAACGATGCCGAGGCCGCCTTCCGCGCCATGAAGGACCACAAGTTCTTCCTCGGCGGCACCATCGACGACGCCATCGCCGACTGGAAGGATATCTATTCGCGCGTCCCGTGCGAATACATCACGCTGATCTGGCACTGGGCGCAGCAGCCCAAGGACGAGGTGCTCGAAGAGTTGCAACTCTTCATGGAGAAGGTTGTGCCGGAACTCGAGACACCCGACTTCGCCGTCGCTGCAGAGTAGTAAAGGTTCCGCACCACATCCTTCGACAAGCGCAGGATCTGGCAGCCCGAACAAGGCTCCCGTCGAAGCGCGGGCGCCGCCCCTACGCCGCGCGTGAGGTCTTGCTGGCGCGCACCTTCGGCTTCAGATCGTCGCGGCAGAAGGCGTGCAGGAAGCAGGTCCGTTCGCCGACCTCCAGAATCTTCTGGGCCGTTTCGTTGTCCGCGTCCGTCTCCAGATAGACATGGGTCTCGACCGGCTGGGCAACACCGGCCTGCCCTGTGCCGCCCGATGCGCCACCCAGAGAAAAATGGGTGTCCTGGATGATCGAGTAACCAGTCAGCGGCAGTTTCGCCATATGTGCATAGCGCCCCATCTGGGTCATGAAACACAGGCCGATTCCGGCAGAGATCAACGACGCCGCATCGGGCGCGCGGCCGTCCTCCGACGACAGGAACTCCCAGCTCGGTGCCCCCGGTCCATACTGTTCCTTGAAGATCAGCTTCACCCCGTCCGGCCGCATAACGCAGCTTGAGTGCATATGCAGATCCGTCACGTCCCCGCTGGTCGCCGTCGTTTCGGGCCGCGTCTTGGTGAAGGCCTCATAGGCCGGGCCTTCCTCGACCATGACCCGCACCAGGTCCGACACCGCCGGCGTATCCGCCTGCCGCTCGAGACCGGGGAAATTGTCACCCGGGTTCGGGAACGGCGCCATGTCGAGCGGCGTCACGGCCGCGGGGGTGAGAACGTCGCCATTGTGCACGAGGGTAAAGAGGCTCGGATGCGCGCCCCGCGCCAGCCCGTTCAGGGGCGCCGCGGCGACGGCCTCGTAAAGCAAAGTCTGCAGGGTCGCGTCATCGCAATCGGCCTCGCAATTGACCGTCAGTTCCGGGGGCTTGGCGCCACTGTTCATCGTCCCCTTACGGAAATCGCCTTCGCGGTAGTACTTGTTCTCGAGCACGAGTTCGAGTTCGCGCAGCTCGATCTGGCGTTGTTCCGCCAGCGCCAGGATCTCGTTCATATAGGACGAAATCATCCCCGCGCTGAGATAGGTCAGCGGATTCGGTGCCTTGTTGTGGCCGCCCAGATGCAGACCCTCGTCACAGGCGAACCGCCAGGCCGTGCCGGTCGCGGCGTTGACGACGAGCGCCTCTTTCTGCATGCCCCCCAGCGAACGGACCCATGTGCGAAGCGATTGGCCATGGGGGTTCGGCGGCGCGGGAAACCCCGCTTCCGCTGCATTTCCGGCTATGTAGTAGAGGGGTTCGCCCATTTCCTCGAGGGGTGTGATGGTCATCGTTGTGCCTCTTTCTTTTTTTCGCGCCGAACGGCAGCCGGCGCAACCTGCGCCCCGCCTGATCCCTAGCGCGTCAATATGGCGGCTTCCGGCAAACGGATGCAAGTCGCGGCATGCGCCGGCTGAAACCAGTCAGGCGCGGGCCGGAACGTTTCCGCCTGCACTTTCCATATCTCGGCGAGATCGAGGGCGATTGCGAAAAAAAACGCGCAACGCGTTAAAGCATCACCGTGCCGCCATCGACCATGATCGTCTGTCCGGTCACGAAGCGGCTCGCATCCGACGCGAGATAGACAATCGTCCCCGTCATGTCGCCGGGCTCGAGATTGCCATGCAGGCTCTGGCCCTGGGCAATGGCGTCCAGCATGGCATCGCGCTTGTCGCCCATGAACTCGTCGGTGCCCTCCGTGAGTACCGCGCTCGGGGCGACGGCATTGACCCGTATCCAGTCACGGCCGAGTTCACGGGCGAGCGAACGCGTCAGTCCGATGACCGCGGCCTTGGACGTCGCGTAATCCACCGCGTAGGGCATGCCGTAGGTTGCGGCGAGTGAGGAGATGTTGACGATGGAGCCGCCACCGGCTTCGCGCATCGCCGGCACGCAGGCCTTGCAGCACTGCCAGATTCCTTTGACGTTAACGGACATCACCCGGTCCCACTGGTCTTCCGGCAACTTGTCGAACCGCCCGCCTGAAATGTCGCCGTAAAGCGCTGCGTTGTTGACGAGCACGTCGATCCGGCCAAATTCGGCCAACGCCGCGTCCGCCATCGCCGTGCAGGCGTCCATGTCGGCCACATCGAGGGGCACACCAACGATCCGGCCGCCGGCGGCTTCGACCGAGGCTATCGTGTCACCCGTTTCTCGGATGTCCGCCGCAACCACCACCGCGCCCTCGGCGGCGAGCGCCTCGCAATAGGCCCGGCCCAGCCCCCGATCGCCGCCGGTAACGATCGCAACCTTGCCGTCGAGTTGTCCCATGCTTCAGTCCCTATTCACAGAGGTCTTTGTTGACCGTAATCCCGATCTTGCCGACCTGTTCGCCGCGATCAAGCTTGTGCAACGCCTCGGGGATGTCCTCCAGTGCATAGACACTGTCGAAATGAGGGGTGAAAAGCTTGCGTTCCGCGGCGTCAATCAAGGTCCGGAACTCCTCGAAGTTGCCGATTGTCACGCCGATGATCTGCAATTGGCGAATGAACACGCGCTGTAGATCGGCCTTGGGATTGGCACCCGACGTGGCGCCGCAAACAACGATGCGGCCGCCGCCCACTGCCGCGCGCATCGATGTATCCCAGGTTGCCGCGCCGACATTCTCGATGACCACATCCACGCCGCGTTTGCCCGTTGCCGCCCTTACCGCGTCGAGGACATCACGGTCGCGGTAGTTGACCATCACGTCGGCGCCATACTCGCGCGCCACGGCCAGTTTCTCGTCGGAGGACGACGTGACAATGACCCGCGCGTTGCGCATCTTGGAGAACTGCAGTGCCGCCAGTGACGCGCCGCCGCCCACGCCGTGGATCAATACCGTGTCTTTCTGCGTGACCTGCCCGGCCGTGGTCACCATGCGCCACGCGGTCAGATAGGCGGTCGGCAACACCGCGGCGTCGCGAAAGCTCAGATCATCGGAAATGGGAAAGGCACAGGATGCCGGGACAACCATGTAATCGGCGAATGTTCCGTCAAAATTCTCACCCGGCACAGCGCGTTGATACGACAACATCTGGTCGCCGCGACGGCTGAATTCATCATCGCCGAATTTAGCCGGGTAAATCACGACCCGTTCGCCGGGACGACGGTCTGTCACATAGTCCCCGACCGTCTCGATCACACCCGCGCCGTCAACACCCATGATCAGCGGCAATTCGTGGCGAAACCCGCTGCCGTCGAATGCCATGTAGAGATCGACACGGTTGATAGCCGCGGCCGCTATCCGAACCAGCACCTCTCCCGGTCCGGGCACCGGCCTTGGGCGCTCGCCGACGACAATCGACGTGAAGCCGTCATGCCCATCCAGATAGATGGCCCGCATATTGTCCGCCTTGGACATCGAAACTCTCCGGTCGGGGAAGGACGTGGTGGGCGGTGACGGGATCGAACCGCCGACCCTCTCGGTGTAAACGAGATGCTCTGCCAGCTGAGCTAACCGCCCGATGTCGGTGTTCTATCCCAAATGCCGTGCGGCGGGCCAGCCTCGGCTTTCGATCGGCCAGGAAAATCGGTCAAAAACGCATCGGGCCGACCGCAGAAACTACGATCGGCCCGCGCAAAACGCTAAAATTCTTCAGTCTAGTTCACAGCGTCCTTGAGAGCCTTGCCCGCCTTGAACTTGGGCTGCTTCGAGGCCGGAATCTGAATGGATGCGCCGGTCTGCGGATTGCGACCGGTCGTGGCCTTGCGCTGGGCAACGGAGAAAGTACCGAATCCCACGAGGCGGATTTCATTTCCGCCCTGAAGGGCATTTGTAATGTTGTCGAGCACACTGTCGACTGCCTTGCCGGCGTCGGCCTTGGAAAGACCTGATGATTCTGCAACGGATGCGACGAGATCGTTCTTGTTCACAGTTGACCCCCTTATGGGTTGGTTCAGTGGATCGATGTCTGGATCGGGAAGTCCCAATCCAATCAGTCCGGGGAGTCTAGGAGCCGGGATTCCGAGCCGTCAATCGAAACGGCCCGGAATTCCGGGGTTTTTTACGATTATCGTGTTGCGACTCGGCGTTACAGCCACGTCAACCCTAATGACGCACCACACCAGAGGTGCTGGAATCGTCATCTTTGCCCGTAACCGAGGCCGACTCGTGCGCCGATTCGTCCCACTCAATGGGCACCAAGGGCTGGCTCAACGCGTGTTCCAGGACTTCGTCGACGGTGGAAACCGGGAAGATATCCAGCCCTTTCTTGACGTTGTCCGGGATGTCCGCAAGATCCTTTTCGTTGTCCTGCGGAATGATCACGGTCTTTACACCGCCGCGCAACGCCGCGAGCAGCTTCTCCTTGAGACCGCCGATCGGCAGCACCCGGCCGCGCAGCGTGATCTCGCCGGTCATGGCGACATCCTTGCGGATCGGGTTCTGGGTCAGCACGGAGACCATTGACGTGATCATCGCCACGCCCGCGGACGGACCATCCTTGGGAACCGCGCCTTCGGGCACATGAATATGAATATCGCGGCGTTCGAACAGCGGCGGTTCAATACCGAACTCAGCCGCGCGCGCCCGAACATAGGCGTTGGCCGCCTGAACGGATTCCTGCATCACATCACCGAGTTTACCGGTGATGGTGATCTTGCCCTTGCCCGGCACCAGAAGCGCTTCCACCGTCAGCAATTCGCCGCCGACCTCGGTCCAGGCCAGGCCCGTGACCACGCCGACCAGATCATCGGCCTCGGTCTCGCCAAAGCGGAACTTGCGGACGCCGGCATACTTGTCGAGGTTCTTCACCGTTACCTTGACGGCATCGACATCTTTCTCGACGGCGATTTCCTTGACCGCCTTACGCGCCAGATTGGCGAGCTCGCGCTCGAGGCTGCGCACCCCGGCTTCCCGGGTGTAATAGCGGATGAGATCGCGCAACCCGCTGTCCGTGATCGACCATTCCTCGTCCTTGAGGCCGTTCTCGGATGTCTGCTTGGCGATCAGATGGCGCTTGGCAATCTCGACCTTCTCGTCCTCGGTGTAACCCGGGATCCGGATGACTTCCATCCGGTCCATCAGAGGGCCCGGCATGCGCATGGTGTTGGCCGTGCACACGAACATCACATCCGACAGGTCGTAATCCACTTCCAGATAATGGTCCTGGAAGGTGTGATTCTGTTCCGGGTCCAGCACTTCGAGCAGCGCCGAAGACGGGTCGCCACGCCAATCGGCACCCAGCTTGTCGATTTCATCGAGCAGGAAGAGCGGGTTCGAGGTCCCGGCCTTCTTCATGCCCTGGATGACCTTGCCGGGCATCGAGCCGATATAGGTGCGCCGGTGGCCGCGGACTTCCGCCTCGTCGCGAACGCCGCCCAGTGACATGCGTACGAACTTGCGCCCGGTCGCCCGCGCAACCGATTTGCCCAGCGAGGTCTTGCCCACGCCCGGCGGCCCCACCAGGCACAGGATCGGCCCCTTGATCTTCGACATGCGCTGCTGCACGGCGAGATATTCGAGGATGCGCTCCTTGACCTTGTCGAGGCCGTAATGGTCCTGGTCGAGGACGGCATGAGCCGCCGTGATGTCCTTTTTCACCCGTGAACGCTTCTTCCACGGAATCGCCAGAATCCAATCGAGATAGTTGCGCACAACGGTCGCCTCGGCCGACATCGGGCTCATGTTGCGGAGTTTCTTGAGCTCCTGACCGACCTTCTCTGCGGCTTCCTTGGTCAGGCGGGTTTTCTTGATCTTGTCCTCAAGCTCCTGGAGTTCGTCGCGGCCGTCTTCGGCCTCGCCAAGCTCCTTCTGGATCGCCTTGAGCTGCTCGTTCAGATAATACTCGCGCTGCGTCTTCTCCATCTGGCGCTTGACGCGGCTGCGAATGCGCTTCTCGACCTGCAGGACACCGATCTCGCCTTCCATGAAGCTGTAGATCTTCTCCAGCCGCTTCTGGATCGTGTCGGCTTCCAGCAGTTCCTGCTTTTCCGGAATCTTGAGGGACAGGTGCGACGCGATCGTATCGGCCAGCTTGCTCGGTTCCTCGATCTGGTTGATCGAGACGAGCACCTCCGGCGGCACCTTGCGGTTCAGCTTGATGTACTGTTCGAACTGGGTGACGACCGAGCGCCCCAGCGCCTCGGTCTCGCTGTCGTCTTCCGGAGCGTCGGCGTTCACTTCCGCGATCGCCTGGAAGAAATCCTCATTGTCGGTGAACTCGACGACCGAGGCGCGCGCGCTGCCTTCGACCAGCACCTTGACCGTGCCATCGGGAAGCTTGAGGAGCTGCAGGATCGTCCCCACGGTGCCGACCGTATAGAGGTCCTCCGGCGCCGGATCGTCCTCACCCGCATCCTTCTGGGTGACGAGAAGAATCTGCTTGTCGTCCTTCATCACATCTTCGAGCGCCCGCACCGATTTCTCGCGCCCGACAAACAGGGGAACGATCATGTGCGGAAACACCACGATGTCGCGCAACGGCAGGACGGGAAACAAGGCACCTTTGGAAATATCTGTCATGTCACATTCCGAATTCGCAATATCGGTTTTCAGATTAACCAAAAAACCTTGCGTATGGGTTTACGGATAAAGCTAGGGAACGCCGATTTGGCGAGTCGCGCCATGACCATCTACTTGGTTTAACGCGCCCCGACAATCAAGTGGCTGGAACAAGATGTGAACATCGTCGGAAATGTTCACGACGATGACGACCGGTGCATGGGGAACCGACGATCGGTGATGCAGAAAAACGGACCGGAGGCCATTCAGACCGGATCAGGCACTGGTGCCCAGATCCTCGCGCTTGTCCGCATAGATATGCAGCGGCGTCGCATTGCCCTCGACGACCTCGCCGTTGATCACGACTTCCTCGACACCGTCCATTCCCGGAAGTTCGAACATCGTGTCGAGCAGGATGTTCTCCATGATGGAGCGCAGGCCGCGCGCGCCGGTCTTGCGCGCGATCGCCTTCTTCGAAATCGCCCGCAGCGAATCCTCCGCGAAGGACAACTCGACCCCCTCCATCTCGAACAGACGCTGATACTGCTTGATCAGCGCGTTCTTCGGCTGGGTAAGAATCTGGATGAGCGCATCCTCATCGAGGTCGCCGAGCGTGGCCAGCACCGGCAGGCGCCCGACAAATTCCGGGATGAGCCCAAACTTCAGGAGATCTTCGGGCTCGACTTCGCTGAGAATTTCGCCCGTTTGACGGTCATCAAGGCTCTGCACGTCAGCACCGAAGCCGATCGCAGTATCCTTGCCACGGCTGGCAATAATCCGTTCCAGACCGGCGAACGCGCCGCCGACGATGAACAGGATGTTGGTTGTGTCGACCTGCAGGAATTCCTGCTGCGGATGCTTGCGCCCACCCTGCGGCGGTACCGAGGCAACCGTGCCCTCCATGATCTTCAGAAGAGCCTGCTGCACGCCCTCACCCGACACATCGCGCGTGATCGAGGGGTTGTCCGACTTGCGGCTGATCTTGTCGACCTCATCGATATAGACGATGCCACGCTGCGCGCGCTCGACGTTGTAGTCGGCCGACTGGAGCAGCTTCAGGATGATATTCTCGACATCCTCACCAACATAACCGGCTTCGGTGAGGGTCGTCGCGTCCGCCATGGTGAACGGCACATCGAGGATGCGCGCCAGCGTTTGCGCCAGCAGCGTCTTGCCGCAACCCGTCGGGCCGATCAGCAGAATATTCGATTTGGCGATCTCGACTTCATTGCCCTTGGGGCCGCCGCTGAGACGCTTGTAGTGGTTATGAACGGCCACCGAAAGCACGCGTTTGGCTCGGTCCTGGCCAATCACATAGTCATCGAGAACTTCGCAGATTTCTTTCGGGGTCGGCACGCCGTCGCGCGACTTCACGAGCGTCGATTTATGCTCTTCGCGGATGATGTCCATGCACAGTTCGACGCATTCATCGCAGATGAAGACCGTCGGACCCGCAATCAGCTTGCGGACTTCGTGCTGACTCTTTCCGCAGAAAGAGCAGTACAGAGTGTTCTTGGAATCGCCGTTACCGGACTTGCTCATACCAATCTTGTCCCGTGCTGGGGCGTGGTCTCCGACAGACATACCTGCCGAAGCGAATCACTGACAGACGCGATTGAACAATAGCTACCCGTCAGCGATCAATAATTAGTTAAACGAGCGGATCGACCACGTAACCGTTTTGGCGGTCGATCTAGTCGCTTTCTTCGTCTCCATCCGTGTCTGCACGGCTCGAAACCACTTCGTCAATCAGCCCGAATTCCTGAGCCTCATCCGCAGTGTAGAACCGATCACGTTCGAGCGCCTCGCCAATCTTTTCAACCGACTGGCCGGTATGCCCGGCATAAATTTCATTCAGCCGCTGACGAATTTTCAGGATCTCCTGGGCGTGGATCTCGATGTCCGTCGCCTGGCCCTGAAAGCCGCCGGAGGGCTGGTGCACCATGATTCGCGCGTTCGGCAGGGCGAACCGTTTGCCCTTCGCGCCGCCCGCGAGCAGCAGCGAACCCATCGACGCTGCCTGGCCGACACACAAGGTCGCCACATCCGGGCGGATGTACTGCATGGTGTCATAGATCGACAGGCCCGACGTCACGACGCCGCCCGGCGAGTTGATGTAGAAGCTGATATCCTTGTTGGGATTTTCCGCCTCCAGGAAGAGCAACTGCGCACAGATAACACTCGCGACCTCGTCGCCGACGGGTCCCGTCAGGAAAATGATACGTTCCTTGAGAAGCCGGGAATAGATGTCGTAGGCGCGTTCGCCGCGGTTCGTCTGCTCGACGACCATTGGCACAAGCGCGTTCATCCGCGGTGCTTCGAAATTCGCCATGATGTTGAGTTACTCCGTACTCGGGCCAGACTGGCGGTTACTACAAAATAGGTTTCGAACGAGTCTCCGCAAGAGGCGGCGGCGACAGAACTACTTTTCCGCCGTTGCCCCGTCGTCCTTCTTCTTGCTTTTCGGCGCGGCCTTTTTCCGGGCCGGCTTCTTGTCGTCGTCGCCCGCGGCCGCCTTCGCGGCAGGCTTCTTCTTGGCCGCCGGCTTCTTCTTCGCTGCCGGTTTTTTCTTGGCCGGTTTCTTTTCCTCGGCGGCGGCGGCTTCGGCTTCGGCCTCCGCGTTGAGTTGCTCAGGGGTCAGCTCGCGCTCGGTCACGTTCGCCATTTCGATGACGAAATCGACGACCTTGTCCTCAAAGATCGGCGCCTGCAGCGACGCGCTGGCCTGCGGGTTGTCCCGGTAGAACTCGATCACCTGCTGTTCCTGGCCCGGCATCTGACGCGCCTGCTCCATGATCGCGCGATTGACCTCTTCCTGGCTCACCGTGAGGCCGTTCTTCTCGCCGATGTGCGACAGCAACAGGCCCAGGCGCACGCGACGATCGGCGATCTCCTGATACTGGGTACGCAGTTCGTCGTCGGATTTGCCCTTGTCCTCTTCGTCGAGCTTGTCTTCTTCCTTCGCCTGCTCGATCTGAGTCCATATCTGGTTGAACTCATCTTCGGCCATTCGCGGCGGCACGGCGAAATCATGGGCGTCGGAGAGCTTGTCGAGGAGGTCGCGCTTGGTACGCTCGCGGGTCAGACGGCTGTATTCCTGACCCAGCTGGTCGCTGATCGCGTCCTTGAGGGCGGCCAGATTCTCGAGCCCCAGATTCTCGGCAAACGCGTCGTCAACCGTCACTTCGACGGCCGCATGGATCTCCTGCACGGTGCAATCGAAGACCGCGTCCTTGCCGGCCAGTTCATCGACATTATAGTCGGCCGGGAACGCGACCTTTACCTGAAGCGGCTTGCCGGGCTCAACGCCCACCAGCTGCTCTTCGAAACCGGGAATGAACTGGTTCGAACCGAGTTCCAGACGGATGCCCGTGCCCTTGCCGCCTTCGAACGGCTCATCGTCGATCTTGCCCTCGAAATCGATGATCACGACATCACCCTGCGCCGTCGGACGTGACTCTTCGATGGGCTTGGTCTCGCGGTTCTGCTGGGCAATCCGGTCGATCGCGTCGTTGATCTCGTCATCCGTCGGCGTGACCTTCACCCGGTCCAGTTCGAGTGACGCGAGGTCAACAGTCTCGATGTCCGGCAGTATCTCGACCGAGAGGTCATATTCCAGATCCTTGCCCTCATCGAAGGAGACGACCTCGATCTTGGGCTGGCCCGCCGGTCGCAGGCCGCGCTCGCTGAGGACTTCCTGGGACGATTCCTGCACGGCCGCCTCGAGCACTTCGCCCATCACCGACCCGCCATAGCGTTGCTTGAGGATCTTGAGCGGTGCCTTGCCCGGCCGGAACCCGGGGATACTGATATCGCGCCCCACCTCGGCCAGGCGTGCATCGACGCGCTGCTGAATATCATTCGCCACAATCGTGATCTTGAAATCACGCTGCAGACCTTCGGTATTTGTTTCGACGACTTCCATATCCAGGTCCGATTTCCTGCTTCTTGTGTTTCCGGTCCCGGCGACCTTCTAAAATCACCGGTTTGCGGCAAAGAACCGCTTCTCGATACGCATCAGCGCGCCTGTGCAGTTGGTGCGGGCGAAGGGACTTGAACCCCCACGACTTTTCAGTCACCAGGACCTAAACCTGGCGCGTCTACCAATTCCGCCACGCCCGCGCACGCGCTTGGTGAACTTCAGGCTCGCACGCCACGCGCTTTCGAGCCGTAAACCGCCCGAACGGCGGATGTCCTATACCATCGCACGAGCCGAGTAAACGCCAGAGCAGGGGTTAAGAAGAACGATCAGATTGTGGTGTCGGGCACCCCGTCCAACGGCCGTTCCAGCCCGAGGTCCGCGTAGAGGGTTTGCAGGACCTGCGGCAGGCAGGCAGCGATATCGTCTGCGATCAATCCGGGTCCAAACCTGGTTGCCGCCGCGCCGTGTAGCCAAACCCCAGCGCATGCTGCTGAAAATCCGGGCATTCCCTGGGCCAGGAGCCCCAAAATGAACCCGGCCAGCACGTCACCGCTCCCGGCGGTGGCAAGCGTGGGCGGCGCGTTGTTGTTGATGGCCGCCCTGCCATCGGGTGCGGCGATCACCGTATCGGCGCCCTTCAGAACCAGCACCGCCCCTGACAGCGCCGCCGCCGCACGTGCCCGGCCGAGCCTGCCGAACCCGCCTTCATCCAGATCTTCTCCGAAAATTCGGACAAACTCCCCTGAATGCGGGGTCATCACGGTTTCCTCTGCGCGGCCACGCACCCGGTCGAACAACCCATTGGGATCATCCGCAAAGGCCGAAATGCCATCTGCATCGATCACGCAACCGGCCGGGCCATGCAGCGCCGCCAGAACATGCGCACGGGTCTCCGGGGTCACACCATTGCCGGGGCCGACGAGGACGGCCCGCACACGCGGGTCCGACACGGCGGCCATGAAGGCCTCAGTGTCGGATGTCTCGCGCACCATGATGGAGGGGCGCCCGGCGCGATAAATCGCCACGGCTTCCCGCGGACTGGCGATGGACACCAGTCCCGCACCCGAACGCAATGCGCCGTAGGCCGCCAGCCGCGCCGCCCCCGTCAACGCCGCGCCGCCCGCGACGATCGCATGACCGCGACCGTATTTGTGCCCGTCGGGCACGGGCCGCGGAAATTCCGACGACCAGATCGCCGGCCCGTTGCACCACTGGTTCGGCGTAATATCGGCAAGCACGTCGTCCGGAATACCTATGTCGGCCACACGCACACGCCCGCACAGCCCGCGCCCGGGGTACAGCAGATGCCCGGGCTTGCGGCGGAAAAACGTCACTGTCAGATCGGCCTTCGGTGCGGCACCCAGGACCGCGCCACTATCGCCGTGTACCCCGCTGGGCACATCGATCGCCAGACAGGGCAATTCACGGTCGTTGATCGCATGGATAACGTCGCACACCACGCCTTCGACGGGCCGGGTCAACCCGGCGCCGAACAGCCCGTCGACCACCACATCGGCCGCATCGAGCAACCCCGGCGACAAGGCCTTCACCGCGCCGGACCAAGCCTCCGCGTTGGCCGCGGCGTCACCGGTCAGCGCCCCGACATCCCCGAGCAAAGCCAGCGTCACGTCGCGGCCGCGCGATGCCAGAAGCCGTGCGGCGACAAATCCGTCGCCACCGTTGTTGCCCGGCCCGCAGAGCACCAGCACGCGGCCCTGTGGCCAGTTCGCATCCAGCGCTTCTGTGATCGCCGCGCCGGCGCGCTCCATCAATTCGAGACTGGAAACGCCATGCGCCTCCGCCGCAGCATCCGCGCTGTACATCTGCGTGACGCTCAGCAACTCGGTCGCGCCATAGGTCCAGGAAGTCGTCATTGGTCGGGATACCCCTTGCGAACAGATGCAAATCTAGCAGCACCGGACGCAATCCGGTTGCGCCATGTCAGTCGCAGGAATCCGGCGGAGAATATGTTTGGGGAAAATGGGGTGGCTGATGGGATTTGAACCCACGGCCTCCTGGACCACAACCAGGCGCTCTAACCAACTGAGCTACAGCCACCACAAGCGGGCGTTTGTGTAATCGCCGGACCGGAGCGCGTCAAGCAGTCGCGTAAATACCTATGCCGCCTTCTTTTGCCGGCCGCGTGATTTTTTGCCCGTGGGAGCGGGTGTGGAGATCAATTCGGCCAGCGCATCGACGTTCGGGCTCCCGCTTCCGCGGCGCCAGAACAGCAGCGTGTCGGCGCTGTCCTGCCCTTTCGGCAGCGGGTGAATGCGCAAACGCTTTTTCTCGGGAAACGTATCGAGCACGCTCTTCGGCATGAGGGAAATGCCCATGCCGATCACCACACAGCCGAGGATCGCATGATAGGAGCCCATCTCCACCAGCCGCGCGGTCACCTCGCCGCGTCCCTCGACCCAGTCGAGCAAACGCTTGCGGTGGGGACAGCCCGGCTCAAACGCGACCAGTGACCAGCTGCCGTCGCGGTCCTCGGTGAACGGGTCCTGCTCCGCGCTCGAAACAATCACGAGCTCTTCGGTAAATGCATGCACCGCCTCGAAGGGCTCATCGGCAATCGGCTCCGCGGCAAACGCCACATCGATCTCCCCCGCCAGGATCGCCTTGGAGAGCATCTCCGGGTTGCCCGTCGAGAGCTCCAGGGTCACGTCGGGATACATATTGCAGAAACGCGAGAGCGGCTCGGGCAGCCGCACCGATGCCGTGCTTTCCATGGAGCCCACACGCAAAAGCCCGCGCGGGCGTGAATCCTGCACAGCATTGCGGGCCTCATCGGCGAGTTCAAGCAACCGGTCGGCATAGCCCACGAGTGTTCTCCCGACGGGTGCGAGATACAGCCCCCGCCCCTCCCGCACGAACAGTTCGACACCCAAATCGTCTTCGAGCTGGCGAATTCTCGTGGTCACGTTCGATTGCACACGGTGCAGCCGTTCGGCCGCCCGGGTGATGCCGCCTTCCTCGACGACAGCCTTGAATATGCGCAAGTCGGATAATTCCATATATCTTATTTTCTGATATTTTGAATCATAATTATTCATTATATCTGATGTTATTGCGCGCGGTAAAGCTCTATCGAAACCAACACAGGAGCCGAACATGCGCATCGAGGAATTTCACCAACAGCATCCCGATCCCCGCAATTTATCCAGCCGGGAATGGGACCGGCTCATCAAACACGGCGTGGCGCGCGGACGCGCCCTGCACGGCACTGCTATCCGTCAGGCGTTTCGCGGGCTTATTTCGGCGCCACGGGTCGTAGCGCGTTATCTGCTGGCAGCTATCTCGAATAGGCCGCGAATTCGACCAGCCCGACATTCCCGCCATTGCTCGCAATCACGTCGAGACGCAGGCGTTTCGCCTGAAGATCCACATCGAAGCGATAGGGCTTGCTGGCGTCGGGCAGCTTGAATGGTCCGGCTTTCTGACCGTTATCCGCGGTCACGATGAACTCGAAGATGCGGGCCGTGTTGTTGCTCATCGACCGGGTCCAGACCTCGATGGCCCCGACATCGCTGGGCTCCGCGAATTCGATTTCGATGAAACCCTTGTCGCCATCTCCGTCCGTCGACCATTCGGTCGCCCGGCTGCCGTCGATCGCGCTGTTGGCGCCCCAACTGGCATCGTTGGCCCCGCCGCCGAAATTACTCGAAACGGCGGTGACGCGCGCGCCCGCTTCGAGCAAGGCAAGGTTCGCCGCCGCGTTCGCATCGCGCTTGGGCGTGTGAAACGTCTGCACCGTGCTGACATACAGGGTGCCGTCGACCGCCGTCCCCTGGACCCGATAGAAATAAGTGGTGTCGGGTTTCAGCCCGGTGATCGCGGGATGGTGGTCCGTATGGGCGCCACCGTTCATATCCTGATCGACGGTGATCTGACCGAAGGCCGATGTCTCGCCATAGACCATCGAACAGGCTAGCGGCACGGAAGACACGAACCGCAGGATTCCATCGAGGCTGGTCAGATCCTCGATCCGCGGCGGGCCATCCGTGAACACTTCCTCGATCGGGCGCACCTTCAACCCGGCGGCGGAGACTGTGTCGGCTGCGGCGGGCGTAACGGAGAGAAACGAAACCGCGATGGCTAAGGCGGCGAGTTTGCGGAGCGGAGTCATGGTCACCTCGTGGCGTGGACGGCGACCTGCATATTAGATAGTCGGCATATGATTGCCACAAAGGTCGCGGTTCCTCACCGGATATTGAACGAAAGTCCGCCGGTCATAGCTGCTCCACGAGCCAGTCCACCATGCCCGTGCGCACCTCGAAGGCCCGGTTGTGGCAGCAATGCACACCGTCCTCGACCATCCACAGCTTGCCGTTTTCAGGCAGCGCGTCGGCGATACGTTCGGCCTGGGCCGCCTTGAAGATCGCGTCATGGCGGCCATGCACGACCATCACCGGCGACCGCACATCTCCGATACAATCATCCAGCGTCGCGTCATGCACCTGGGCCAACGCACCCGCCTCATCCTCCGCACCGGTCGCCCACACGAAGCCAGCGCGGATCAACGGCGGCATGGTCGGCCAGTCACTCAGATCCCAGGCACCACCAAACACGACCGTCGCCTTGATCCGCGGGTCCACCGCCGCCTTGACCACATAGATGCCGCCCAGACTGCGGCCGATCGTGCCGATGCGTGATGCATCGACCTCGGGGTGCGCCGCCAGCGTCTCGAACGCCGCCGCGATGCACGCCTCATAGTCGGGGCCCAGCAGCAAATCGGGGTGGGCCTCCCCCTGCCCCGGCCCGTCGAAGGCGAGCACGGCCAACCCGCGCGCGACGGCGATGTCCATCACGGTTGCGAAATCTTCCTTGGTGGAATCGAGCCCCGGTACCAGCAGCACGCCCGGCACCGGGCCGTCGCGATCCGCAGGCATGCGCAGATAGGCGGGCAGCGTTGTGTCGCCGAACGGGACCGAGATGCGTTCCGCCGGCGGCGACATCAGCGGCGCGGCCTTCGCGAACGCCTCCGTCTTGCGCGCCTGCAGCTTGAACTTCAGATCCGGCAGATGGAAGGCGACAACCTGCGCGAAATGAAAACAGATCGCGGCGCGCACATATGCGGCCGCGGCGCTCAACCCGTGGCCGCGGGCTTCGCGATCGGCCCCGACCTCCAGATATCCGTCGCCGATCTCGGCCCAGGCAACCGGCCACTCGTCCCAGGTTGCGGCCCGATTGCGCACTGCCAGCGCGTCGTTGGGATCGCCCCCATCAGCAACCAGCCGCGGAATCCAGTATTTCAGGACTTCCTCATCGTCGAGCGGACGTGTTTGATCGTCGGACATGCCGTTTCTCCCCCTTGGCCTGTTTTTCAGCCGATTTCGAATTCCGATGTTTGCAGGTTCCGGGACGGCGTGAAAGCTTTTGCCCTGCAAAACCCCAACCGCCTATAGTGCGCGCCGTTTCGTGGAGCCATCAGAGCCATTCATCTATGACCAATGCACGACTGCAAACCGCCGAAAATCTGACCCGGCTCGGCACCGAGTCCGCCTTCGAGGTTCTGGCCCGCGCCGAGGGCCTCAAGGCCCAGGGGCATGACGTGATCAATCTGGGGATTGGTCAGCCTGATTTCAGCACGCCGGATCACATCGTCGAGGCCGCGGTGAAGGCATTGCGCGACGGCCATCATGGTTACACCCCCGCACCCGGCATCCTGCCGCTGCGCGAAGCCGTCGCGGCGGACATTCTTCGCCTGCGCGGCGTGGAGGTAAACCCCGACAACATCGTCTGCGTGCCCGGCGGCAAGGTCACCATGTTCTTCGCCATCATGATGTTCGGCGAGGCCGGTGCCGAGATCATGTATCCGAACCCCGGTTTCCCGATCTATGAATCCGCGATCAACTATTCCGGTGCCAAGGCCGTCCCGATCCCCCTGCTCGAGGAGAACGACTTCTCGTTCGATGCCGACGAAGTCCTTTCCCTCATCACACCCAGAACGCGGTTGATCATCATCAACACGCCGGCCAACCCCACGGGCGGCGCCGTTCCGAAGGCCGAGATGGACAAGCTCGCCGCGGGCCTCGAGAAGCATCCCCATGTCGCCATTCTGTCCGACGAGATCTACGGCCAGATGACCTATGACGGGCACGAGCATGTCAGCCTGCTGTCCTACGCGCATCTGCGCGACCGGCTGATCCTCCTCGACGGCTGGTCGAAGACCTATGCCATGACCGGCTGGCGGCTGGGCTACGCGGTGTGGCCGGAAAGCCTGGTCGATGCCGCGACACGACTGGCCATCAATTGTCATTCCTGCGTCAACGCCGGGACCCAGTTTGCCGGCATCGCCGCCCTCGAAGGCCCCCAGGATTCCGTGCACGAGATGGTGCGCGCCTTCGACGCGCGCCGACATGTGATCGTCGAGGAGCTGAATGGGATCAACGGGTTTTCATGCCGCACCCCGATGGGGGCTTTTTACGCATTTCCAAACATCTCGGGTACCGGCCAGTCGGCACGCGAGGTTCAGGACAAGTTGCTGAGCGAGGCCTATGTCGCCACGGTCGCGGGCACCAGTTTCGGCCATCTGGGCGAAGGATATGTCCGATTTTCCTATGCGAACTCGGTCGAGAACATTCAGGCGGCGCTCGAGCGTGTACGCGGGATTTACAACTAAATGACTAAATATTAGGCGTTGTGCCTATTAACGGAGCAATATCAACGCGACCGGTTGTGGCGTGGGATTATTTTTTCCTTTATTTTCAATCAATTGCACGTAGGTGCCAAGTGGCACAAACCATGCTATGCCCAATATGTCGGCGGTGCGCATTCCGCGTCCGCCGATTGAGCAAAACGGTGGAGGCACACAGGCGATAAATGAAGAAGATTGAAGCCATTATCAAACCGTTCAAGCTCGACGAAGTTAAGGAAGCGCTGCACGAAGTGGGGCTCAAAGGCATTACGGTGGTTGAGGCCAAGGGTTTCGGCCGCCAGAAAGGCCACACGGAGCTCTACCGCGGCGCGGAATATGTCGTCGACTTTCTGCCCAAAGTGAAGATCGAGATCGTCCTTGAGGATTCTCAGGTCGAACGGGCTATCGAAGCCATCCAGGAGGCAGCCCGCACGGGCCGCATCGGGGATGGCAAAATATTCGTCTCAACGATCGACGAGGCGATCCGGATTCGTACTGGTGAACGCGGTGAAGACGCCGTCTAACGGTTTTGAAGTCGAGTTAATGTTCGATCACACAGCAAAGTTTTTTCCGAAAGACAGGAGAACCTAAACAATGTCCGACATCAAAACCGTACTGGACATGATTAAAGAGAACGACGTCGAGTTCGTGGATTTTCGGTTTACCGATCCGCGCGGAAAGTGGCAGCACACCGCGCAGCACGTCTCGACGATCGATGAGGATCTGCTGACCGATGGCATCATGTTCGACGGTTCGTCGATCGCCGGCTGGAAGGCAATCAATGAATCCGACATGATTCTCATGCCGGACCTCGACTCCGCCGTCATGGACCCGTTCACCGCCCAGCCGCAGTTGATCTTGTTCTGCGACGTCCTGGAGCCCGCGACCGGCGAGCCCTACACGCGCGATCCGCGCGGCACGGCGAAACTCGCGCTGGCCTACCTGGCGTCCAGCGGCGCGGGTGACGCAGCCTATTTCGGGCCCGAAGCCGAATTCTTCGTGTTCGATGACGTGCGCTACGAAGCCTCGATGAACCGCAGCTTCTACGAAGTCGACAGCGAAGAAGGCCCGTACAATTCGGGCACGGAATTCCCCGAGGGCAATATGGGCCATCGCCCGGGCGTCAAGGGCGGTTACTTCCCCGTGGCACCTGTCGATTCCATGACCGATATCCGGGCCGAGATGGTCACCACGGCACTCGCCATGGGAATCGCGATGGAGAAGCATCATCACGAAGTTGCCCCCAGTCAGCATGAGCTCGGACAGAAGTTCGACACGCTTCTGCGCGCCGCGGACCAGATGCAGATCTACAAGTATGTGGTCCACAACGTCGCCGCCCAGTACGGCAAGACGGCCACGTTCATGCCGAAGCCGATTGCCGGCGACAACGGGTCGGGCATGCATGTCCATCAGTCGGTCTGGAAGGACGGTAAGTCGGCCTTCGCCGGTTCGGGTTATGCCGACCTGTCGGATACCTGCCTCTACTACATCGGCGGCATCATCAAACACGCCCGCGCGCTGAACGCATTCACCAATGCGAGCACGAACAGCTACAAGCGTCTGGTCCCCGGCTTTGAAGCCCCAGTCCTCCTCGCCTATTCCGCGCGCAACCGTTCGGCCTCCTGTCGTATCCCTTATGCGACGAGCCCCAACGCCAAACGCGTCGAGGTGCGTTTCCCCGATCCCACGGCGAACCCGTATCTGGCCTTCTCGGCCATGCTCATGGCCGGACTGGACGGGATCGAGAACAAGATCCATCCGGGCGACCCGATGGACAAGGATCTCTACGACCTGCCGCCCGAGGAACTCGAGGGTGTGCCGACGGTCTGCAGCTCGCTGGGCCAGGCGCTCGAGGCGCTGAACGCGGACCGCGACTTCCTCAAGAAGGGCGACGTGTTCACCGACGATCAGATCGACGGTTACATCGCATTGAAACAGGAAGAGCTGACCAACTTCATGCAGTCGCCGCATCCGGTCGAATATGAGATGTATTACTCGGTCTAGTTCAAGCCGACATCAAACGACGAAGGCCCCGCCGACAGGCGGGGCCTTTATCTTTTCGGGACGGCGCGCCGGTCAGTCCGGAACGCAGCATGTGCCCGCGCTGGCCTGATGCGTCATGTCCGGCATGCCCGCAGCGCCGGCGGGCGTGTCCAGGCCGTGATAGGTGTCGGACTCACCAAACGTGAAGAAGGTTTCCCACGGCACGTTGTCGGGATCCGTGAACCACGCCTTGTCGGAATTCGCATAGCAACAGGTGGTCCCGTCTTCGTCGGTCCGGCCCAGCGGCGCACGGGCGTCCTCGCTCCGAAACGCTTCGAACTCTTCCTTGGTATCGAAGTGGAATCCGAGATGCTCGATGCCGGACGCGTGGCCGGGTTCGTTCGAGATCGCGAAATTCACCTGGGGATCGTCGAGCAGCCACTTGGCATAGTCGTCCTTGCGCACGTCGGGCGCCTGGCCGAAGAACTTGCTGTAGTAGGCCACGCTCGCCTCGACATCCGCGACGCGGGAATGCACATGAAGCCGTTTCATTGAATCTCTCCTTTGCCCGCAACCGTGTCGCGAGACGTCTGTGTGATCGTGATATCGGTTCCCAGGCAGCAATTTTCGCCCAGGAAGCCTACCAGCGCGTTCATGGCGTTATAGTTGGCGATGTAGATGATCGAGCGCCCTTCGCGCCGTGACGTAATCAGCCCCGCCTCACGCAAATGGCGCAGATGGAACGACAAGGTCGGCAGGGGCAGGTCGATGGTCCGGCCGATCTCTCCGGCCGGCAGCCCGCCAGGCCCCGCCGTCACGAGAAGGCGAAAAACCTCCAGGCGCGTTTCCTGGGCCAGACCGGCCAATTGTTCGACGGCGTTTTTTATTTTCATATTTCCATAATTATGAAAATAATTACGAGAGTCAACCCGGCGCCGATCAAATCAGAGGGCTAGGACCATTTGGTTTTGGGCTTCTCCCGCTCAACACCGTCCACAAAGACCGCATCCACCCTCTCGTTGTAGAAGCAGAGATAGTCCTTGATGCGGGCGCTCTCATGCACCGGGTCCCGGTAGAACCAGACGATGTCCTCGAAGGTTTTCGCCCCCACCTGGACATGGTGATAACTGGCCGTGCCCTTGTAGGGGCAATTCGTCGCCGTGTCGGACGGGCGCAGCTCGGCGATCACGTCGTCGCGCGGAATGTAATAGCGTGTCGGCAGCCCGGTCTCGAACAGGAAACGCGCGCGGGTCGTCTCGGCGACGGTGATACCGCCCAATTCAATGCGCACGGGGCGCGAGCTGTCGAGGATATCGATGCGCACCTTCGGGCTGCGGGCATGCACGAAGACCTCTTCATCTTCCTCATGCCACGCGTCCATCTTGTTCCAGTAGAAGGCGATGTAATCCTTCAGCCCCGCCGCTTCGTCGAACGGCAGCTCATAGCTCCACACCGCATTCTCCGCCGTCTTCCCGCCCGCGTTCACGGTGAAATAACTGGCGTCGCCCTTGAACGGGCAATGGGTCGAATGATCCGTGCGTGTCATCAGTTCCATCGCCGCGTCCTTACGGGGCAGGTAGTAGACCGGCACATGGCCGCGTTCATAAACAATCATGCCGTTCGTGGTGTCGACGATCGTCTCCCCGCCGAAGCTGACGCGGATGCGTTTCGGGCTCGGTTCGTATGTGACGAAATGCTCGGGCTTGTCCTTGTAGCCGGGCGCCGGGCCGGCTGTCGCGGTTGAGGTCATGACGCACCGCCACCGGATTTGCGCGATTTCCCCGTTACCAGATCGACGATCAGTTCCACCCCGCCAAGACCGTGCACCTTGTCGTTCGCCCGCAAGCGGACTTCCTTTGTCCCGGCCGGTATTCGCACGCCGGACAGGCTGCGGGTGAAGGGCTGTTCGTTGACATGGGGGTGGGCGAGTTCACGGGTCGCGATGACCGCACCGTCCATGCGTACCACTTCCCACCGATTGGCATAGTGATCCCAACCCTCATCCGCATGGCGTACCGTGACATTGAAGCTGTAGGTGCTGCCGCTGCGCACCGCGACCGCGGTCACATCTGCCTCTCCCGCCATAGCCGCATCACTGAAGGCCGCGAGCCCAAGGATCGCGCCCACCAGAATTGCAGCGATTCCAGATTTACGTGTCATGCGCTCAAGGTCTCCTGTTCAATCTCGCGGGGTCGTCCGTCCGGTCCTATTGCCACATAGGTGAACACGCCTTCGGTCACTTTTTCGCGCACGAAACTATCGCGGCGTAGCGTCCAGACCTCGATCAGGAAGGTCATCGACGTCCGGCCGACCCGCTCGATCTCCGCATAGCAGGACACAACGTCTCCCACCTGGACAGGTTTCTTGAAGGTCATGGACTCGATGGCAATGGTCACCGTCCGGCCGCCCGAGTGGCTGCGTGCCGCGATTCCCCCCGCGATATCCATCTGAGAGAGCAGCCAGCCACCGAAAATATCGCCGTTCGGGTTGGTGTCGGCGGGCATGGCGGCGGTCTGGATGAACAATTCACCCCTTGGTTCTTCGCCGGTCTTTTCGTTGTCTGCGTTGTTCATTGTCACCTCACCTGCGAATCATCACATATTGCCCACGGTCGTCACCATCCCGAATTTCGCCGATTTTACTTGAGAATCCGGTGGCAGGGGGCGCACGACGTACATTCAGGACTTTCTTTAACCGAGGCCACCGTGGCACGCGCGAAACGCAAAACCGAAGATCCGGGATTATTTGACGAGGGCCCATCCGGCGGCGGCGATTATACCGCACAGGATATCGAGGTCCTCGAGGGTCTCGAACCCGTGCGCCGGCGCCCCGGCATGTATATCGGCGGCACCGACGAGCGCGCGCTGCATCACCTGGCTGCGGAAATCCTCGACAACGCCATGGATGAGGCCGTCGCCGGCCATGCCGACCGCATCGAGATGCACCTCAACGCAGACGGTTCGCTGGCGATCACCGACAATGGCCGCGGCATCCCCATCGATCCGCATCCCAAATACAAGAGCAAATCGGCGCTGGAGGTCATTCTCACGACGCTGCACTCGGGCGGCAAGTTCGACGGCAAGGCATATCAGACTTCCGGCGGCCTGCACGGCGTCGGCCTGAGCGTTGTCAACGCGCTCGCGTCCACCCTGCGTGTCGAGGTAGCACGCGACAAGGAGCTCTGGGCCCAGGAGTATTCGCAAGGCAAACCGACCGGCAAACTTAAGAAACTGAAGGCCGTCCAGAATCGCCGCGGCACCACCGTGACCTTCCTGCCCGATCCGGAAATCTTCGGCAAAACAGCGCGCTTCAGCGCTGAACGCCTGCATGAAATGGCCAAGTCCAAGGCCTATCTGTTCCGCGGCGTCGAAATCCGCTGGTCATGCGACGCCGAAGTCGCGACCGCCGGCGGTGTCCCCGAGGCCGAAAGCTTCCAGTTTCCCGATGGCATTCTCGACTATCTGCGCTCGACCGTGGGCGAACGTCCGCTGGTGGGAGCCGATATCTTTGCCGGGCGCGCCGACCTGAACGGCTCCACGGGACGGATCGAATGGGCCGTCTGCTGGCCGGCCGACGGCGAAGGCTTTGTCAGCGCCTACTGCAACACGGTTCCCACGCCCGAGGGCGGCAGCCATGTCGCGGGCATCCGGGGCGCCCTGACTCGCGGCCTCAAGGGGTACGGCGAGCTCACCAACAATCGCAAGGCAAGTCAGCTGACGTCCGACGACATCGCCGATGGCGCCGCCATAGTCCTGTCGCTGTTCATCTCCGAGCCGCAATTCCAGGGCCAGACCAAGGAAAAGCTTTCGATGCCCGAGGCGGCGCGGATCGTCGAGGCGCAGATCAAGGACCATTTCGACCACCATCTTTCGAATGACCGGCAGAATGCGGACGCCCTGCTGGAATGGGCGATCGAGCGGGCCGAGGAACGCAAACGCCGGCGCGAAGACCGGGCGATGAAACGCAAGACCGCCGGGCGCAAGTCCCGCCTGCCCGGCAAGCTCGCAGATTGCACACGCAGCAGCGCGGACGGCACGGAAATATTCCTCGTCGAGGGCGACAGCGCCGGCGGGTCGGCCAAACAGGCGCGCAGCCGCGCCACCCAGGCCATTCTCCCGCTGCGCGGCAAAATCCTGAACGTGGCCAGCGCGTCGGCCGACAAGCTGCGGGGCAACCAGGAACTGAGCGATCTGACCCAGGCGCTCGGCTGCGGGTCGGGCAAAACCTTCGATCTGTCGAAGCTGCGCTACGAGCGCGTGGTGATCATGACCGATGCCGACGTTGACGGCGCCCATATCGCCTCGCTGCTGATGACCTTTTTCTATCGCGAGATGCCGGAACTGGTGACCAGCGGACATCTCTACCTCGCGGTCCCGCCGCTATACCGTCTCGCCAAGGGCGGTGACGTGGTCTACGCGCTGGACGATGCCGACCGGGAGCGCCTGATGGCGGAGCATTTCTCGGGCGGCGGCAAGGTCGAGATCAGCCGCTTCAAGGGCCTGGGCGAGATGCCCCCCGCGCAGCTGCGCGAGACGACCATGGACCCGGAGAAACGCCAGTTGATCCAGGTTGCGCTGTCGAGCGCCACGGACGCCGACAATTCGCGCGCGCGCGACGCCAAGGATACCGCACAGCTGGTTGAACAGTTGATGGGCCGCAAGGCGGAGCTGCGTTTCCGGTTCATTCAGGACAACGCCAAATTCGTGTCGGAACTCGACGTCTAGGCGAGCGCGACGAGCCTCACGCGGCGCCCATCACGCAGATGTTCCCGGCCGCAATTTGGCCAAAATTCCATCCGACACTACATATGCAAACGGCCTAGGCCGTATTTGCCGCTTGCCCGGCAGCAACGAAGCCGTCTTGGATGAACATCTCAGACCCGGAGTTTCGATAATGCCCAGCAAGCCCCGTTTCCCGATAAATATCCCGCTCACCGCCGCCGCGCTGGCGGTGCTGACCGCGTGCACCGGTGTGACCGTGTCGCGCGTCGACCATGCCAACCAGTACAGCCCCTTCGAGGCCACGGCGGCCGGCGGCGGCGACCGGCAAATACAACTCGTGGTGTTCGGCAATCCTTTTGATATCCCGCAGGCACAGCTGGAAAAGGCCGTGAGCGACGCCATGCAGGCCAATGCGTTCGGTGTCCCGATCAACTTCGCCATCAACCCGGAGAATCCCGATCCCAGCCGACCCTTCCGTGTCGTACTCGCATTCAACCCGGACGCCGTCCGCGACCCCGGCGATTTGTGCGCCGCGGACGACGGCCCCGAATCCGCCGCGCCCCGCGACGGCAGGTTGACCATCATGGGCGCGTTCTGCTCGACGGATTCCTATCTCAGCCACGCCATCGCGCGTGCCGACGACGTTACCGGAACCGACAGCGAGGCCTTCGGCGACATGATTTTCCAGCTGAAAACTTCGCTCTTTCCGAGCCGGAACCCCAACGATCAGTCGGCCGGAGATCCCCCGCTCCCGGCGTTCTAGGCACGCCTAGTCATATGTCAGCCACTGGCGCATCAGCGCCGTGGCCGCCTGGGGCCTTTCCATCGTCGAAAGATGGCCGCAATCCTCGATCACGGCGAGGCGTGAACCGGGTATCCCGGCGGCCATTTCCGCCGCATGCTCGAGCGGCGTGAGTGCGTCCTGACGCCCGCACATTACCAGCGTCGGAACTCCGTATTCGATGAGGAAAGGCCGGCTGTCACGGCGCCCCATAATGGCATGTTGTTGCCGGGTAAATCCTTCCGAACCAACATGTTCTGCCATTTTTTTAATTTCATCTGTCAGTGCGGTTTCAGACAAACGGGCTTCGTGGACGAGGATCGGCAAGAGCCGGTCGGTCACACCGCGAAACTTGCCGTATTTGCTCATGTCGATCAGCTGTCCGCGGCGCACCCGTTGTTCGGGTGTGTCCGACCGTGCAGAGGTATCGATCAGCGCCAGCCTGGTCACCCGCCCGGGCGCACGGCGCATGATCGCGTGGGCCACGTATCCGCCCATGGAAAGCCCTGCCAGTGCGAATTTGTCGGGCGCAGCGGCCAGCACATTGTCTGCCAGTTCATCCATCGATTCCGCGCCCGTGATATCGGCCACCATACATTCGGCGATATCGGCGAGATGCTCGGTCTGATGCGCCCATAGCCGTGCATCGCACAGCAACCCCGGAATCATCACAAGGTTCATGGTCATCCTGTATTCTCCATCGGCACGAGGCGTCCGGGCATGAGGGCGCCCGCCACATGGGCGCGCCAAAGCGATTTGTAGACCCGTTCGAGTTTCCGCGCGAATGCGTCGCCGGCGTCTACCGTCTCGACAGCAGAGCGCAACACGGACCCGTAATCTATCAACGGATCAGCGCCGGTTGCCAGATTCACGGCCTTCTCGACATACGCCGCAGGGCTCTCGGTGACCAGGTCGCCAATCCCGTAGGCCTTGCAAAGACTCGCGCCGACCCGCGCCGGCATGGCCGCGCCGGCACATGTCAGCACCGGTACTCCCTGAGCAATCGCGTCCGCGGCCGTCGAATGGGCGCCATAGACGAACGTGTCGAGAAACAGATTTGCATGCCGGTGCCGGGCCAGATGATCGGGCATGGCCGGCGCAGTCGGCGCGAACACAAGGCGCGACGGGTCAACGCCCGCGGCCCGGGCTGCGCCCCTGAGGTTCTGCGAGCTCGAAGCGGCGTGTTCGCGCAACCAAAGGACCGCCCCATCGACCCGCGCGAGGATTTCCATCCACGCCGCGAAGGTTCCCGCATCGACCTTGGGGGAAGCGTTGAACGCACAGAAGACGAAGCCTTCTTCCGGCAGGCCGTGGGCCGCGCGGTTATCGCTTTTGACCGCGGCAACATCGAACCGGTTGAGCGGCATGAAGCTTCCGGGCAGATATGCGACGGCCTCGGCAAAACCCCCGACAGCGCCGGGCGGCAACACGACATCGTCGGCCAGCAAAACATCGTTGAGGCCGCCGGATGAACCGCAATAACCGAGCCAACCGATCTGTAACGGTGCGGCGCGGGCAGCCAGTATCTCGGGCCGGGCGCCAAGCGTGAAACCGCCCAGTTCGACCAGTATGTCAGTTCCCGCCTCGCGAATGCGCGCCGCGGCATCGCCGGGCGCAACCCGCGAGAGATCCTCGACGCGTGCCACGCCGTCCAAGATCACCTGCTGCACGTCGCTGCCATCGGGCGGTGCCAGCGCGAACGCGGTAACTTCGAACCCGGCCGCGTCGTGGCGCGGCAGCAGATCCGCCAATAGCCGCCCCACCGGGTGGTGACCGAGATCGGCAGACAGATATCCCAGACGCAATGGCGCGCCGTCAGGTCTCGCCGCAGCGGGAATGCGCTCGCGAAGCACAACCGACTTCCGGGTGACCGTGGCCCGGGCGTCGCTCACACTGTTCAGTGCGGCTTGGTCAAAGGGCAAATAAAGCGCGATCAGCGGCGACAATTCGGAAAGGACGTCCGGGTCCGCACCAAGCAGGCGTTCGAAATTCACAATCAGCTTGGGGTGGTCCTGCCAGTCACAGGCATGGAGCGACGCATAGAATAACTGCGCGGCAGCCCGTACAAAGCCCGGATCGAGCCTCAAAGCCGCCCGAAATCGTGCGCCGGCGGCCGCATAGTCATGCAATGCGGTCAGCGTCACACCGAGGCTGTGCTGTATTTCGGGGTCATCGGGCGAGACCTCGACCGCCGCTTCCAGTGTTTCTCGCGACGCCTCCAGGCGGTCGGCCTGGCGATACAGGTTTCCCAGATTGGCCAGCGCATGTGCATGCCCCGGCGCAAGCTGGCGCGCCGTCTCCAGATGTTCGATCGCATCGTCCCGACGGCCGGCCAACGCCAACGCACCCGCGAGATTGAATTCGAGCTCCGCATCGCCGGGATTATTCTGTCGGGCGGTTTCATACGCCGAAACGGCGCCGCCGATGTCGCCGATGTCGAGGCGCAGTTTGGCCAGATTGGCACGTATCCGACCGTCCGCCGGTGCCAGCGCGACAGCCCGTTCAAGCAACGCCAACCCCTCCTCCGGCGCGCCGCACTGGGCGCGCAGGATCCCCTTGAGTTGCAGAACTTCGGCGTTTTCAGGATCGATCGCGAGGACGGAATCATAAAGCTGAGCGGCAGCATCAAGTGCACCGTCGCGATGCTTCAGCCGGGCATCGGCGACAAGCTCATCCAGTTCACTGCGAGGATCGTCCATTACGCCCTTCTTTCAGAATCGATCCCCGCTTGCAACAACCAATGGAAATGCTGGACTTTCAAGCGCTTCGCGCCCATTTTCCGCACAACACGCGCCAACGCGCGATTTCAACACAGACGAGCAATATGAAATTTGACGAAATGGGTCTCAGCGACCCGCTATTAAACGCTATTGGGTCAGCGGGTTACGAGAACCCCACACCGATCCAGGCGGAAGCCATTCCCCATCTCTTGATGGGACGCGACATCATCGGTATCGCCCAGACGGGCACCGGCAAGACGGCGAGTTTCACCTTGCCGATGATCGAAATTCTCTCCACGGGCCGCGCCCGTGCGCGGATGCCCCGGAGCCTGATTCTGGAGCCGACCCGCGAACTCGCGGCACAGGTCGCCGAAAACTTTGAAGTTTACGGCAAGAACCACAAACTCAGCATGGCGCTGTTGATCGGCGGCGTGTCGTTCTCCGACCAGGAAGACAAACTCGACCGCGGGGTCGATGTGCTGATCGCAACACCGGGACGCCTGCTCGACCATTTCGAGCGGGGCAAGGTGCTGCTGGCAGATATCCGGGTCCTGGTCGTCGACGAGGCCGACCGGATGCTCGACATGGGCTTCATTCCCGACGTCGAGCGCATCATCAAGCTGCTGCCGCAAATCCGGCAAACGGCGATGTTCTCCGCCACGATGCCTTCGGAAATCAAACGGCTGACCGACGCCTACATGATGAGCCCGCGTACGGTGCAGGTCGATGCCCAGGCCTCGGCGGCCGATACGGTGACCCAGGGCCTCCTGCGCGTCAGCGGCGGCTTCAAGGAAAAGCGCGCGGCATTGCGCAAGCTGATCCGCGACAGCGGCGTGAAGAACGCGATTGTCTTCTGCAACCGCAAACGCGACGTGGCCACGCTCGAAAAATCGCTCCGCACCCACGGTTTCAACGCCGCCGGCCTGCACGGCGATATGCACCAGAGCGCGCGCATGGAGACGTTGGCGAAGTTCCGCGACGGCGAAATCGAGTTGCTCGTGGCGAGCGACGTGGCCGCCCGGGGTCTCGACATTCCCAATATGAGCCATGTCTTCAATTTCGACGTCCCGATGCATGCCGAGGACTATATTCATCGCATCGGCCGCACCGGCCGCGCCGGCAAGGAAGGCCATGCCTATACGCTGGCGACCCGCGACGACGCCAAGTTCCTGAGCGGTGTCGAACGAATGCTCGGCAAACCGATCCCGCCCATCGCCGACGCGGACGGCCGATCCGCCGGTGGTCAATCGGCCGACAAGCCACAGGGCGACAAGGATCAAGCGGAGACCCGGGACGCGAAGGCTTCGGAAAGCCCGGAAGAGAAGACCGAAGCGCCGCGGCGCCGGCGTCGCAGCCGACGCAAGGCGGAACCGGAAAGCCAGACCGAGGCCGAGAGCGAGCCGCAGGACGCCAAGGAAGCCGACGCACCGCGCAAACCCCGTGAGCCGCGCAACGCACGCGAGCCCCGCAATGCCCGTGAACCGCGCAAGGCGCGCGAGCCCAGAGAACCCCGTGAGCCGGTGCGCAGTGACACGTCACGCGACGAGCCGGCCAGAGCGCCGCGCAAACGCGACGACGATCATGTCGAAGACGGCGGTCCGGCTTTCGGGAATGATGAAACACCGGCGTTTCTTTTGCGCTAGACTTCCGGCCCGCTTCCGCAACGAACGACAGTGTGATGCAAACGATCTTTGTTCAGGTGAAATGCGAACTCGGCCGGGCGTATGACGTTGCCGATGAGGCGTCGCTGAGTATCGACCAGGTCTCCGAGGTGTATTCGACCTCGGGCCAGTTCGACCTTCTGATGAAATGCTATCTCGCCGATGAGACCGACATTGGCCATTTCGTGACCAGTAATATCCAGACGCTGCCCGGCGTCGCCGACACCTTCACGACCATCACGTTCAAGGCATTCACCTGATCCCGTAGCAGCCGTCCGGCATCCCGCGCCGGAAGCTCTGTTGACCGGCAGCGCCCGTTCGAGCCCGGCATCGGCATTCAGCATCACGGCGCTGCACCGGTCGGCCTTTCTCCACCACGACGGATCATTCTCATGAGCGAAATCGAACTCCCGGAACTTCGAGGCGAGCATCTCTTCACCGCAAAATTCGATGTGGCGACACCGACCGTTCTCGAAAATACCCCCTACGGCACACGCATCATTGCAGGCATCAATGGCGGCTCGTTCGAAGGTCCCAAGATGAACGGGAGCGTTGCACCGATCCCGGCCGGCGACTGGATCCTGATCCGCAATGACGGCGCCTGGCAGATGGATGTCCGCCTGACCCTCGTGACCGACGACGACCATCATATTTTCATGACCTATCGCGGTGTGCGCCATGGGCCGAAGGAAGTTCTCGATCGTCTGTCCAAGGGTGAGCCCGTGGATCCGTCGGAGTATTACTTCCGCAACACGCCCTGGTTTGAAACCGGGTCGGAGAAATATGGCTGGCTGAACCGTATTGTCGCTGTCGCCACGGGGCATCGGTTCCCAGAGGGACCGACCTACAAGGTCTACGAAATTCTGTAGCGTCGGCAACTATCCGGCAGACCGTTCAGACGAGCCGACAAGTCGCCGGTGCGGTGCGCCGATGCCCGGCACCCGGGTGCGGGGTCATGCCCCGACAGCAACATCCAGTTGCTCGGGCTCGGTGCCGGCAGCAGGCTCGGATTCGCGAATGACGTTATCCATTTTCGCGTTATCGAGATTGGTGTCGGTCATATCCGCGCCGGCGATCAGCGCACCGTCGAGATCCGCGTTGCTGAGGTCCGCGCCGGTCAGATCGGCCCCTCGCAAATCGGCATTGTTCAGGCGGGCGTTACCGAGATCCGCCTCCGCCAGGTTCGCACCCGCCAGATTGGCGCCCGTCAGGTTCGCCGGCCACAACCGACCGGTTTTCTCGCCGCTGGCATCCTTGAGTTGAACCGCGAGAAGGCGCGCGCCATGCAAATTGGCGTTTCGAAGATCCGCGCTCTCAAGATTCGCACCTTCCAACAACGCATCCGAAAGATCGGCCCCCGCCAGTTTGGCGCCCGACATCTCGCTCATCACGAACCGGCATGACTGGAGATTGGCACCATTCATCAACGTGTCCTTCAGGACCGCGCCGCTCATATCCTCGTCCGGCAGGTCAATGCGTTCGATATCACTATCTGTCAGGTCCGCGCGGGCACCCGTTTGACCGCCACTTTCAATCCATTCGAAATGGCGTTTCAGAATAAGCTGGATGTCCGCCGGGAATTCCGATTTCGGCCGCGATATGTTCGCACCGGTCACATTCGCGCCCGCAAGATCGACCCCATCGAGGTTGGCTTCATTCAGGTCGGCATTCGTCAGGTCGGTGCCGTTGAGGACGACGCCTGACAGATCAGCGCCGACGAGGCTCGCCCCGTTGAGGTTGGTATTGCTGAGATTCGCTCCCTTCAGAACCGCGCCGTCCAGGCTTGAGCCGCGCATGTTGCCGTTCGAAAGATTCGTGCCGTTCATCTGAGCGCCACGCATGCTGGAGTGGTTCATCGACGACCCGGTCAGGTCAGCACCCGAAATGTTCGCGTTGTCGAGATTGGCATGATCGAGAACCGCGTTGGTCAGCGCCGCTTCGGCGGCATCGCCGCCCAGCATCAACGCGCCACCGCGCAGATCAGCACTCACAAGGCTCGCACCCTCGAGAACGACACCGCGCAGATTAGCCCCGCGAAGGTCGGAATGATCGAGCTTGCACTGGGACATGTCGGCGCCGTTGAGCATCACCGAAAACATATCGCAGTAGCTCAAATCCGCCTGGCGAATCGAGCAATTCGACATGTTCGCACCGGCGAGTTTGGCCTTCTTCAGGTTCACCCTGTCGAGCTTGTAATTGCGGAGATCACGCAACGAGAGATCGGCCGGCTGGCCGCCCTTCAGGCCTTTGACCCAAAGAATATGGCGCTTGATGATTTCTGGGATTTCCAGCGTCCGCATAAGCCGTTTCCGCAACAAGGGTTTCTAGCCCTACGAGACTAGGCGGAAATGGTTAACGGACCGTTCAGGTAAGTTTATCCCGGCGATCAATTCCGCACGAAGCCGGGTGCTTGCGCTAGGGTGCAGCTCCACCAACCAGAATCGAAAAGACGTGACGATGAAATCTCTGATATCCGTGCTGACGATCGTCGTCTTTCTGACCCTTCCGGTCGGAATCGCCGTTGCCCAGATGGATTTCCTGAAGCGCGGCAAAGACCTTCTGCGTGAACTCCCGGGCGGACAAGACACACAGCAGCTGAGTAATTCGGAAATCGGTGCCGGTCTGCGGGAAGCCCTGAAAGTGGGTGCGGAGCGGGTCGTTGGCCAGGTTGGTGCAACCGACGGTTTCAATGCCGACCCGGCCATTCATATCCCGCTCCCGGAGAGCCTGCAGAAAGTCCAGAGCACGCTGTCTCGGGTCGGCCTTTCATCCATGACCGACGACCTGGAACTGCGCTTGAACCGGGCGGCAGAAGCCGCCTCTCCCGAAGCCCAGACGGTGTTCTGGCAGGCCATCGATGAAATGACATGGGAGGATGTTCGCGAAATTTACGGTGGTCCGGATGATGCGGCGACCCGGTATCTTGAACGGACCATGTCATCGCGACTGGTCACGCGCATGAGACCCATCGTCGACAGCAGTCTGGCGGAGGTCGGTGCCATACGCGCCTATAATCAGGCCATGGGACGTTACAAGGCGGTGCCGTTTGTTCCCGATGTCAAAGCCGACCTGACCCAGCATGTTCTGGAGCGCGCCCTGAAAGGTCTGTTCCTGTATCTGGCGCAGGAAGAAGCCGCCATCCGGCAGAACCCGGCCAAGCAGACGACGGAACTGTTGAAGAAAGTGTTCGGGACCTAGGAAGAGGCCGGTGAGCTAGTCCGCCGCAGCCTCTTCTTCCTTGAGCACCTTCGCGGCGGCGCGGAATGCCTCCATGCCGGCAGGGGCACCGCAATACAACGCGATCTGATACAGGGCCTCGCGAAGCTCTTCCCGGGTCAACCCGTTGCGCAGCGCACCCCGGAAGTGACCTTCGAATTCGTTCATCCGGCCGAGTGCCGCGAGCATCCCGAGATTGAGGAGACTGCGTTGCTGGCGGGACAGACCATCCCTGCCCCACACCGCGCCCCAGCCGATCTCGGTGATGAACTCCTCCATGAAATCACGGTTGAAGTCGTCGAGGTTGCCCATCGTGGCGTCGACGCGCGCATCGCCCATGACCTCACGGCGAATCTTCAGCCCTTTTTCGAACAGATCCCTGTCGATCATGGCGTTGCTCCCTAGCCGGCGGCCGGGAAGCGGCCTCGGTCGTGTGGCGCGCCATAAAAGCCTTCCTGATCTTCCGGTCCGATCGGAATGATACCGTTCGGGTTCACCCGCTCGATGCCGTAGTAGTTCATCTTCGCGTAGTCGAAGCTGAACGTCTCGGCGATACCCGGTATCTGGTAAAGCTCGCGTGTGTAGTTGGTCAGGTTCGGATAGTCGGCGATCCGCCGGATGTTGCACTTGAACGCGCCCACATAGCAGGCGTCGAACCGGATCAGGGTGACCCAAAGGCGCCAATCCGCCTCGGTCAGCCGATCACCAACCAGATAACGCTGTTTCCCGAGACGCTCTTCGAGATCATCGAGGGTCTCGAACATCGCCACGACCGCCTCTTCATAGGCCTCCTGGGAGGACGCGAAGCCGGCGCGATAAACCCCGTTGTTGATCGTGGGATAGATGACCTCGTTGATTGCGTCGATTTCCGCACGCAGATCGGCGGGGTAATAGTCCTCGGTCGCGTTGGTGAAAGCATTGAAGGCTGAGTTGAACATCCGGATGATCTCGGACGATTCATTGTTCACCACCTGGTTGGTCTGCTTGTCCCACAGGGTCGGGACCGTGACCTTGCCCGTATAGTCGCTGTTCGAGGCCGTGTAGGCCTGATGCAGATGCTCGAACCCGTTGACGTGATCCGGTACGCAATCAGGGAAGTCGGGATTGTCGGCATAGGTCCAGCCCTGGTCGTGACGCCCCGGTTGCGCCATCGAGACGGAGATCGCGCTGTCCAGACCCTTGATGGCCCGGAAGATAAGCGCGCGATGTGCCCAGGGGCAGGTATGCGCGAGGTAAAGATGATAGCGGTCAGGCTCGGCGGCAAACCCCGCCTCGCCGGTCGGCCCCGCGGCACCATCGACCGTCACCCAGCTCCGGAACTGACTTTCCGAGCGCTGGAATTTCCCGTCCTTCGCGACTTCCCGTGCTGTGGCGTCATTGTCGAGCCAGGCGCCATCCAACAGCATTCCCATAGGTATCTCCTCATTCGTGACCGCCCCGGCGGCCATGCGATTTCGTGTGTGTGACTATTTCTGGAGTGGTTTCCTGAGCTCGCGCTCGGACTCGCCGGCCCGCAGGCGAGCGCCGATTTCCGACATCTGGATCGGAACACCGATTGGCTCCCGGTCGAATGCACCCGTCGCGAACCATTCGTTGAGTTCGGCGATCGAATCGAAATTATCGGTCTGCAGCTCGACAGCGTTGCCGTCCGGGTCGTGATAGTAGAGCGATGTGGTCGGTCCGTGATTGATCTGACGGTAGGGATCGATCCCCTGCTCGGTCAGCCGGTCGAAGACGGCGACGAGATCCGTCAATGAAGAATAGGAATAGGCGAAGTGGGCCAGCCCCACGGTGTTCTCGACCTTGTCGCCAATCCCGTCGCGCTCGATGAGCGCAACACGATGATGTTCATCGTCATAGGTCACGAAGGAAATTCCCTGCGTGTCACCCATGACCTGCCCGCCGAGGACCTTGCAGTACCAATCGGTCATTTCCGGACGGTTCTTCGTGTACAGTACGATATGGGCGAAATAGGCCGGGCTGGGCGTGTTGTCCGGCTCCGGTACATGCGCGAATGCTTCTGACATCGGGCGTCCCCACTGGTCGATTGAAGCGACTACTTTAGCAGACAGGTGGCTGCTTCACAGCGTCTCGCATGCTGCCCGGATTCTCCGGCCACATGGAACAGGCGGCCCCGTCCGGATATAAATGGCCGACCACTCCTTCAGCGCATGGCAGCACAGATGGCTCTTGACCCCGATACTCTCGAACAGCTCCTCGATACGGTCCGCAAATTCGTGCGCGAACGGCTGGTCCCGCTGGAAGCCGATGTCGCCGAAAACGACAGGGTGCCGGACGATTTAATTGAAGAAATGCGCGAACTCGGCCTCTTCGGCCTGTCGATCCCGGAAAGCCATGGCGGGCTCGGCCTGACGGTCAGCGAGGAAATCCGGGTCGTGCATGAGCTGGGCTGGACCTCGCCGGCCTTCCGGTCCGTGTTCGGGACCAATGTGGGCATCGGTTCCCAGGGCATCGTCATCGACGGCACGGATGAGCAGAAACGGACATGGCTCCCTCGCCTGGCCAGCGGTGAAGTGATTGCCTCCTTCGCCCTGACCGAACCGGAAGCGGGTTCCGACGCCGGGTCGCTCCGCACATCCGCGCGGCGCGTTGGTGACGATTATGTGCTCAACGGCACCAAACGCTATATCACCAATGCGCCCCATGCGGGCATATTCACCGTCATGGTGCGGACCGACCCGGATGAACCGGGCGCACGCGGCGTATCCGCCTTTATCGTCGAGCGAGATTCGCCGGGGCTGTCCGTCGGTCCCCACGACAAGAAGATGGGACAACAGGGCGCCCACACCGCCGATGTGGTGTTCGAGGATTGCCGGGTGCCCGCCGCAAACCTGATCGGCGGCGTCGAAGGCCAGGGCTTCAAGACGGCGATGAAGGTCCTCGACCGGGGCCGCCTGCATATGGGGGCGATTGCAACCGGCATCGCCGAGCGCCTGATCGACGAGAGTGTGCGCTACGCCCTTGAGCGCCGGCAGTTCGGCAAACCTATCGGCGAGTTCCAGCTCGTGCAGGCGATGCTCGCCGACAGCCGGACCGAAGCCTATGCCAGCCGCACGATGGTCGACGACGCGGCCAGACGCTTTGACGCGGGCGAAAACATCTCCACCGAAGCGGCATGTTGCAAACTCTATTCGACCGAGATGGTCGGGCGGGTCGCCGACCGGGCGGTGCAGATATTCGGCGGCGCCGGCTACATGGCCGAATACCCCATCGAACGCTTCTATCGCGACGTCCGATTATTGCGTATTTATGAGGGGACGTCGCAAATCCAACAAATCGTGATCGCGCGCAATATGTTGCGCGAGGCCACAAACCGCTAAGCTTAAGAAAAACAGCGTATCGAACGGGGGAAGCCGTGAAATTAATCAGCTATCGAGTTGTCAATCGAGAGTCCTGGGGCACCTATGCCTCCGACGGCGGCGTGATCGATCTGGGTGCCGAGTTCGGCACGTCGATCCCAACCTTGCGGGACTATCTGGCGGCGGATGATGGCGCCAAGGCCAAGGTCGCGGAATATGTAAAAACCGGTTTCGGCGGCAGTTCGGGCAAGGCGTCCGATTATCCGGTCAAGGACATCACGCTTCTCGAACCGATCCGGAACCCCGACAAGATCATCTGCGTCGGCTGGAATTACCGCGAACATGCCAAGGAAGCGGGCATCGAGCTGCCTGATCACCCCACCCTGTTTGCCCGCTGGGCCAACAGCCATGTGCCGCACGAGAACCCTATCCTGCTGCCGAAGGAATCGGAGAAATTCGATTACGAGGGCGAGCTGGCAGCGATCATCGGCAAGCCGGCACGGCGGGTCTCGGAGGCCGACGCGCTCAGCTATGTCGGCGGCTATTCGATTTACAACGACGCAACCTTGCGTGATTACCAGCGGCATTCGTCCCAATACATGCCCGGCAAGAACTTCTTCCAGTCGGGGTCGTTCGGCCCTTGCATGGTCACGGCAGACGAAATTCCCGAACCGGCCGATCTGACCCTGGAGACCCGGCTGAATGGCGAGGTCGTCCAGCATACGGGCATCGACGATCTGATTTTCTCCATCCCGAAGCTGATCGCCTATATCTCGAGTTTCACCGAGTTGGTACCGGGCGACGTCATCGCGACCGGTACCCCCAGCGGTGCCGGCCTGGGCCGGACGCCGCCACTGTGGATGAAGGCGGGCGACACGATCGAGGTCGAGGTGTCCAAGGTCGGCATCCTCACGAACCCGATCATAGCCGACTAGGGCGGGGTCAGCCGCGTCGGCTAGTCCATGACGATCGCGGCGCGTCCCGTGACCAGGCCCTGGTCGAGGCGGGCATGTACCGTCTCGACGTCTTCGAGCTTGTAGGTCTCGGTCACCAGCGGCCAGACGTCACCGCGCGCGCACAACTCCAGGGATTCGATGACCTGCTGGTGGCTGCAATAGCGGCTGCCGAGCAATTCCAGTTCCTTGGCCAGCATTTCCGATGCCGGCGCCATGAAATTCTGTCCCGAACCACCGAGGGTCACGAACCTGCCGCCGATACCCAGGCTCGCAACTGCCTGCTCCTGGGTCCCCTGGGTGGAAACATAGTCGATCGCCACGTCGACCCCGGCCCCATCGGTGAGGTCCATGATCTCGTCGACGACCGCATCATTTGAGGCGTCCACGATCATATCGGCACCGAGGTCCTGACAGACCTTGAGCTTGTCGGCCATGACATCGACAGCGATGACCCGGGCATTTGCCCATTTGGCCATCATCACCTGGTGTACGCCCAGTCCGCCGCCGGCGCCGAACACCGCGACCGTATCCATCGGCGTCACCCGCGCGCGCGACAATACCTTGTAGGGCGTGGCAATCGCGTCGGCGATCACCCCGACATCCGCTGGTTTGGCCTTGTAGTCGAGGCCTTCGGGCAGCTTGATGAAATTCCTGACCGGCAGCTTTATATATTCCGCGTAACCGCCATTGATCTGACGACCGACATATCCGCGGTTCGCCGTGGAAATCGGTTCGCGGCCCGCACGGGTCCACTTGTCCTGTCCGTCGATGAGATAGAAATAGGCCGTCACCGGATCGCCGACCTTGAGGCCGCCATCGTGCCCATCGGATTTCCCCACCTCGACGATCTCGCCCGTGATCTCGTGACCGATGATGATCGGAAACTCCGCCGTGCCCCGACCGGCGCGCAGATGATGGATCGTCAGCCCCGCCCCGCAGGCCAGAACCTTCGCCACGGCCTCGCCGGGACCCGCTTTTGGGTCGCTTACATTTTCCAGACTGAATGGTGTGCCGGCCTTGTGCAGGACTTGAGCTTTCATGATCGTCTCTCCCCTAGATGCCTTTCCCAAGCGGGTATCGAATCCTCATGGGCGGTGCAAGCCTTGTTTCGCTTGCGTCACCGATTGGCATCTGGCACCCAGAGCGGATGGCGCATTTTATTGTTGGACGATTATTCGGCTGGCCCGAGTTCGCGGAGGACGGCGACGATGTGTGGCTGATTCATATCGAAGAGCCGACGTTCTTCCTGCGCGTTATTCATCGGCCGGAGGATCTCGTGCCCACCGGGGACCTCAACGATCTCTATTTTCCCCTCGTGGATGACAGCCGCTACGCCGTGGGTAACCTGATCTTCATAGAACCCCGTCCGGCCGACCCGCGCGAGGTCGCGCAACTGGTCGCGATCGCCATCGACGCCATTCAGCATGAGGACGTCTCACGATTGCTGGCGCTCGCCGATCGCCCGTTTAGCCCTTCATCCGCAGAGTTGCAGCCCGAAGACGTACCCGTCGGGTTTATAACGGGCGTGTTTCACGATTCCGAAAACGGGATAACGGACGACATGCCCTGGGTCGCGCATCTCGGCCCGCCACCATTTGCGATGCGGGTCTGCGACTTGAATGATGAAGATCTCGAGCCCGACGATATCTGGGCAAATGCGGGGAACGGCTACGCCCTGGCCCATCTGCACTGGCTCTCAAGCCTGGCGAGCGACCCCGGGGATATCCGTTTTCTTGCGGAGACCGCCGCCGGCATCGTCGCCGACGCCGTCGAGGAAATAATGCCCGAACTCATTCCGTCCTGACGGCGCCCGGCAGCGATCGCGGCCTAACGACCAACCGTCTTGAGTTCAGGCACCCGCGCCGTCAGCACACCGACGGTTTCGTCAACCAACTGCGGCAACTCGATGGTGAGATCGGAGGCCTGACCGGCGTCGCCTTCGCGGCATGCCTTCTCGATAGCCCGGGCATGATTACTCAGGCGCATGGCGCCATAACTACCGAAGTTGCTGCCCATGTCATGAACTTCCCGGCGCATCTTGTCGAGGTCTCCCTCGGCATTCGCCGCCGTGATGAGCGCCACCGTCGCCGGAACTTCGGCCAGCGTCATCGCAAGCATGCTGGCGATGGCCTCGCGACCAATCGTCTCCTCAAGCTGATCCAGGATCGAGCCATCGAGACAGGATTCACCTGGCGCGGCTTCATCGCCGGCATCGCCCGCCGGTACCGCCACCGAACTCGCCTTCCCAAGGGCCGCGAGAAGCTTCTTCTGATCGATCGGCTTCGGCAAATAGTCGTTCATTCCCGCAGAGATGCATTTCTCGCGATCCCCCATCAGGGCATTTGCCGTCATGGCGATAATATAAATATTCGACTGATCGGGGTCATCCAGCGCACGAATCCGTCGTGTGGCCTCCAGCCCGTCCATTTCCGGCATCTGAATATCCATCAATACCGCGTCGAATGGCTGGTCCCGAACAGCCGCGACCGCCTCGACACCGTCTACGGCAACCTCAATCTTGTGTCCCGCCTTCTTCAGAATTGCGGAGGCAAGCATCTGGTTCACCGCATTGTCTTCCACGAGCAGAATTCGCATCGACTGCATTTTCGCCATTGCCGGTGCCTTCGAAGGCTCCTTACCTGTTGTGACCTGCTTCTCTCGTTCGAGCGATTCCGGCTGGTCCACGTCATCCTTTGGAGTGTTCGAACATACTTCCGCGATCTTCTCCTTCAGGAGTGACGGGCGAACCGGCTTGACCACTTTCCCATCGAATTTCGCAATACCGCTGTTGCGATCGCCGGCGCTCGTCGCGATGATAATTTTGATCCGCCGGAAGGCCGGGTTCGCACGTATCCGGAGGCCGACGTCATATCCGCTTATACCCGGCATCGCCTCATCGAGAAGCACCATGTCAAAGGGTGCACCCTCGCGAACGCCGGTTTCCAGCGTCGATAGCGCATCGACCGCACCTGACGCGGTCGCGACCTTAACCCCCCAGGAATCGAGTTGCTTCTCGAAGACCTCACGGTTGGTGGCATTATCGTCGACGATCAACACCCGCAATCTCGATATATCAATATCCGCCGGTTGCTCAGTGGATATGGGAGCGGTGGCGCGGGCAAGCGGCAGTTCAAACCAGAATTTGCTGCCGGCGCCCATCTCGCTGTCGACGCCGATCGTGCCGTCCATCAGATCCACCAGTTCCTTGCATATCGCGAGTCCGAGCCCGGTCCCACCAAATTTCCGCGTGGTCGAAGAATCGGCCTGGGTGAAACGCGAGAACAACCTGGGCAGCACGTCCGCCGAGATACCGACACCGGTATCGAGAACCTCAATTCGCAGGCGTTGCTGGCTCTCGGTCTCCGAGACAAGCGACACATGCGTCGTCACGGCACCGCTGTCCGTGAACTTGATCGCGTTCCCGATCAGATTGATGAGAACCTGACGCAAACGTCCGCTGTCACCGCGCAGATAGTTCGACACATCGGATGCAATGTAGGTGTTGAGATCAATCTGCTTGTCCTGCGCGCGCGGCGCCAGAATCTGCACGACATTGTCGATCGTTGCGGACATGTCGAAGTCTGCCGTTTCAATCTCGAGTTTCCCGGCCTCCATCTTGGAGAAGTCGAGAATATCCTCGATCAGTGCCAGAAGGGCCTCTGCGGATTGCTGGACCGTTTGCGCAAAACGCTGCTGCTCGTCATCCAGATTCGTATCGAGAAGCAGGTTCGTCATGCCGATAACCCCGTTCATCGGAGTCCGGATTTCGTGGCTCATGGTCGCCAGGAAATCTCCCTTGGCTTTCGCCCCCTCTTCGGCGCGCACCCGTTCGCGCGAGTAACGTTCGGCCAGCTTCGTGAGATTTTCCGTCTGGACCCGGAGTTCACGTTGTGAGCGCTGCAGATCATCGACGGTGTTCTCGAGCTGCGCTTCCTTCTCCTTGATCTCCGTCACATCTGTCCCGACCATGACGATACCGCCATCCGCCGTTCTGCGCTCGGTCACCAGCAAATACCGGCCGGCCAGGTTCCTGATTTCCGGCTCGCCGGTCGGGTTTCGGAACTGCACCTGTCTTTCCGCGAAACGCTCATCTTCGCGCCCGATGCCCTGTGCGTCCAATCCGCGCGCAAGAACCGCCCGCATCAAGTCGTCATGGGCTGTTCCCGGCTCGAAGAGTTCCGGGTCTATGGGCAGGACATTTCGGTGTGCTGAGTTCGTGATGACCAACTTCTCGTCGGAATCATAGAGCGCAAAACCGTCGCGAATGGTCTCGATGGCATCCCGCAAACGGGTCTCCGCGCGCTTGAGTTCGGTGATGTCGGAAACAATCGTAACGATGCCGCCTTCGCGCGTGCGTCGTTCGGTAATCAGGACGACCCGGCCATTGGCATGTGCCTGTTCCAGCGAATCCAGCGGATCATTGTGATCGGCCATTCGCTTTTTCAGCCAGAGCGCTTTGTCTGCATCCTCGGTGTTCTCGTTTCGGAGCTGTGCGTCGAAGATGACGTCCGCCAACTCGCGAAATGACATCCCGATTTGAACTTGCTCTGAAATTTCCGGGTACAGGTCCAAATATGCATCGTTACAAAGAACCAACCGGTCGTCCGCGTCCCACAGCAGGAAACCGTCGTGGAGGCTGTTGATCGCGTCGCCCAGCCGGGCTTCCGCCTGACGGATCGCGGTGATGTCCGTTCGAACCGCGACCGCGCCGCCCTCGTCGGTCTGCCGCCGTGACACGCGGACAACACGGCCATCATCGAATTTCCGCTCGAAATCGACCTCCTGTTCATGCATCACCAACTGGTCCGCGATCCAGTCCTCTTCGCGGCCGACGGCCTCCACAACCTTGCCACTCTCGGCAAAGACATGAATCATCTCTTCAAAAGTCATGCCGAGATATATCTGGTCCGCAGCATCGCCGAAATCTCGTGCCCAGCTGCTGTTGTAGGCGGCGAGCCGATCCTCCCCATCGAACAAAACGAAGCCATCCTGTATGGCCTCGATTGCGTCGCGTAAGCGTGTCTCGACACGCTTGAGCTCCGTCGCTTCCGAATTCAGGACGACAACGCCGCCATCCCGGGTCTTGCTTGCCGAGACGACAAGCGTCCGATCATCGGGCAGACGCACCTCGATGTCGCCCTCGGGATTCCGGTGCTGCGCCACGCGCGCATCGACCCACGCGTCGACATCGGGCGTGTCGGGCACAAGAATACCCGTCTCCACCGCAACGCGGATGACGTCACGCAAGGTCATACCGATTTCGACCTCGCCGCCAAGCGAACGGAACATTTCGAGATACTCACCGTTCGCGATCACCAGCCGGTCGGACTCGTCGTAGAGGGCGAAGCCGTCACGCATGCTTTCGACCGCGTCCGTCAGACGTTGTTCGGCATGCTTTATTTCAGTGATATCCGTGCGAAGTGTGACGATCCCCCCGCCGGTCGTGCGGTGGGAGGCAACGCGAATCACGCGCCCGCCGGTGTGTAGTTCCTGCAGCGCCTCATCTACGGCATGCTTCTCGACCTTGTTGTCGATCCACCGCTCCTTATCCACTTCCTGCCCGGGGGTCTCGCTGAGTTCGAAGGCAAATCCCATCAGTTCGCGGAAGGATTTCCCCGGCACCACCTGATCTGCGTACGCGCCATAGGTCTCGCGGTAGCGTTCGTTACAGATCACCAATCTGTCGTCCACATCCCACAGGACAAAACCATCATTCAGGCTTTCCATCGCATCCCGCAGGTGCGCCTCGGCGCGTTTCACCTCCGTAATGTCCGAACGAATGCCGACGATACATCCATCTTCCATGCGCCGGTCCGTGATCAGAATCCAGCGGCCATCCGTTGTTTCAAGCTCGTAGGGTTTCCCGATCTTTTCCCCGTGGACCCCGCATAATCGCTTCATCCACGCGTCGGGATCCGCCGATGCTTCAGGATCGGCGTAGTAGCCTTGTTCGAGTCCGCGGCGAAGGACATCCTCGAAGCGCATGCCGATGCCATCCAGTTCAGCCGGCATGAAGGGGAAGATTTCTCGATATCTGGAGTTGTAACGAACAATTCGATCGTTCGAATCGAACAGGATAAACCCATCCGAAAGCGCTTCGATCGCTTCGCCCAGCAAACGTTCGGCCTGGTCGGTTTCCGACTTCGCCTTTTCGGCTTCGCGGCGTGCGTTTCCAAGCTCCTGCTCGCGGCGCCACTCCTCATCCACATCGCGGACCGCACAGTAAAGCTGGCCGAGTTGGTCAGACGTAATGTGCCAGTCGGTCCAACGCGGAGCGCCCGTGTTGTCGACCAGCCGGACCTTGAAACCCGCAGTATCCTGTCCCGCAACCAGGTTGTCGAGGGCCCGCTGGACGATCGGTGTATCTTCGTCGAAGACCAGACTGATCAGGGGCTCACCAGACAATGCAGCCGCATCGTGCCCCAGGAGTTTCTCCCACTCCTGATTAACGGTGTGGAGCCTGCCATCGCTGCCCGCCATCCCGAGAAGATCATCCGACAATTCGAAAAATCGTTGGTAGCGCTGGCGCGACCGCGTCACATCACGCAACGCCTCTTCATTTCGATGCTGGTCGGTGACATCGTGAAACCGGGTAACAAAGCCGTTCTCGATCGGCCGGCCGTGAATTTCGAGGACGGCACCGTCAGGACGCTGGCGCGTCATGGAATATGGCTCGCGCGTCGTAAACAGCGCCATTATTCGCTCGGTATGGGCAACCGAATCCCCGTCGCCATAGTCACCGCGTTCTGCCGCAAAGCGAACAAATTCGCGCCAACTCTTGCCCGGGGTCAAAAGTTCTTCAGGCAAATCAAGCAGTTCGTGAGCCAGCGCATTCGACGCCACGATCCGCAAATCGGAATCGAAAATAATCACGCCGCCACCGAGCGTGTTCAAAACGTCGTAGAGCATGTTGTCCGTGTTTTGCGCCACACCCGCCGAACTTCCGTCCATCACCGCACCGTCCATGTCATCTGCACGTGACAAATTTAGCTCCCGAGCCAATTTCGATGCGCTTGGTGCACCGGATATGGGAGTTGGACGTTAACTTATTTCGCGTGGCGTCAACAAATGGTTAACGGTCGGCACAAATGCGCGGCACTCAGGTGATTCCAGCGAATTCGGGCTGACTACCATTAGTTGTTCGATGTCCACTCAACTACACTTTTAACCCACATCCCATCCGGGTTTCCGCAAGCATATGACGCGCCGAGATGATCGCAGTCTGACAGCCCGACCGTCTCGACCCGGCCACCGGCTTCTTGCAACGCCTGGGTCATTTTTTCTGCCTGGACAATGAGATGGGGGAAATCCCGGTCGCCCCATGCGATCAGGAATGGCGGCGTGTTTGCAATCGTGTGGAGGGGGCTGGCATCAGTCTCATGGCCGGGTTTCTCTCCCAGAAAGCGGGGTTTTGCAGGCATTCCATTGCCCTCGGTGAAATCGTAGACACCCGATACCGGCAGCGCCCCCCGGATGATGTCCGCCGGTACACCTGCTCCCGCCTGCCAATCCGAGCGTACGGCCAGCGAGGCCGCCTGATGGCCACCGGCTGAATGACCACCCACGAAGATACGGTCCGGATCGCCGCCATGGGCGGAGATGTTCTTGTAAACCCAGGCAATTCCGGCCATCACATCTTCGACACCCGTCGGCCAGGTGACAGCGGGCGCCAACCGGTATCCGATGCTGACGAATGTTATGCCCGCTGCCGTCAGCGGCGGGGCCATGAAGGCCATCCATTCCTTGTACCCGTTCGTCCAACCGCCGCCATGCATGAACGCAATCACCGTCCCGTTGGGCTCAGGTGCGGCAAACACGGCCACCTCCTGATAGGGGTCATCGCCATAGGCGAATGAATCGCCGCTGACCCCGGCGCCAAGCTCCTGGACGCGGATATGATATTTTGCCCCGATCTCCGAGAAGGCTTCCTGCTCGGGATACGTATCGAGATTGCGCAGGGCCATCAGCGCGCCTCGCGCTCAACGATCATTTTCTCGTCGACAAACTTGCCCCGCTCAATGACCACATCGTTGTCGAGGATCACCGTGCAGTCGCGCATCGGCACGTCATAATGGCCATTGGTGCTGCGTGACCCGCCGCCCTGGGTATTGGGACCCGTCGAAAACAGGAAGTTGCCCGGGAATGTGCGGGCGGACGCATGGGATCGCTCGGGATTATCGCCGTGAAGCGCGATATTGTACCAACGTGATTGCGGGTTCATGCCCCACCCCAGATGGGACACGGCATAGGGATCCAGATCATCCTCGGTGAGTTTGTTGTCATCGAGCCAATCCGTCATCAGCTTGGCGTCGAGACCACCTTCGACCTTGCGAATAAAGCCGTCACGGACCTCCAGTCGCACCTCGTCCTGCACATACCGGCAGTAAGGCAGAATGACGATATCTCCCGGCGACATGACGACGGTCCCGTTGGCGGACCCTTCGTTTGGAAAAGTATGGATGTGGCCGACACCCCATTGGTCGAAATGCCCGGGTTCGTCGGAAAAGCCCCACTGGCTCATCACCGGAAAATCACCGCGTGTATAGGTCAGATCGGTCCCGGCATCACTCAGGACACGAACCTCCTTTGTCGCCGTGTAGCGCGCTTCGGCATATTTGACGGCCTCCTTCAGTCCCTTGGGCGAGAGCAGCAATTCGAGATCGTCCGGCGCATCGATAATCATCAGGAAACGGGTGCCCGTGCCCATCACCTCCCGAAGCCAGCTGGTGAACAGGGGGATATGCAAGGCGACGACGATATCCGCAGCCTTGAGCGCATCGAGCATGCCGTTGATCTGACCGATCGTGTCGACCCCGACCTTGGTCCAGGACGGGATCATATTGACCCGCATCTCATAACAGTCCGCGCCCAACTCGTCCGCTGCCGCAAATGCCGCCTCCACATACTCGGTTCGTGTCGTGACATCCGACAGCAAGGCAACCGTCTCTCCCTTCTTGACGTTGGACATCTGGAACTGCTTCAAAAAAAGGCCGGGTATTCTTCCGGCGTTGATTTCCTGATGCCGGATGGCAGCTGGCGTACGCATGGCTCATGTCTCCGCTTCGACGGGTTTCGAGAGTGGACGCCATGCTAACCGATCCGCCGAAACGGCGCGAGACGCCCGATTTCACGCCTCTTTCGGGTGCATTATGGTTGACGCAAAGCCACCATCCCGCCTTGAATACGGTCGCAGAAGAGGGGGACCACGCCATGTATGTCGATCCGCAGATCAAGACCTTCATCGACGGCCTCATCGATCTGAACATGCCGCATCCGGTCGATCTTGGCCTGGAAGAAACCCGAAACGGATTCAGCCAACTCTGGCAGCAGGTCAATCCGCCGTCGCGACAGCTCGCGAAGATCGAAGACATCCAGCTGCCCGGCCCGGCCGGGGACATCCGCACAAAGGTCTACACGCCGGCCGGCAACGGCCCCTTTCCCGTGCTCGTATTCTTTCATGGGGGTGGTTGCTGCATGATGGCGCCCGAGGATTACGACGGGACGAATACGGCGCTGGCCGAAGACGCCGAATGTATCGTCGTCGTACCGGCCTATCGCCGCGCACCCGAGAACCCTTTTCCGGCACCGTTGGAAGACTGCTTTGCCGTATTCACATGGTTGCAGGCAAACGCCGCCGACATCGGCGGTGACCCGAACCGCATCGCGATCGCCGGCGACAGTGGCGGCGGCTACCTGGCGGCGGCCGTGGCCCAGGAGGCGAAGCGTGAAGGTGCCGCACAACCCATTACGCAGATCCTGATTTATCCGATGACGGACATGGGCGGCCTGCCGCCGAGCCGGATCGAGGAGACGATGTTCCTGGATGACCGCACCCTGCAATGGGTGATCGGCATGCATGTGGGAGAGCACCGTCTCGATCCGCGCGCCTCACCCATCCTGGAACCGGACGTGTCGGGCCTCGCACCGGCGCTGGTCATCGCCGCGCAGATCGACCCATTACGCGATGAGGGCCGCGCCTATGCCTCGAAGCTGCGAAATGCAGGCGTGCCCGTGCAATACCAGCTCTATGACGGGGTGGTGCATGGCTTCTTCAACATGGGCGGTTTCTGCGACCAGGGAAATGTCGCCGTCGCTCAGGTCGCGGATGCGCTCAAGAAGGCCTTCGCCAAAGGTTAGCGGGCCTGGTCTGCACCATCCGGTGCCAGGCCCTGGACCTCACGGAGACCGCGCGCAAGAATCGCCGCCAGCACGCACATGACGGAAAAGCTCGCCAGAACCGCCTCGATGCCGAAAGAGTAGGCCATCGCGCCGAACGCACCGCCAGCCAACATCAATGTACCAATCACCGTATTCGAGAGCGCGGTGTAGGAGGCGCGCCGGTCTGCATCGGCCATATCGACAATATGCGTTGCACGACCCAGCCGGACTCCCTGGTACCCGATCATCAGGACGAACATCAACAACGGCGCAACGATCGCGGCGTTGAGAATTTCCACCCGGTAGATCGCAAGGACGGATGTCAGCGCCAGCACCACAGCCCCGATCCAGCCAGACAGCATCAGTACGCGGCGGCTCGAATGGTCCGACAACCGGCCCCAAAGGTAATTGCTCGAGATCGAGGCGAGCGCATTCGCAATCACGAACGCACCCAGGGCGCCGAGCGCGCGCGTCGCTGACTGACCCGAGACCGAAACGATGTAGGGTGGCGCCAGTGCCGTTGCACTCAGCAGGCCACGCACCAGAATAAACCGCACCAACTGCGGGTCGTCTCGCAAGAGGGAAACCTGGCCCAGCGCAACGGCGATGGGATTGCCGCCGCCCTCCGTCGCACCCGGTTCTTCCTGCAAGGTTGAAAACAAGGTCGCCGCGAAAAACCAGAGACCGGCGGCCACGAACAGGAACGCGCCGATGATCACCACGCTGCGTTCGAGCAATCCCGTTGCAAGCGCGACCCCATATGCCAGAACAAAGACCGCCGCGATGGTTCCCGCGGTGCCCGTCGCCGTGCCCCGCGTCGCCTTCGAGACCGTCTTGCCGAGGACATCGCTGTAGCTGACGGAACAAACACTGCGCGCAACAGCGAAAATGGTCAGCAACCCGATCACGGCCCAGCCGGCCAGCACGCCATCGAATACAAGTACCGCCGCGCCCATTCCGGCAACGCAAACACCCTGCACCAGACTTCCTGCCGCCCATGCCCATTTGCGACGCGGCAAGGCACGTATGCTTCCCGCCGTGACGAGTTGCGGCAACAGCGCGCCCGCCTCGCGCACCGGCACCAGCAGGCCAATGATGAATGCGGGTGCACCCAGGCCGGACAAAAGCCAGGCGAGCACCAGTTTCGGGTCGACCAGGCCGTCGCCGGTCTTGGTCGCCGCCAGGCTGACGACATGCACAAGGAAATTCCTCGGCTGCTCGACACAGGCGGCCTCCGGAATATCTCGACAGATCCGCCCGTCGTCCTCGCGGGTCAGGAATTCGTGCACCCGTCGGGCAATGGTCATGTTCGTCTCGTTGAAAGCATTCGTGAGCCGGGGACTGAACGACCAGGATAATATTTACAACGGCCCGTCCGCAGCGCCGCCTTCGACAGATCCACTGGCGCCGCAACAATTGTAGATCATAAAGCTCGCGCTTCGAGGGTCTCGTACATCCTCAATCTAGAAAACAAGCTCGATGAAGAGCAGCACCATCCCGACCCAGCTGACGAAGAATGACAGGGTTCGCAAATAGGGAATGCCTGCCGTCAAAACAACGGCATGCACCACCCGGGCCCAGAAAAACAGGGTCGCGCCAAGGACCGTCAGCGAGGTGCTGACTCCCATGACATGGGTCACGAGGACCAGAGCCGCGAACGGGGCCAGATTCTCGACCATGTTCATGTGGACGCGCTCTGACCGCTTCGCCCAGGCCGGCGGCGACGGCGGATTCTCGGGATAACCCATCGCGTCGGACACACCCAGAGAATTCGTGCGCACCACCACATAGGGGATCCAGAGAATGACCGTTAGACCGGCGCTCAGTGTCAAATACAGAAGTTCGGTACTCATGTTGCTCACTCCCGATTGGTCAGGACGATGGATGAATTATCAGAAAAACGCGAGCACCCGCGTCTCGAGGCTCTCCCGAGGGGCCGCATCCGCCGGTGCCGAGGGGTCATCGAAGGATGTGTGAAGCGCATAGCGCGCGCGCCCGTCGGTCGCCGTGTCGTAATTCTTGATCAGGATGGCCTCATCAGGCGTCATCTGCGGGAAGTAGAACCAGTTGTTGTTCCCGTCATATGACGCGTGGCGGGTCTGGCCGACACGATTATAGGCCCGCCGTTCAACGGTGTGCAGATGAGCGTCGTCGACGCTGTCCCATGCACACAAGGCCAGCGGCCATTCCTCGATAATACCCGCAGTTGAGCGCCACACATTGACGATCGCAAAACGACCGGCGATCAGGGCTTCGGCCTCGTCCCCCATCACCGCCTCAACACGGTTTCGGGCGGACCAGTCGGTATAATCCGTATGCGCGGCATTGGCAGGATCGCGCGCGTTGTGTGCCTCGCGCAAGCTCTGGGACGATGACCGCCGCGTGTGGTCGAATACCAGCGCCCGCGCGGCACCGGTGTGGGCACGGACCAGCGCCTCTGCCTCGGCGTTGTAGATCGACTCCAGCTGATCGTCGTCCTGGAAGTCCGTCACCGCCGTCTTGTGATCGACGAAGGCGAAACCTTCACAATCAAGACTGAACTCATTGGGCAGCAGGCGGGCATTGCGCACCGACATCACCCGAAATTCACGCTCGCCTTCAAAGCTGGTCCGCTCACCCGCCACATCGGATTGATAGAATACGGGCAGTTCGCCAGTCTTCACCAGATAGCCGATCGGCGCTTCGATGGTCTCGGGTATGTCGCTCAACCCTTTCCTCCAATGTCTGGCTCAAGAGATTAGTGGGCAGCAGCCGGACTGCGCAAGACACAGTTAAACACCCAAGCAAAAGGGGCCCGCAAAGGGCCCCTCCGCTATTCCCGTAAAAGCGGCTTCACTAGAAGATGAAGTCGTCCTCGTGCAGGTCGTTGATATCGACACCAATCAGGGTGAGGGAATCTCCCTTGCCGAAATCGATCACGGTATCGGAACCATCCTGTTCCGAAGCATCAAGCAGCTCGTCGAAGCTGTTCATCTTCTTCCCGAAGCCCGACACCTCTATGACATCGTCGGTCCCGGCCCCCGCTTCGAAATCGGAGATCGTGTCCGCGTCGTCCTTCTTGGAGAAGACGAAGAGATCATTACCTTCACCGCCGGTCAGGAAATCATCACCGCCGTTGCCGATAAGTGTGTCGTCGCCGTCGCCGCCGTCGAGCGTATCATTGCTCCCGCCGCCATTCAGCTCATCGTCGCCAACGCCACCGTTGAGATAATCGCCGAATGAGACGTCACCGCTGCCGGAGCCCCCACCATGGCTGCCGGACCCGCTGCCGTCTGCGAACAGCTTGTCGTCGCCGGCACCCCCGAACAGTTCATCGGCGCCGTTGCCGCCAAACAGTTCATCGTCACCGTCATCACCAAACAGGAAGTCATTGCCGCCGTTGCCGACGAGTTCATCTTCGCCATCACCGCCCAGGAGCGTGTCATCGCCCTGGCCACCGATAAGGACATCGTCTCCGGCACCTCCATCGAGATAGTCGCCGAACGCAACGTCACCGCTACCGGAGCCACCTCCGTGGCTGCCGGACCCACTGCCGGACCCGCTGCCGCCGCCGATCAGCTTGTCGTTGCCGGCGCCGCCATACAACTCGTCAGCACCCTGGCCACCGATCAGCTTGTCATCACCATCGCCGCCCAGAAGCGTGTCATCGCCCTGGCCGCCGATCAGCGTGTCATCGCCTGCACCGCCATCGAGATAGTCATCGAAGGTGATGTTGGCGTTGGCACCGGTGCCGCTGCCGCCATTGCTGCCCTTGCCCTTACTGCCACTACCACCACCCGCGGCATCACCGTGGATCCAGTCGTCGCCGTCGCCGCCGAAGATCTGGTCGTCGCCGCCGGCTCCCTTGAGTTTATCGTCACCGGCGCCGCCCAGTATAAGGTCATCGCCGTTGCCGCCGGTGAGTTTGTCGTCCCCACCGTCGCCTTCGATCGTGACCATCTCCATGACATTGCTGTGGACGTTGGCCTTGTCGTCTTCCTCACACAGGACAATACGGATGGTTTCGACATCCTCGGCCGCAAAGACTTGGGTCTTCGGGTCGGTGAAATCGGTTTTCACCCGAATCTCTATTCCCTCGCCGGGCCCGCCGTTGCGATAGTCACGCAGGGCATCGGCCGCAGAACCGCCTGAACCCGAACCACCGCCGGAGCCAGAGCCACCGCCAGAGCCTGAACCACTGCCGGAGCCTGAGCCACCCCCGGAGCCTGAGCCCGAACCGTTGCCTTTGCTCGGCACCGCGTTAACGTCGATCTTGTCCTTGCCGCTGGTGCCAACGATCTGCAACTCACCCGTATCAGGATCAATGCGAACGCCGGACACCCAAGCTTCGGTAGAGGTGGTCACGGAACCCGTATCGTCATCTGTCGTCGTGATGACGACGTTGAAGATACCGCCGGTCGTATAGGCATGGTCGGCCGAAAACGCGCCGGTCCCGCCACCGTCGACATCCAGCAACGTAAAGACATCCGGATTGTCGATGGAGTTACTGGACGTCCCGTCACCCCAGTCAATGGTCACCGTGTGGGTGTCGAGCGTTCCGACATCGCTGAAGGAACCCGAGACCGACACGACGTCGCCCGGCTCCGCCTTGGCAGCCTGCGTCGCGGAGATGTCGAGCGGCGCATCATATTCCGGCGCCACATTGTCAACCTGCACGGTCGCAGTTGTGCTGTCCGTACCGGTGTCGTCGTCTGTCACCGTGGCACTAATCGTGTAGGTGTCGCTCGGCGTCGCCGTGGGGTTGTCGTCCAGATACTGATGGGTGAGCGTGAAGCCTTGCGAGCCTGTCGCGCTGGACCCCAGCGTGACCGTCTCGACATTGCCGTCACCCCAGTCGATGTCCAGGGTGAAAGTGTCGAGCGTGCCCGGGTCGTCGATTGTCCCGGTCAGCGTCGCAACGCCATCCTCGACAATCGCCGTCACGCCATCGAGCGTGACGGTCGGCGCTACGTTGTCGACCTGTACGGTCGTAGACGCACTGTCCACACCACCGTCATCATCTTCAACCGACACATCGATCGTGTAGATATCCGAAGGTGTGGCCGTCGGGTTGTCGTCCAGATACTGATGGGTCGCCGTAAATGTTTGCGAACCGGTGGCACTGGACCCCAGCGTGATCGTCTCGACGTTGCCGTCGCCCCAATCAACGTCCACCGTAAACGTATCCTGCGTTCCCGGATCGGCAACCGTCGCCGTCAGGGTCGCAACACCGTTCTCGACAATTGTCGAGACCGCACCCAGGGTCAAAACCGGCGCTACGTTGTCGACCTGAACCGTGGTCGAAGCACTGTCCACACCACCGTCATCATCTTCAACCGACACATCGATCGTGTAGATATCCGAAGGTGTGGCCGTCGGGTTGTCGTCCAGATACTGATGGGTCGCCGTAAATGTCTGCGAACCGGTGGCACTGGACCCCAGCGTGATCGTCTCGACGTTGCCGTCGCCCCAATCAACGTCCACCGTGAAGGTATCGGCAGTGCCCGGGTCGGCCACAGTTGCTGTCAGGGTCGCAACGCCGTTCTCGACGATGCTCGTCACTCCGTCCAGCGTCAGCGTCGGCGCCACGTTGTCGACCTGAACCGTGGTCGAGGCCGTGCCCACACCGGTGTCGTCATCCGTCGCCGTCACATTGATCGTGTACGTGTCCGAAGGCGTCGCCGTCGGGTCGTCGTCCAGATACTGGTGCGTCAGGGTGACGTCCTGCGTCCCCGTCGCCGAT